>NZ_JACVYG010000035.1:0-114577 GCF_014712245.1 Streptomyces sp. 5-10
GACCGACAACTCCACCAGCGCCAATCCCGGCCTCCTGCCACGCACCGCAACGACGCGCACAGAAAAGCCGATCACGGCCACTGTCAACCATCAGCTGGGACCGAAGTGTCAAGCATCTCCCGGGACCGGACACGCGACGCTTGCGAGCTTGGCTCAAACTTTCTCTACGTCTTCAAGGGCGGCGCATGCGCGCCGCCGGGCGCCCCGCCGCCCCGTCCGGGCTGCGGCGCTGGGGCGCCGGTCCCGGCCGGACGGACGGGACGCCCGTAGCCAATGCGCGTCAGGGCGTTTCAAGTTCATGGCTGGGGCGGGCGGCCGAAGAGTCTTGAGCCACCTCCCCGGTTCGGGTCCCGCGTCGAGCAAGACCAGGGGGCCACTCGTGCTAATTGCGGGCAGGTCCAAAGCCTGCCCGAGTTGCCAACCAGCGTACGGCCCCCTGATCATGCTCGACCCCAAACCGGGCAGGCCACCGGCCCAACACTCTCCGGCCGCCCGCGTGCCCACGCTCGACACTCCCCGGCCCCGGTAAGACACCACGGCCCCGCACACCAACCGCAGTTAATCGGTGGCGCGCGGGGCCCGAAGCATGATGTTCCCGCGAGTTCTTCCGTATTCGCGACCCTAACCCGAATCGGTCGCCATGGGTGATGCAAATATTCAGCGCGTTATTTCGATGATGCTGAGCCGTTTGGCGAACAAGGGGACAGCAGGGCCAAGCGTGAACGGTTCGCTCGTGTCGAGGATCAACCGCTTCCCACCGCCATGTAAGGCAAACATGTTGTCCACGCGGGATTCCGTCCCGCCGATATTCACAATGTCGCCTATCCGCACAGTGGACGCGTAGACAGTCACGACGCGCACCAACTCGCTCCGCATGCCAACCCCTACCCCTCGGCGCCAGGCTGCCGAGGCACACGAGGCCGCTCGCCGTCAGCGCTCGCCCCCACCTGCTCCGCCATCTCCAAAGCAAGCCCCGTGACGAGCATTCCGACCAGGTACTGAACCGCCTCCGGCCGCACCTCCCCGAGGCACACCATTCCCTCACCGGCAACATTCACGTCAGCCCTGAGCCCCGGGAAATCGGATTCCAACCCCACCGCCCGCAACTTCTCCGCAAGAGCCTCCGCACCCCGCTTCGCAGCCGCCCAGCCCCGTACATACGGCACCTCCGGCGCAAGATCCTCCGCGCGCCTCGCGCACACACCTCGTGGGTCCGTCACGGCTTCCTCCCCTGTGCTTGGTTGCGAAGATCATTCGGGCACGAAATGGCACGGCGCAGCAGCTCCGCCAATCGCTCGGCCGTCTCAGGAGAAACGCGCCCAAGCTCAATGAGCCCGTGTCCGAACGCATTCAGGTCGGCCCGGAGATACGGGAATTCCCGTTGCATGCCCACCGCGGTCAGGACATCCCGCAGGGCCGCCGCCGCATCACGCGCCGCGTACCACTCCTGGCTTGTGTGTGGAGCCCAGGACGCGCTGTCATCCGACTTCCCGCCCTCACTGTGCATGGGCATCCTCCTGCCCAGAGCAAGACGCACCCGCGTCCGGCGCCCCTCGCTCGTTCTGCTCCTCGCCATACCGGTCGGCCCGCAACACCACCGAGGCGGCGGCAACGAACATGGCAGCCAGCGCGCCCAATCGCGCAGGGTTCGCCTCTGGCCTCCGCATCGGCGCGCGCAGCCATGCGTATCGATCCCCGCTGAGCGGCATCGGCCCAGGAACAACGACCACCGATTCCGGACCCAGGTACCGGTACTCCGGGGGATGTGGTGTCTCCCCCTTCACCTTGTCGTCGAACCTCTGACGCGACTTCGAAGGGAGGAAGAACCCGACCTGCTTCGCACCCCAGTCGGCCAGTACGGGGCCTATCGGCAAGCCACGTCGGTCCAACTGCTCGAACGTCTCCAGGCCGATCCGCTGCTCAATCACCACCACGTCGAAGAAGCGTCCCGTGGGCAGCGTGTACGGACTACGCGGATCCCGCGTCCATGCCGCCCGGCACTCCTCTGGGCTATCCGCCGCAGCGGACAGCCACTGAACCCCCCGTTTCGTCATCATCTGCATGGCGCCCCACTTCGCTAGCCTCGCCGACGACCTGTCAGCCGCCGCAGAACTAGCGTCTGTCCCACGCCCCTGAGCTGGGCAGATGACGAGGGGTGATGCGGGATGACGCCCACCACCAACCCACGTCACCCCACGTCATCTCTTTCCACGCACGACCAACCTGAAATACCGCTCCCATCAGCGGCTTTGATTGCGTAGATTCAAGGGAACGCAAAGTGACAGCTTCGTCACTCAGGAGGAGGCGAGCACCACGGACTCGGCACCACCGTTCGGCACGCTCCTGCGCGAGACCCGGAAGAACCGCGGTTGGGGTCAGCTGCGCCTGGTGCGAGAGATGCGCGCCGCCGCAGCGCGACGAGGAACAGCCCTTCCGACCGACGCCAGCGTCAAACGCCGCATCGCCAGCTGGGAGAACCTGCATAGCACCCCTGATGAGTTCTACGGGCCGCTGGTTTGCGAAGCGCTCGAGATGACCGCCGCCGAGCTCGGGCTGAACCACCTCACCGGCCAGGACACCCAACTCCTTGAGACCCGCTATCCACCCACCCCGGAGGATGCGTTCAGAGCAGTCGATCAGCTCTGGCGCGCGGACTTGCACGGGTACGAACCGCTGGTGCTGTCCGAGCCGTCACAGCCCGCGTGGAGCGAAGCGTCTCTCCGGTGGCTCGTAGCACCTGAGCCATCCTTCCCCGCAGCCCCGAGGAAGGGCAGTGCCCGCGTCGGCCTCGCAGACGTGGCAATGGTCAAGTCCACCAGCGGCATGTTCGCCCAGCTTGACGATCGATTCGGCGGAGATCACGCCCGCCACTCAGTGGTGCAGTACCTCAGCCGCGACGTCGCTCCTCTGCTCACCGGCCAGTACACGGAAGCTGTTGGACGCGCGCTCTTCTCGACCGTGGCGGAGTCCACGCTCCTCGCCGGGTGGATGTCCTACGATTCGTGCCATCACGGTCTCGCGCAGCGGTACTTCCTCCAGGCCCTCCGCCTCGCCCAGGATGGCGATGACCGCCGGCTGGCGGGAAGCATACTGTCGGCGATGAGCCACCAGGCCACGTTCCTGGGGCACTACACCGAGGCGGCCACGCTCGCCCGCGCCGCCCGCATGGGCATCTCAGGAGTCGCGACCCCAACCCTCATGGCCCAGTTCCACGCCATGGAGGCCCGCGCCTTGGCCCGCACAGGGGACACCCGCGCATGCGAACTTGCCCTGGCCGAAGCAGCCAAGGCGCTGGAGAGCCGCAACAGCGCCGACGAGCCCGAGTGGATCGCCTACTTCGACGAAGCCGAGCTAGCCGCCGAGGCCGCCCACTGCTTCCGCGACGTGAACAGCGCCCGCCGAGCCGTCGCCCACGCCGAGAACGCGATGAGCGGCAGCCATGTCCGGAGCGACTTCTTCGCAACGATGGTTCTGGCGGACGCGCACCTACGGGCAGGGGACCCCGAGGAAGCGTGCCGCGTAGCCCTGGACGCCCTCGACCTCGGTGAACAGCTCGAGTCCGCCCGCTGCGTGAGCTATCTCGCCGAGTTCCGGTCATCACCTCGCCAACGTCGGCGACACCTCAACCACCTGCGACTTCTACGGGCAAGCCGCCGACCACGAGCTGTGGACAGCTACCGCTCCAAACGCAGCCCCTTGATAGCAGGCAGGTGCTTGTAACTCTCCAGCACACGGAGGGAAAATGGAAATAATCCTTGCGATCATCGCTGTAACCCTAGTCTTCTGCTGCGATCGCCTCCTGAAAGCACGCGCGAGACGGAAGCGGAAGTTCCACCCAAACCACGCACACCCCATAAACCCCCGCCGCCCACAGAAAACCCGAGACGGAGTTCACTCCACCAAACCGAGCGGCAGTTTAATTCCTGCGAAATTCGACTTAGCGAACAACGAACCCGGCGAAGCTCTAACCAAGAGAGCAATGTCGGAGACAGGCAACCCCTTAGGCCATACTTCGTGGCATCTAGGTGCCGACGGCGAAGCGATGATGGCAGATCTACTCGACAGAGTATCGGGAGCCAGTTTCACAACTCTCCACTCAGTCCCCTGTCCAGTTGGAGGGGATATCGACCACCTAGTGATCGCCAAGACTGGCATCTGGACCATCAATACGAAGCATCACCCGAAGGCGGTCGTGGAAGTCATGAATGATGGTCTGCACGCCGAGAACACCGAAGATTCTGACTCTATGATCCGTCGGGCCAAAGAAGAGGCAAGCAGCGCAGCTTCTGTACTGACAGACGGTATGGGGCAGGCGATATTCGTGCGACCCGCTTTAGCGTATGTTGGCGGAGGGAGGGTCACAGGGACTCGCCAAGCATGCGGAGTCGTGGTGATGCGAGGAGAAGATCTTGCGCACTACCTCTCAAATCTTCCCCAAGTCCTAACAGCTCAGGAAGTCGCCGCTATTTACAGGACGGCACGAGATTCGCGCATTTGGTGGAATGCGAAAGAATGAACATAAGGCGACATTGAGCCGAAACTAGAATGGCTGCCATTCCTGACGTCCGCAACCAGTCCGAAGGGACTGCATACGCCGGTCGAACTCCTCAGCCGACTTCCTATTAGCGGGCACCTGCTGTCCGAGCCAAACCACCATCATCAGCTCGCGCAGGTCAGCCAGCACCGGATAGCCAGGCCAATTCATCAGATCGAACCCGTAGCGATAGACGAAAGCCTCATACTCCGAGCGCGTGTGCCAGCCGAAGCGGTCGTAGAAGATCGCAGTGAGGACGAGATCCCATTCCCGCGGAGCCAGTGTGAAGTCATCGAGATCGATCATGATGGCCTGACCGTCACGATGCCTGAGCACATTGCCTATGTTCGTGCGCAGGTTCGAATCCTGCCGGGGGCACTCGCCGACAGCCAGCGCAGATCACGCGCTGGCAAGGGCGGATGCCGTGAATGAAGAGCCGCGCCCAGTTCCACTGAGTGCGGCTCTTCGTCGTTGTTACGCGCTGATTGCGATAGAGCTGCGATAGGGCAGCACCCCGGGGGCATCACCAACTGGGCGGGGAGTCCAGTCGTTCGAGGTCGAGCTGGTAGGCGTTTCGCAACCGCATGAAGTCGTAGAAGTCACCCTGTGGCTCCCGCTTTACGACGAGCAAGCTCCGGGCCTCCAACTCCTTACGGGCCTTCGTCCAGGTGTCGGGAGACAGGCCGTAACGCTGACGCCTGGTCGTTGGGATATATCTCGCCTCGGAGTGCCCTCCCAGAACTTCGATGAGTGCAAACAGGACGGCTGTCGCGGTCGGCGACAAACACAGAAGCCACCCGTGGATCCAGAACCCCAGTGGCACCCCAACGTACCGGTTCCCGTCCCTCGGCTGGCTGTATTCCTTGCCGTCACCAGTTGCGCTTAGCAACGTGATCGCAGACGGGCGGCCCCACTGTGGTTCAAGACGAATGAACTGGTTGTCGCCAAGCCACTTCAAGTTGCTGGCGACCCTTCGCGGCCCCTTCTTCGGATCCAAGGCAAGCATCCGCGTCCAACCATGCGAGCTTGGTGGCGTCCTCAAGTCATACGGCTTTCCCGTGGCCATCATCGTGATGCACATATACAGCTTCAGCCGCACTTCACCGCCGCGCCCGCCCTGGATCAACCTGGCGAGCGGAGGTTCCTCCTCCGCACCCTCCGCAGCTATGACGAAGGCCGGCGGGAACGGAACGCGCCCCGACCTCTTCACCTTGTCGGCTGCACCCTTCAGCAGGCGGACCGCCTCGGCGCGCTGCTCGCCGCTCGACACGACTTTTACCTTCCTGCAGGAGGAACCGGGATCCGGGAGTACTTAGCGATACAAGGGGGTTCATGGTTCTTCTATAGATCCCGCCACGACGACAGGTGCACAGCTGTAAGAGCGGCATCACACTACAGCACAAACGCAGATGTCCACTGCACTGCCGCACCCTTCCCCCTTCAGGAAGGTAAATCATGCCTTTTGACCTGCGGTTTTTCCCCTGTCAGCATTCGTGGCGCGGTCGAGGGCAGATTGGCTACAACAGTCCTCGACACGGCAACGAGTCCATCGATGAGGGGATTGATGCAGGTTGTCCAACAATGATCAAGCACTGCGGAGCCTGTGGGCAGCGGTCATCATGCTTGGCGCGCTGGTCGCTGCGATGCTCTGCACGGCCGCTCTCTGGATGACCGGAGCACCTGTCTACGCCTCGCTGGCGTCAGGGGGCGCGGCCTTCATCGGCGCGGCAACCCTTGGCTTCACGCTCAGGAAGTTCATCACCGAGTAAGGGCCGGGCCGACTGCGCGACCCGAATCCGAAGCGGGGCACAGATTTCCTGGGCGGGGCGGGCACGGGTGACACCCGCCCCCACAGCTCCGGACGGTGCAACCGGGTGCCGCCACACGGAGCGGTTCGTTCGCACCGGCCTGGAACGCGGGCTTGCCCCGGCACGGGCCCGCACCGCATCCGGGGCGGGATCGCAGGCGTTCGGGGTGTCCCGGTTTCTCGCCGTCCAGCACGCAGCGTGCCTGGCCCGTGCGGACTGGAGGCCCTGTGCTGTGGGAGGTCACCTCCTACTCCAAGGCGTTGGCGCGGGAGGCGGCCGGCTTCGGAGGCGGGGTAGTCGACTTCGACAAGGCACGGTCGGCCCGCGACCAGTCGGCCGACCCGACCGCGTGCGTGATGGTCGACCGTCCGGCCTGCCCGCATACGTCGCCATACGTCGCCGCCACGGTGGCCCGCCAGATCGAGCACGACAACCTCAAGGAGCTCATCTCGGTCCTGGCCGACGCCGGCCTGCACGGTCACAAGTACGCCGTCGACGCCATGCTCAGCGCTACCGCCCTCGCTGCCCCCGGCCCACCACGGTTGTTACCTCCGATCCGGAAGACCTCATCACGCTGTGCGGCCCCCGCATCACCGTCTTCAAGGCCTGACACAGCCTCACTCCGGCCCAGCACTCCTCGTTACAGGGCCAGCAGCTCCAGGGAGTAATTTAGATAAAGACCATGGCCCAGACAGCTGGATAAGCTCCACGCGTGGCCTTCATCGTGACCTTGAGCGAGAACGAACTCAAAGCCAACCTGGGCAAGTTCAGGATTGAGCAGCGGTTGACCAAGTCCCGCCCCAAAAGCCTGAACATCAACGCGGCACTTGACGGCCCGCCCATCGCACTCTTGATCGGCGAGGCACCACCCCAGCCCGGCCGGGACCGATCACGGTGGCTGGCATGGATAGGCATCGTCGCTCGTCATGGCACTGTGGGAGCGGTCGACAAGAGCATCACCGTCGATCCGCTCCGAGAGTGCGGGCAAGTCGTTCCACTCGACGGCCCTGATGGCATCCTCCAGGACATACCAGCACCTCTGCGCCAAGAGTTCGACGATGCATCAGTGCCAGGCACCGTAGGTGCCTGCAGCAACCCCGTATGGCAATCGCTGGAGGGTGCGCTCCGCGCGGCACACCCCGATCTCGGGCCCCTGCTCGACTGGCTGATCGCCCAAGCCGACCCGCCTCTCTTCGGAAGCAGTGCGGCAGACGAGTCCTGGCAGGAGCAGCGCGATGCAACAGGAAGCCTGCTTCGCATCGCAGACTTCCCACTCGCCGCACTTGCTGCATGGCGACAGCCGCCGTCAGAAGACGACCCGTACACTGCCGGGCTGATTCCGCAGCCCGTGGAGCATAGCCTCATCGACTACGACGTCCGCGTCGCCGGCGAGGCATTCGGGATGTTCAGCGAATGGCAACAAGGCACCACGGTCCGCTGCGACATTCACGTACTCCACGACGCCTCAGGAAGGCGGCTCGAAGTGGTCAACGTCAACGCCACGCCGGTCGAATCGCGTCTGGGCACAGATATGCTCTACTACCACGAGCCCACCAAGAGCTTCGTCTTCGTCCAGTACAAGCGGCTTGATCCTGACACTCGCTCGATCTATGTGGACACACGGCTGAGACACCAACTCGACCGGCTCGAGGAAACAGCCAAGTTGAGCTGTCCTCCGACGCGGCCGAGCGAATGGCGGCTCGGCAACGACCCCTGCTTCCTGAAGCTGGCATATTGGCCACGGAATGCAGAAAAGCGCCCGACCCAAGAGCTCGCGCGAGGCATGTATCTGCCTGTCTCGTACGTCCGTCTCCTACTCGAAGACGACTCCACACGCGGTAAACGAGCGAACAGCACAGCGCGGATCCTCGGATACGATCATGTTGAACGGCATCTCACCAGCACTCAGTTCATCGACCTCGTCAAGCACGGTCTTGCTGGAACAGTAGGCACAACCAGGGAGCAGCTGTACGCATTGGTGAAGCGACGTGTGGACACCGGCCACAGCGTCGTGGTGGCTACGGAATCCAGCGAGGAGTCGGTCCGCGCGCGTCAGGCGCGCACTCGGAATCGGGGTGCCAAACGCAGGACCTATCTCCACCGCGCCTATAAGCAGAACCCGCCGGGCGGACTCCGTCAGTGAGAGCGGTGGGCAGTCTCCCGTGGGGCTACCCGTGGATGGCCCGCGCCATCCACATCCTCAGAGAGTGGTCTAGCGTGACGATGAGCACCGACCCCAGCACGCCCCGTCCCGAAAGCGAGGCCTCACGTGCACATCGCGCCCCTCAGCCCCGAGGACCCCGCCGAGCTCGGCGGGTACGAGTTGCTCGGCAGGATCGGGCACGGTGGCATGGGGCAGGTGTACCTGGGGGAGTCGCCGGGTGGGGAGCCGGCCGCTGTGAAGGTGATCAAGCCGTCTGTGGTGGACTCCGAGACGCGGCAGAGGTTCGCGCAGGAAGTGGAGATCCTCAAGACGGTCTGGGGGGCGCGGATCGCCGCCCTGTTGGACGCCGACGTGGAGGCGGACCCGCCATGGCTGGCCACCGAGTACGTCGAGGGGCTGGACCTGAGCCGACACGTGGGCAGTCACGGCCCGCTGCCCGCCCTGCTCACCGCCTCCCTGGGCGCGACGCTCGCCGAGGCGCTGGCGACTGTGCACAAGCAGGGTCTGCTGCACCGCGATCTCAAGCCCGCCAATGTGCTCCTGGGTCCGAACGGGCCGAAGGTCATCGACTTCGGGCTCGCCGTGTTCGCCGAGTCGAGCGTGTCGCTGACCTCCCCTAACACGGTCGTCGGCACCCCTTCCTGCATGCCCCCTGAGCAGGCGAACGGCAAGCGGCCGCTGACGCCCGCGGTCGATGTGTACGCGCTGGGCGCCGTGCTGCTGTTCGCCGCTTCTGGCCACCTCCCCTACCGGGCCGACAACATCCACGTCCTGTTCCACCAGATCGTCGATCCCACGACCGCCCCGGATCTGTCCGGGGCGCCGGATGAGCTGGTGCCACTGCTGACGGCGATGCTGGCCCACCGGGCGCAGGACCGGCCCCCGCTCGACGACGTGGTGCGGCAGTGCCGGGCGCTGATCGAAGCGCAGGGGCTGAAGGTCGCCCAGGCGCGGCGCAGGCTCACCAGCTACACGGCGGCTCCGGCGCACCTCTTGGACGAGCTGTTGGCCGTTCCACGAGCCGGGGCGTCTTCAAAGCCGCCCGCGGAGGCGGCCGACGCTCCGCCAAGCCGGCAGCAGCCGCCGGTGCCTCCTCCCGCCGCCTCCGCGGACGCCCCCGCCGCGCCGACCGCCGACCGCACGGGTCAAGGGGCAGCCCGCGGGGAGGCGTCCGGACAGACCCCCGCACGGCCCGCCACCCGCTCCAAGGACCGCGGTGCCACCGGGCGGCGCTCGCTGCGGCACAGCGCTCAGGCCCGTATCACCGCGCAGCGGCTGCGTGAGGCCTACGCCGCCAGTACGCCCTTCTGACCCATACGCCCGCCAGACCGGCGATACTTAACGGGCCCTTGAAGGGCCCGCCCCACGTACGACCTCAGGAGGCCACGGGTGACCGCCGTCCAGACCAGCGCGGAGCACAGCGGCGCAACAGCGGATCGGACGGTCCAGGACCAGTACCCGGCCGGCGCCCAGGTCCTCGTACGGGACGAGGAGTGGCTGGTCAGGAGTTCCGCGCCGACGGCGGAAGACGGCACCCGGCTGGAGGTCGTCGGGGTGTCGGAGTTCGTACGCGACCAGGAGGCGGTGTTCTTCTCCGGCCTGGACCGGATCGAGCTGCTGGACCCGCGCGACACCCGGCTGGTCCCGGACGACTCGCCGAACTACCGGCGCTCCCGACTGTTCCTGGAGGCGGTGTTGCGCCGCACCGCGCTGCCCCAGTCGGAGCGCCGGCTCGCCCTGGCCGACTCGTTCCTGCTGGACTCCTTGCCCTACCAGCGGCGCCCCGCCGAGCTGGCCCTGTCCGGCGCGAATCTCCGCCCGCGCCTGTTGATCGCCGACGTGGTGGGGTTGGGCAAGACCCTGGAGATCGGCTTGACGCTCGCCGAGCTGATCCGCCGCGGCCGGGGCGAGCGCATCCTCGTCGTCACCCCGCAGCATGTGCTGGAGCAGTTCCAGCACGAGCTGTGGACACGCTTCTCGATCCCCCTGGTACGGCTGGACTCGGTCGGTATCGAGCGGATCCAGCGGGAGATCCCGGCCGGCCGCAACCCCTTCACCTCCTTCAAGCGGGTCATCGTCTCCATCGACACCCTCAAGAACGCCGATCAGTACCGGCACCATCTGGAGCAGATCCGCTGGGACGCCGTCGTCATCGACGAGTCGCACAACCTGATCAACCGCGGCTCCCTGCGCAACCAGCTCGCGCAGGTCCTCGCTCCCCGCACCGACGCCCTGATCCTTGCCTCCGCCACCCCGCACAACGGCGACGCGCGGTCGTTCGCCGAGCTGATCAGCCTGCTGGATCCGGCGGCGATCCGCGACCCGGAGAACTACCGCGCCGACGACATCAAGCACCTGTTCATCCGCCGTACGAAGATCAGTCCCGAGGTCCGCGAGCAGATGAAGGGCCAGTGGGCGGACCGCGGGCCCTCCCGGTCGGTGCACTGCCCGGCGACCCCGGCCGAGGAGAAGATCTTCGAGGAGCTGGCGTCCGTCTGGCTGCCCCGTGACGGCGCCACCTCGGTGAGCTCGGTCCCCCTCTTCCCGTACACGCTGCTGAAGTCGTTCCTTTCCTCCCCCGCCGCCCTTAAGGCCACCGTCTCGGCGCGCGTCAAGACCCTGGAGAAGAAGGACGACCCGCGGGGCACCGCCGCCGAACTGGCCGCGCTGGAAAGACTGTCGGAGCTGGCCGCCGATCTGACCGAGGCCGACTCGGCGAAGTTCTCCGCCCTCGTGCACGAGCTCAAGGAGGAGATCGGTGTCGGCCCCACCTCCGATGAGCGGGTCGTCGTCTTCTCCGAACGCGTGCAGACCCTCCAGTGGCTGGCCCAGGTGCTTCCGGCCGAACTCGGCTTCAAGGGCCGCGCGGCCCGCGACTGCGTCCGCGTCATGCACGGCGGCCTCTCCGACGAGCAGCAGATGGCCTGTGTGGAGGAGTTCGGCCTGGCCGACACGCCCGTACGCGTGCTGCTGACCGGCGACGTGGCCTCCGAGGGCGTCAACCTGCACCGCCAGTGCAACCAGCTGATCCATTACGACGTGCCGTGGTCGCTGATCCGCATCGAGCAGCGCAACGGCCGCATCGACCGGTACGGGCAGGCCCGGCCACCGCAGTTCCGCGCGCTGATCCTGACCAGTGAGGTCGAGGGCGCCAAGGACGACACGGTCGTCGCCGAGCGGCTGCTGGACCGCGAGGACCAGGCCCACCGCTCCCTGGGCACCGCCGAGGCCGTGACCGGCCTGTACCGGGCAGAGGCGGAGGAGAAGTCCCTCATCCAGGACCTGCTGCGCGGGAAGTCCGTGGACGAGTCCCTGGATTCCCGCCGCCCCGGCGCGAACGGCGGGGACGGAGGGGACGCGGGCATGGACGACTTCCTCGCCGACTTCTTCGGCTCGGTCGGCGACGAACCGGCGGACCTGCACGAGCCATCCCAGTCGGCCGGTGCGGCCGCTCCCGAAGGCTCCGGGCGTACGGCCGCGCCCGGCGCGGCTTCGGCGGCGTCCGGCCGCGCCAGCGGCTCCCCCGTGATCCCCCGCCTCTTCGACTCCAGCGCGCACTTCCTGGACGAGGCGCTGGGCGAGGTCTACCCCGACGCCCACGACCGGCTGGAGCTGGACCGCGACCCGCAGTCGGGCCTGCTCTCCTTCCGCCCGCCCGCCGATCTCGTCCACCGTCTCAGGGCCCTGCCCATGGACTATCTCCGCGAGCAGCGGCTGCGCGATCGCCTCCTCGTCACCTTCAATCGCCGCCTCGCCGAGCACTCCCTCCAGCGGGCCCGGGAGTCCTCGACTTCCAGCTGGCCGGAGATCTCCCTGCTGACCGACCTGCATCCGGTCGTCGAGTGGCTCACCGACAAGGTGCTCGTCCGCCTGGGCCGCCAGGAAGCTCCCATGATCACCGCGAACGTGGCGGAGCCGATCTACCTGATCCAGGGCGTCTACTCGAACAAGCTCGGCAAACCCACCGTCGTCAAGTGGATGGGCGTGACCCGCAAGGGCGCGGTCGACGACGACATGGTGTCCCTGCTGCGCCGCTGTGGGGTCGGCCCGAGCATGGCCAACAAGCGCCACTACCGCGACCCCGGGCCGCTGCGCGAGGCCCTGCCCGAAGTCCTGCGCACGGCGGAGACGTTCCTCGACGAGCGCCGCGACGCCTGGGACGAACCGCTGCGCGAGCCCATCGCGGAGTACAAGCGCCGCCTCGCCACCTGGCACCAGCCCACCCTCGCCGGAGAGCGCGCCAAGGAGCGCCTGGCCGATCTCGCCGACTCCCTGCTCACGACGGGCCGCCCGCTGCTGCGGGTCCTCGCGGTGCTCCTCCCGGACCCCGACCGCAAGCGCGACGACCATGACGGGCCACCCCCCGTCACCCTCGGTCCCCCGCCGCTGTCCGTGCCCGCCGCCTGGTGGCTCCGCGCCCCCGTGACCCGCTGAGAGAAGCTGTCATGACGTACGACTCCCTGGTCAACCGCGGCGACTACTTCTCGGCCCACTACCTGGCCGAGGTGCTGCCCAAGGACCTCAAGTCGGGCCTGCTCCAGACGTGGAAGGAGCGCGAGGAGGCCGCGAGGCCCGCGACGCGGACCGACGGCGCCCCGCAGCCCGAACAGACCGGACAGCCCGGACAGCCCGAGGCGGCGGCCCCCGGCGGCGGCGAACTGCCCGTGACCCCCCGGACCGGGCTGCGCGAACTGCGCCGCTCCTACTTCAGGGCCCGCTCCTTCTTCGCCCTCCCCGAGGACGAGGACGGCATCGCCGCCGTATCCGACACCGACGACGACACGCTGACGTACGGCTCCCCGGAGTGGCGGGAGCGGGTCCGGTCCCTCAACGCCGAGGTGCTGCGCGCCCTCGGCTACGACGCGAAGCCGCGCACCCTCACGAAGGAGCGCGCGGGCCAGACGTACGAGATCCCCGTCGCGCACTCCGAGAAGGGCCTGGTCGCCCTGGACTGCGGCTGGGCCGCCGAACCGGACGCCGCCCTCGAGTCCGAGGGCCGGGGCCGGTTGCTGGAGCAGGTCGTGCTCGACGGCTCGACCACCCTCACCACCGGCTCCAAGCTGGCCTCGTTCCTCTTCGCCTGCGAGGAGCCGCCCCGGTACGTGCTGCTGCTCGGCGGCGGCGTGATCGTCCTGGCCGACCGCGCGGTGTGGGGCGAGGGTCGCTATCTCGCCGTCTCCCTCGACACGGCGTTGCAGCGCAACGACACCCGGGCGGGTGGCGAACTCGACACCGTGGCCGCCCTGTTCGGCGCGGACTCGCTGCTCACCCCCGAGGAAGGCGGCGAGAACCCCCTCGCCGAACTCCTCGGCAAGTCGTCCAAGCACGCCGTGGGCGTCTCCAGCGAGCTGCGCGACGGCCTCCGGACGAGCGTCGAGCTGATCGCCAACGAGGTGCTGGCCCGGCTGGCCGAGCAGGGCGTCAGCCCCGAGGACATCGGCGAGCTCCCGGAGCTCGGCCGCCGGCTGACCCGCGAGTCGCTGCGCTACCTGTACCGCATCCTGTTCCTGCTGTATGCCGAGGCCCGCCCCGAGCTGGGCATCCTCCCCGCCGAGTACCCCGAGTACCAGCAGGGGTACGGGCTGGGGCGGCTCGGCGAGCTGATCGCCGACCGCCAGCCGGTCGGTGAGGAGGCCCGTAGGGGCTTCTACCTGTACGAGTCCCTGGACCTGCTGTTCCTCAAGGTGCAGGTCGGCTATCGGTCTAGGCGCACGCATGGTGTGGAGACCGATCCGGTGGGCGAGAAGACCAGCGAGGACGCCGGCCTGCGCTTCGAGCCGCTGCACAGCAAGCTGTTCGAGCCCGAGTCGATCCGCCTCATCGGCGCCGACACCCTCCCCGACCCGCGCCACGACTCCGACGAGGCCCTGGCCCGGGGCGAGTCCGTCCGCTACCTCGACACGCGGCTGCGCAACGCCACGCTGTACGAGGTGCTGCACCGCCTGATGATCACACGAGGCAAGAAGGGCGAGCGTGGCGGCTTCATCTCGTACGCCCAGCTCGGCATCAACCAGCTCGGGGCGGTGTATGAGGGCCTGATGTCCTACAGCGGCTTCATCGCGGGCGAGGAGCTGTACGAGGTCGCCAAGGGCGGCGACCCGAAGGACGGCTCCTGGCTGGTGCCTCACTCGAAGGTCGACGAGTATCCGGATTCGGTGTTCGTGCGGCGGCAGGACCGGGACACGGGCGAAGTGCTGCGGGTGCGGCATGCCCCGGGCTCGTTCGTGTACCGGCTCTCGGGCCGCGACCGCCAGACCTCCGCCTCCTACTACACGCCCGAGTCGCTGACCAAGGTCACCGTGCAGCTCACCCTCCAGCAGCGCCTGGACCAGGACGGCACGACGACGGACGCGCGGGAGCTGCTGGAGTGGCGGATCTGTGAGCCGGCGCTCGGCTCCGGGGCGTTCCTCAACGAGGCGATCAACCAGGTCGCGGCGGAGTATCTGCGGCGCAGGCAGCGCGAGCTTGGGCAGTCGATCGACACCGAGCAGTACGCCGTCGAGCTCCAGAAGGTCAAGGCGTACATCGCCCTGCACAACTCGTACGGCGTCGACTTGAACGAGACGGCCGTGGAGCTGGCCGAGGTCTCGCTCTGGCTCAACACCATGCACCCGGGCATGGAGGCCCCTTGGTTCGGTCTGCACCTGCGGCGCGGCAACTCGCTGATCGGCGGGCGACGCGAGGTGTACGCGGCGGACAGGTTGAAGAAGGACGGCTGGCTGGGGAGTACGCCGGAGCGCTTCCCGCTGGCCGATGCGCTGGGGGGCGAGGCACTGCCGGAGGGGGCGGTGCACCACTTCCTGCTCCCGGCGAAAGAGTGGGGCGCGGTAGCGGCCGAGAAGGAGGCGAAGGCACTCGCGCCGGAGGCCGCGAAGGCGCTGGCCGCGTGGCGTAAGGCGATCACGAAGTCGCCGACGGCCAGGCAGACGGCCCGGCTGCAGGGGCTGGCCCGGCGGGCCGAGTACCTGTGGGGGTTGGTGGTGCGGCGGCTGGAGCTGTCGGAGCGGGACATCTCGCGGCGGATCGCGGTGTGGGGTGCGGAGGACGGCTGGCTGCGGCAGCCGGAGGTCGCGGTGCAGCGGGAGGGGGTCCTGGCGGATCTCCATGCAGAGGACACCCCGTACTGGCGGCTCAAAAAGCTCATGGACACGTGGTGCGCGCTGTGGTTCTGGCCGGTGCAGAGCGCTTCGCTGCTGAACGGTACGGATGAGCAGTACGCGCGGGCGGAGGCACTGGCGGAACGGGCGGCGGAGTTCGAGGCGGGGGAAGCGGAGTCGGTTCCGCCTGCGGCCGAGGAGGACTCCGGGGTTCTGATGGCGTGGGAGGCGGACGCCCTTCCTGGCTTCACGGCCGAGCCGAAGCAAATGACGCTGACCCGCGACTCGGTGTCCCGCCGCCGCACGGGCCGCCGCGTGGAGCAGGTCAAGGGACAGCGCCGCCCGGTCATCCCCTTGGCGAACCTGGACGACTGGCTCGACTTCGCGGAAGCGTTGCTCGGTACGCAGGATGTGCCGGCCGAGTCGTTGGTCTCGACGTTCGAGACCTTGGAGGACCTGTCGGTGTACGAGGACGAGCTGCCCGAGTGGATGGGGATGGATCGCTTCCAGTGGCTGGAGATCCGGTTCCCGTGGACGGGGGTCGCGAAGGATGTCGCGAAGGCGCAGGGGTTCTTCCACTGGGAGCTGGAGTTCGCGCAGGTGTTCGCGCGGGGCGGGTTTGATCTGCAGGTGGGGAACCCGCCGTGGGTGAGGCCTCGGTGGCAGGAGGATGTGGTCCTGGCGGAGCTGGAGCCGTGGTTCGTGCTGGAAGACAAGCCGAGTGCGGCGGACTGGCGCCTCCACAAAGAAGACGTACTGGCAACGCGTGCAGGCGGCCTGGATTTCCTGCTCAACGAGCTGGCCAACCATGCAGGGGCCGTCGCCACGCTGGGCAGCCCGGCTACGTATCCGCTTCTGGTCGGTACCCAGGGCGACCTCTACCGGGCATTCCTGGGTCGGGTGTGGCAGCATAGCGCACCGCACGGCAGGGCCGGCCTGATCCACCCGGACACGCACTTTAGCGGCGTACGGGAGGGGGCGATTCGGGCCGCCGCGTATCGACATCTCCGAGTTCACGCACATTTTGTGAACTCGTCGAACTGGGCATTCGAAGACCTCAACCGGTCTGCAGAATTCGGGATGCACATCTACGGTACGCCGCAAGAGCCTGAATTCGTGCACCTCAGCGAACTACGTGATGTCGAAGCCCTGCTCGGTTCTCTGACCCATGGCGGGCAAGGCCCGACGCCCGGCATCAAACACAACGGCTCTTGGGACATCCGGCCACACCGCGAGCGTGTGGTGCACGTGGACACAGCCTTGCTGGCCAGTTGGCAGGCGCTGACTGGCTCAACAGGTGGAGCGGCGCAGGCGCCTCTGCTGTACCCGGTCCTCGTTGGCGAACAAGGGGCGATCGAGGCATTGGCTGCTTTTCCCAACAGAGTGACAGATCACCGACCGATGACCTCCAGCGGTTTCCACGAGACCAACGCTAAGAAGGAGGGACTGATCCACTGGGTCAACAAGTCCGTCCCGGATATCAAGGATGTCATCCTCCAAGGACCACACTTCGCCTCGGCTCTTCCCTTCTCGAAGCAACCCAAGGTCCCCTGCCGCAGTAATAGAGACTGGGATTCACTCGCGCCAGCGGAAATTCCTGAGACGTTCACCCCTGTAACTAACTACGCGCGGGCCACCGACGAAGCAACGTACCTGGCAGCGCAGGACTCTTGGCTCGGAAGACCCTCCACAACGTACTTCCGACTTTCCTGGCGTAAAATGATCCCCTTCGACAGTAGCCGGTGTCTGCATGCTGCTCTCGTCCCACCCGGCCCCGCGCACACCAACGCGGTGTACAGCATGGCCATGAGGGATAATCGGCTAACCGCCCTCACCGCAGGTTTCTGGGCCGCCCTCCCGCTCGATTACATGCTCCGCATCACCGGCAAAGCAAACCTTCATTCAGCAGATGCCCTGGGGATGCCCGCCCCCGAACCAACGCACCCCCTCGCCCCCGCCCTCCTCCTCCGCACCCTCCGCCTAAACGCCCTCACCTCCCATTACGCGGCTCTCTGGACGGAGCTGTTCGACCCTCAATGGGCGGGCTACGAGGACTGGGCTAATCCCGACTGGCCCCATCTAAAGCCCCTCGCCGCTGGTCTCAAGCCGATCTGGGAGTACAGCACCCCGCTCCGCACCGAGCACGAGCGCCGGGCCGCGCTCGTCGAGTTGGACGCCCTCGTCGCCGTCTGGCTCGGCATCACCGCCGACCAACTCGTCGCGATCTTCAAGTCCCGCTATCCACAGTTGTACGACTACGAGTCGGCGACCTACTTCGACGCCAACGGCCGCAAGATCGCAGGCGACTTCAACACCTACGGCCACGGTCAGACCAAGCAGGACTACCTCGACCTGCTTTCTCATCTAGAAGACCCGGAGGGCACCCCGCCCCCGGACGGTTACCAGGGCCCCTTCTACAAGGCAGACCGGGAGGCCGAGATGAGAGCCGCACACGCGCACTTCCAAGCGCGGCTGGACGCGGAGATCGCCGCTGGGCGCTGGGCGCCGCCCGTTCGCGAAGAAGCGGATGTGTAGTTAGTCGGCAGTGGCTGGACAAGGATCTGCCCCTGACACCTGGTGTCAGGGGCAGACGCTCAACTTCTCTCACCAGAAGCCGCTACCGAGCCGCGAAGTTGACGAACGCAGTCCACGCGGCAGCATCGACGGCGAGGCCGGGACGAGTGATGTCCTTCGAGTCCCGTACATGGACTTTGTGGGGGCAGGCACTCACCTCTACGCATTCGCCCCCTTCTCCACTGCTGTGGCTGGACTTCCGCCACTCCATAGCGACCTCAACGCAGTCTCCACCATCTCCGGCGCTGTAACTGCTCTTGAACCATGCAAGTACCTCGTGTTGGCGCAGGGCACGCTCCACGCTCATTCCTCTCTCAGCAGCTTCTCAATCAAAGCCACCGACTCCTGCGGTGTGAGAGCCTGAGCGCGAAGAGTCCCGTAGGTGACTTCCAGCTCTCGCACCCTGGTGCGCTCCGTGTGCAGGCGACTGTCGCTTTGGACCTCTGTGTAGGCGATCCTCCGCCCATCCTTCGTTTCCATCAAGGTGAACGGTCCCGCCAGCCCAGCGTGCTCCTCACGCCTCAGAGGCATGACCTGCACGTCGACGTTCCGAGCCTGTCCGGCCAACATGATGTGCTCCAACTGGCCTCTCCAGACCTGTTCACCCCCGAGGCGCTTATGCAGCACAGCCTCTTCGATGACGAAGCTCAGATGCGGGAGCGGACGACGGGTGAAGATCTCCTGTCTCGCCAGACGGGCAGCGACGCGTTGCTCGATGGTCTCCTCGTCCAGCAAGGGACGCCACATCCGAAAGACCGCCCTCGCGTAGTCCGGGGTCTGCAACAGCCCTTTGACCACATGCGTGTCGTAAGCGTGCAGCTCAACCGCCTCTACCTCCAGCCTCGCCGCATCGCGGAAGAACGGCGGATACTGCGCCCGCGCGACCTCCTCCTTCATCTCCAGCAGGACCCCGCCCGCGTCCAGCACCTCGTCTGCCTGGTCGATCAACCGGGGCGGCGGAATCCGACGACCCTGCTCATACGCAGCGATCGTCGACACCGAGTACCCCACCATCGACGCGAACTCCGGACGCTCCAACCCCGCCCGCAACCGGAACCGCTTCAACTGCCTCCCGAACACCCGCAGAATGCCCGAGCCGACCTCCGGTGGCGGTTCCGGCTCCGCTCCCGCCCTCACCCCCGACTCACGCTGCGGCCCCTCCCCGAAGCCCGACGCCCCGTCGTTCTCCACACCCGTCGGCTCGTCCATGGCGTACCACCTCCCCGGCCAACGCGCCCCCGCGTCGGCCCGTCACGCTCTGCCCCGCCTACACACGCCGCGACAGCCACACACAGCAACTGCCCGTGCGCGCGCCGTATCTCGCCACGCTAGGACGAGGCCGGAAACGTGGGCCACATGAACAGCGAGATTTCCCCCGTACAGGGGGTATCCAGCCATGCCCACCAGCCCGCAACCGCCGAAGCCCACCCCGCCCGGAGCGACCACCACCCCACCCCCCTCCTCCGCGAATTCGCGATGCGGTTCACGTCCTCGCGGCACGGCGCCCGCCTCGCCCGGCGTCTCGTCTCGCAGCGGCTGGACGAGTGGGGCTACCCGTACGACGGCCGCGCCAACGAGACGCTGACGCTGATCACCGCCGAGCTGGCCGCGAACGCCATCCGCCATGGGCACGTGCCCGGCCGGGACTTCCGCGTCCGGCTGACCGAGACCGGCGTCACGCTCCGCGTCGAGGTGAGCGACACCCGGACCGAACGCGTACCGCCGCTGACCGTCCAGGAGCCACCGGACGACACCGAATCGGGCCGGGGACTGCTCATCGTCGCCCAGCTGGCGAGCCGTTGGGCCGTCACGCCGCGCGATAGCGGGCCGGGCAAGACCGTCTGGGCGGAGCTGCACCTGCGGTGAAGGGCACGCGACTGCCGCCGGACAGCCCTTTTCACGCCAATTACCAGCGGTTTACGGCAACACGCGCGCTCGCTGTCGGTCCCGCGGACTAATCTCGTGCGCTCGTGTGCCCCGTCCACACTGCGGAAAACCGAGGGAAAACGCCGTGACGACCATGCCCAGCGACCGAACCGGATGCCGGATCTCCATCGTGGACGAGGACCCGTTGCGCGCCCGCAAGGAGGCGCGTGAACTCCTCGCTGAGATCGCCGACATCGACCCGGGCGCCGCCCTGGACATCCCCCGGCGGCGCACGGCCGGTGAGGCCAAGAAGAAGGGCGGGCTGTCGGTCGACACGGTCGGGGTGTTGATCAGTGCGGGCTCGCTGGTCGTGGCGGCGGTGCAGCTCTGGCTGGCCCGCGTACCGCAGCGGACGATCGTCGTCAGGCGGCCGGACGGGGCGACTCTCCAGATCACGGGTAGGGAGGCGCGCGAGGACGACGAGCGGATCGATCGGTTCCTCGCGGGCAGCGGCGAGCCCGCCGACGGTCGCGACGACGACGCGACGGCGGCGGGCTGAGCGCGCATGACCGACAACGACCGGTACGCCATGCTCATCGGCGTCTCCACGTACGACAGCGACGCCTACCACGATCTGCCGCCCGTCCGCGCCGACCTGCACTACATGCGGGCGGTGCTGGAGAAGACCGAGATCGGCATGTACAACGAGTGCGCGATGGTCCCTGAGCCGACCCGCGCGGAGATGCTGCACGCCGTGGAGACGTTCCTGGAGGCACGGCAGCCGAGCGAGACGGCCCTGCTGTACTTCAGCGGGCACGGCGAGTTCTGCGAGGACGACAACCAGCTCTACTTCCTCCCCCGGGACGCCGACCCCGACGACCTGCCGGGCACGGCCGTACCGGCCGAGTTCCTGGAGCGGATGCTCTCGTCCTGCCGTGCCGCGTCGAAGCTTGTGCTGCTGGACTGTTGCTCCAGCGGTTCGGTCGTCCAGGGCTGGACCGCCAAGGGCACCTCGGACGACACCGGCCGGCGGCCCGCGCCCAGCACCCTGCTGCGACCTACGGGGGTGTACTTCATCACCGCCTCCGACGCGCTCCAGTCGGCGTCGGCGATGGCGCCGCCGGGGTCCACGCTCGGTACCTCCCGCTTCACCGGCGAGATCGTGGAGGGCCTGCGAAACGGCCTGATCAAGGACGGCGGCTGGATCACGCCGGACGACCTGTTCACCTACCTGACGGCCCAGATGGCACGGAACGGCGTGCCCGAGGAGCAGCGGCCGACCAAGTCCACGATCCGGGCCACGCAGAGCCTGCCCTTTGCGCGGTCCGTGGCGCGCCCCGTACACCTTCCGACGCCGCCGCGTGACGCGACGGAGGCGGCGCGGCAGTCCCCCGTCATGCTCAAGGCCCGGGAACTGGCGGTGCTGGACGCGAAGGACGGCGTGGACTGGCAGCGGCTGCTGCGCTACTACGTCCAGTGCCTCACCGCCGAGGCGGCGGCCGGCATGCTGCCGGACCGAGACAGCGGACGGGATGCGGGGTACTTCCTGCTGGCCAAGGGCCAGGAGACCATCCAGTCGGGGCGGGCCGCGACCTTCCGGGCTCCGACTCAACTGCCCAGGCCACAGGCCAAGCCAAGCAGAGCGGGCGGCGGCGACGCGGGAACGCAGCAGGAGTACTGGTACGGCTATCCGGCCGTCACGCTCCCCGTGCCCGAAGGGGGCGGCCGGGGGCGCCGTACCCCGGTGCGGATCGCGCCGCTGCTGGTGCAGCAGATGGAACTCGCCCCGGACGAGAGCGGCCAGGACGTGCTCCGGCCGACCGGCGTGCCGTCCCTGCACACGGGTGTCGTCTCGGAGCTGCTGGACGCCGACGACGCGGCCGAGCTCTTCGCGCACTGGCAGCCGACCTGGCAGGAGGGCAACGACACGCAGATGCTGCGGGCCGTGCGGGAGTTGCTGGAGGAGCTGGGGCTGCCGGAGCTGGAGCCGCTGGATCCTGCCGAGCTCAGTGAGCGGACGGTGATGCAGGCGCTTCGACCGGGCGCGCACAACGCGGCCGTGCTGCTGGTGCCGTCAGGTGTGGAGGTAAAAGCCACGCAGGGACTGGTGGACAACCTGCTGCAGATGTCGGCGCGGATCGGGCAGATCCCCGGCACGGCGATGGACGCGCTGCTGAGCGGCGATGAGGAGAACGGGGAGGACACCGGGGCGGGGTCCTCGGCGGTCGTGGTGGCGCCGGGGCCGTGCAACGAGAGCCAGGAGCTGGTGGTGTCCTCGGCGATGACGCGGGCCCTGACGGTGGCCACGGGGCCGCCCGGCACGGGCAAGAGCGAGGTGGTCACCGCCGTCGTCACGACCTGTGTCGCGGCCGGGCAGTCCGTGCTGGTCGCGTCGACGAACAACGAGGCGGTGGAAGTCGTCGCCGAGCGCTGCGACGCCATAGCGCCGGGGCTCATGATGCGGACGGGCAACGAGAAGGCGCGGGAGCGGGAGGCTGACAAGCTGGAGCGGCTGCTCGGTGAGCCCGGGGAGGCCCCACGGCGGGGCTCGGCGACCGTGGGCGGGGAGCTGCGCAACGCCCGGGCCCGGGCCGCCGGGCAGCGGGCGGAGGCGGAACGCCGGGTCGGTGAGGAGGGACTGCTGCTGGAGCTGCTGCGGGAGCGGGAGGAGCGGGCAGGCGCGCTGGAGCTGCCGCTGCCCCTCCTGGAGGGCGCCTGGGCGGCGGCATCGGGAGAGGACGGCACGGCCGCACTGAGCCGCTGGGAGGGCAGGGCCCGGAAGGCGGCCGGGGCCGGCTGGTGGCTGTTGGGCGGGTGGCGCAGGGCTCGGGCCCTGGCCGCGCTGGTCGCGGCGGTCGGCACCCCGGAGAGTGGCGGCCCGTCGTGGCCGGGGTGGGCGGATGAGCGGCCCGTGCCGCCGGAGCTGCTGGAGGCGCTGGCGGACGCGGTGGCCGTGGAGCGCCGACTGCGGGAGCTCGTGCCCGAGCACACCGGCTGGGACGAGGAGGGGCTGAAGCAGGCACGGCTGGAGACGGCGGGTGCCCTGTCGGAGCTGTCGGCCGAACTGTCACGGGCGGTGTCGGCGGAGACACTGGCGCGGGCACACGGGCTGATGGGGCAACGGCTCCAGACGCTGCGGAGCCGTTCGGGGGTCCGGAAGAGCCAGCAGAACCTGATGGCACACCTCAAGGGGTGGGCGATCAGCACCCACTCGGTGCGGCAGCTCGAACTCGCCCCCAAGATGTTCGACCTCGTCGTCATCGACGAGGCCAGCCAGTGCTCCATCCCGTCGGTGCTGCCGCTGCTCTTCCGGGCCCGGCGGGCGCTGATCATCGGTGATCCGATGCAGCTGGGCCACATCGCCGACATCGCACCGCAGCAGGAGCGGCAGGCGCGGGTCCGGTCCGGGCTGAGCGCGGCGCAGCTGGAGGACCACCGGCTCACGTACCACGTGTACTCCGCGTACCACGCGGCCGCGCAGCACGGTGACACGGCGTTGCTCCTCGACGAGCACTACCGCTGCCATCCGGAGATCGCCGACGTCGTCAACGGCTACTGCTACGCGGGCCAGTTGCAGGTGCTCACCGACGTACGGCGGCAGGTCCCGGCGCTCGACCCGGTGGGTGCGGCCGATCCGGCGCCGGTGCTGGGGTGGGTGGACGTTCCGGCCGGGGAGTCGGCGCGGGGCGGTGGCGGGCAGTCCTGGCGCAACGACGCCGAGGCGGGTGCGGTGCGACGGGTGGTGGACGAGCTGCTCGCACAACTGCCGCAGGACGCGACGGTGGGCGTGGTGACGCCGTTCCGGGCGCAGAAGGAGGCGCTGGCGCGGGCGTGGCGCGACGATGACCGGGTGCGGGTCGGGACCGTGCACGCGTTCCAGGGCGGGCAGCGCGATGTGATGGTGCTGAGCCCGGTGGCCACGCTGAACACCCCGCCGAGGACGACGCACTGGGTGGCGAGCCAGGTCAACCTGTGGAACGTGGCGGTCACCCGGGCCAAGTCGCAGCTCATCACGGTAGGCAGTCGCGCGTTCTGGCAGGGGCAGAGCGGTCTTCCGGCGTTGCTCGCCGGGCGTTCGGCGCCGCTGGGAGCGGAGAGCGGTGCCGGACAGGGCCCGGCCGCGGGAGTTGTCACCGGCGGCGGGCAGGGTGCGGGCGGCTCGGGGGCGTCGTTCCGCGAGGAGCTGGCCGACCGGCTCCAGCGGTACCTCGGGGAGCGTGGCGTCATCGATCTGGAGCGCGCGGCGGTGGTCGGCGGCCACACGGTGGATCTGCTGTTCACCGAGGGCGGCGAGAACACGGCGGTCCTGATCGACACGGGCCCGCCGCCCGGCCGGGACCCGGCGAGGCATCTACGGCTGACCCATGCCCGAGGTGACCTGCTGACCGGGCTGCCGTCCGGTGGCCACGGGGCGAAGGCGTGCGAGGTGGGCCGGACCGTGCGGGTGCCGGCGTGGCGGATCCTAGCGGGCGAGGACACGCTGGCGCCGCTATTCGGCTGAGCGCACCCGGGCCGTATGGGGGGGAAGGCCGGGTCAGTGCTGGTCGAGGCACCGGACGACGTACGTCATGTGCTGGATGTTCCCGGCCCGCAGCCAGTCCGGGGCCTGACCCGTGCCTTTGCCGGTCGTGAGGGGA
This sequence comes from Streptomyces sp. 5-10, assembly GCF_014712245.1. Lineage (NCBI taxonomy): Bacteria > Bacillati > Actinomycetota > Actinomycetes > Kitasatosporales > Streptomycetaceae > Streptomyces > Streptomyces sp. 5-10. The sequence continues at coordinate 24,681 of NZ_JACVYG010000035.1, forward strand.
CCGTTGGCACAGTCGCGCAGCCAGGTCTCCCCAGCGCCGGCGGAGGCTCCCCGGAACTCGGGCAGCTCGCTGATCCGGCGAGCCGCGGCCCGGATGCTCGCCGTACGGTCGGGGCCTCCGTTCAGCACTTTGCACAGCACGAACCAGTGGTCGGTGGTGTAGCGGAGGACGCCCCAGCGCGGGGGCCCGCCGCCCCGCCCCTGGGCGAGAGCGGTGACGGGCTGCACGCCGTAGTCGCCATAGGTGAGCTCTGACAGGTAGTCGCGGCCGCTCGCCTGAATCTCGTGCCACATGTGCCAGTCGGCGCGTGGCTCTTCGTGCAACTGCCCCAGCTCCAGCATGTCGCCCGTGACCTGGGGGAAGCTCCCGCCGAGGACGGCGGCGGTCCGCCAGGCCGCCAGGGGGCGCAGGGCGTCCAGGGCTCGCAGTGCCTCCTTGCCCGCGTCGGGACGGGTCGGGAGGACGCTGCCCAGATCCAGCAGCAGATCGACGGGCACGTCGGGTCCGGCCTGGACCAGGAGTTGACCGACGTCTTCGGCCGTACGGCCGTTCCACTCCCCCGGCACGCATACGCGAATGCCGAGCCCACAGCCATAGCGGCGGGCTGTCTCCAGGGCGGCGGACTGCTGGGCCTTGATGCGCCTGGGCCCGGTCACCGGGCGGAGCAGCCGGGAGAGGCCCGTGCACTCGGACAGGATCTCGGCGAGCGCCGGTATCTGTGCCTCCTCGGCGAACGGGGCGTCGACCCAGCCGGGATAGCGGCGGTGCGCTCCCCTCACCCGGTTCAGTTCCTGCTGCCAGTAGGCCTTCTGCAGCGCCGCCGGGGGCACGCCCGGGCACGGCGGAAGGTTCCACAGCGGGGCCATCGCGGCCTGTATGTCCGGCCGGACGTGTTCGTAGGCCGTCCGGGCGTTCTGCCGGACGGGTAGGACGGGGACGTAGAGCGGTTCGGCCATCGCGGCTCCCCCTCGGCACTGCCCGCGCGCTTTCCCTCCTGCTCAGGGTCGGTGAACGGCAGGACGAGGGAAAGACAGCCCTTTCGGTCCGGATGGCGGAAATGCGCAGGTACCTGGTACGGCTGTGACGAACGTTGTACTGTTCGTGATGCTCGGTGGCCGGATGCGGTAAGTAGACGGCGCTCGTGGGGGACTGAGTGCCGTTCAGCCAGGTGCGCCACAGTGCGTCGAGGTCCGTCCGCCGTGCGTCGAACCAGTCCGCCCCGGGTTGCTGATACCCGGCTGCTTCACGATGGGCGCGAGGCTTGAACCACCGCATACTGGGCCTGACGGTGCGCAACTTCCGCACCCTGACCGACACGAAGCTGCCTCTCGGGCCTTTGACCGTCATGGTCGGGCCCAACGCGTCAGGCAAGTCCAACGTCCTGCACGCTCTGGAGTTCCTGGGAGACGTGTCCCGGAAGGGGATCGAGCCGGCGCTCGAAGAGCGCGGGGGGTTCGATGTTCTGGCCTTCCGTGGCGGCCGCAAGCCGGTGTCGCGGATCACCGTGGGCATCGAGGGCATCTGGTCCGACCGTGCGACCGACGAAGCCCCGGACCGCTATGAGTTGAGCGTGTCGCGCACCCGGCTGCCGGAGGGGTCTCGCGAGCGCTACTCGGTGTACCGGGGCGAGCGCTTCACCCAGCATCCGGCGGAGGGCGCCGAGACCTCGGTGGAGCTGACGAGCGGTTCGCTGACGGTCAGCAGCGCCCTGGCGGCAGACGGCGAAGGCGGGTCGGTCAACGTCGGGCGCATGGCTTCCGCCCTGCATCAGGAGCGGTTACTGCCGCTGGCCGACGACAGCCCCTCCGCTGTCGCCGTTGGGGCCGTGCGGCGACACCTTTCCCAGATCCGGGTCTTCGACCCGGACGTGCGCAAGGCCCGGCAGCCATGGGGCATCAGCGAATCGGGCCGGTACCTGGAGAGCGACGCGTCCAACCTCGCGGACTTCCTGCGCGGGCTCAAGGAAGACGACGGAGATGCCTGGGAGCTGCTCCTGGAGGACGTCCGGACGGTGGTGCCGCAGATCCGTGACATCCATCTCGTGACGCCCCCGGACTTCGTGTCGTACCGGACGGCGGTGGAGCTGGAGGAAGAGGGCCTGCGGGGCCGCACCCGCCTGACGGATGCCTCGTGGGGCACCGTCCGCATCCTGTGCATGCTCGCGATCTTCCACGACCCGAATCCGCCGTTGCTCACCTGCATCGAGGAGATCGACCACGGCATTCACCCGCACGCCCTGAGTCTGCTGGCGGGACGGCTACGCGAGGCCAGTACCCGCAGCCAGTTCCTCGTGACCACGCACTCGCCGGTCTTCGTGAACGAGTTGGAGCCCGAGGAGTTCGTGGTGTGCGAGCGTCGTCGCAGTGGCGCCTCCCTCATCCCGGCTCGCCGGCCCGAGGACACGCGACGCGTGATCGAGAAGTCCGAGTACGAGCCGATGGGCGATCTGTGGTACTCGGGCGCCCTGGGCGGTGGTCTGTGAGTCCGAAGCCCGCGCGAGGCGGCCGCCGGCGTTCGGTGATCGTGGTGGCCGGGGAGGGCGACTACGACCGCAAGGTGCTCCAGCACCTGGTGCCCGCTCTGCACCCCGGGAACTGCCCGGAGGTGGTGACCATACGGAGACCCATTCGGCTGGCCCGCGCTCAATCGAAGCTCTCTCCCCGCTTACAGGAGATCAGAAGGTTCGCGGTGGCCCAGGCCGACACCGCGAAGCTGGCCGGTGTCGTCATACACGTGGATCTCGACGGTGTCGCCGATGACGCCTACGACAAGCTCCGCAGGCGCATCACCGAGGAGATGCGCGCGACCTTCAAGGACTGCCCATCGGCCCTCGCGCTGGCGGCCTACGAGATCGAAGCCTGGCTGATGCTCTTTCCCGACGCCTTTCCGAAGGTCAGGCCGGGCTGGCGGCTCCGGGAGGCGGACTGCCGCCGGGACCTCGCCAAGCTGGAGAAGGCCAAGGAACACCTCGTGAAGTACCTGGGCAAGCCCCCGTACCGCGAGTCGGACGCCCCCGCCATCATGCGGGCGGCGGTCACAGGCGGGCATGTCAACGCCCGGCCGACCGGCAACAACCGGTCGTACCGGGACTTCGCCGATGAGATAGCGAGCTGGGAGAAGACCGCCTGAACCGGGACAGAACGGCCCACCGGCAAACATTGTCGGCGGCCCCCTATACCGTGGTACCGATCACCTGGGCACCGGCATCGCAAGGGGGACCGTCGTGAAGCCCACCATGGCCGCCGCGCAGCTGCGCGGCAGTCTGACGCAGTACCTCACGACGACGTACGCCCTCGCCGACGAGGACACCCGCAGCGCCCTCGAGCGCTTCCTCGGGCATCCGGAGACCGGGATCTTCCGGGGCCCCTACCTGCGGATCAGGACGCCGTTCCACCTCGCCGAGGACGGCTGGCAGCAGGACATGGAGTGGTCCGCCGGCTTCCCGGGCTTCGTACCGTGGCGGCACCAGGCGAAGGCGTGGGCCCGGCTGTCCACGCTGCGCGGGCCCGCCCGGCCGACGCTGGTGACGACCGGCACCGGCTCCGGCAAGACCGAGTCGTTCCTGATTCCCGTCCTGGACCACTGTCGGCGGCAGAAGGCCGAGGGGCGGGGCGGGATCAAAGCTGTGCTGCTGTATCCGATGAACGCGCTCGCCACCGACCAGGCGGGGCGCGTCGGGGAGTACCTGGCGCGCCCGGAGCTGGCCCAGGTGACCGCGGGTCTCTACATCGGCGACCGGCCCGACACCGACTTCCGGCGGGTGATGACGCGCCGCGAGGAGATGCGGGCCTCCCCGCCGGACGTGCTGATCACCAACTACAAGATGCTCGACCTGCTGCTCCAGCGCGGGGAGGACCGGAGCCTGTGGGAGGGCGCCGACCTCACCTACGTCGTGCTGGACGAGTTCCACACGTACGACGGGGCGCAGGGCACCGATGTCGCGATGCTCCTGCGCCGGCTGGCCGCCGCCACCGGCGCGTCCCGGCCCGGCAGGCCGCTGGGGTCGATCTGCCCGGTGGCGACCTCGGCCACGCTCGGCGAGGGGGCGCCGGGCAAGGAGGCCGGGGGCGTCCTCGACGTGGCGGCGCGGGTGTTCGGGATGCCGTTCCCGGCGGACGCGGTCATGGGTGAGGAGCGGATGACCGCCGACGAGTTCACCGGGTCCGTGGACTACGAGCTGGAGGAGCCGCCCTCACCCCAGGAGGTGGTGGCGGTGTCCGGCGGGCCGGACGTGGAGGCCCGGCCCGACCTGCTGGACCTGGACGCTCTCGCCACGCGGCTGCTGGGCCGCTCCGGTCTTGACGCCTTCCGCATCGGGCGGCTGCTGAAGCGGCACGACTTCACCCACGGGGTGCTGTCGCTGCTGAACGGAGAGCCGCTGGACGAGTGGGCGCTGCGGGACCGGCTGGCCCGGTTCGGCTATTCCTGGGGTCGCACCGCGCGGGAGAACCCACGGCTGGTGCTCCAGGCGCTGGGCCGGTTCGTGGCGCTGCTCTCGGCGGCCCGCGACCCGGAGTCCGACGAGCGCAAGCCCCGGCCGCTGCTGCACATCGAGGCGCATCTGTGGGTACGGCCCGTGACGCGGGTGCTGCGCGGGGTGGGGCGCACCCCGGAATTCCGCTGGTACGAGGACGACCGGACCGCCGCCCGACGGGCCGCGCTGAGCGCCGTGCCGCCCGGCGACGAGGACCCGGACGCCTCGTCCGGGAGCCGGCCGCCGTCCTCGGCGGGCCGACCGCAGCCGTTGCCGGGGGCCGACACGGCTCCGCGCCCGGCCCAGGTGCACCTGCCCGCCGTGTACTGCCGCAACTGCGGTCGCTCCGGGTGGGCGGCGCTGTCGCCGGAGGCCGACCCCCAGCAGTTGGTGATGGCGCAGGACCGCATCTGGCGTGCCGCGGTGGGGCGGGACAAGCGGCGCGTCCGCTACTTCATCTCCGCCACCGAGAGCGAGTGTCAGGAGGCGCTCGACGCGCTGACGGGGGCGCGGCCGGCGGACGGCAGGACCGACCCGCTGTCGGTGGTCGTGCTCGACGGCGGGCAGGGCACCTACCGGCTGCCCACCGCCGGGGACGACGGCGAGCTCGTCGACGCCTGGTTCGCCCTGGCCCTGCTGGACAAGAAGACCGCCGACCGTGCGGCGCGGGACGACCGCTGCCCGGCCTGCCACACCGACAACAGCATCCGCTTCCTCGGCACGGCGAAGGCGGCCCTGGCCTCGGCGACCGTGACGCAGCTCTTCACTGGCGGCGACATCGCGCTCGTGCCCGAGGAGCGCAAGACGCTGCTGTTCAACGACTCGACGCAGGACGCGGCGCACCGCGCCGGGTACGTCGCCAACGCCTCGTACAAGTTCTCGCTGCGTTCGCTCCTCGCCCACAACTTGGACGAGTCGGGGGCGCCGACCGCGCTGAACGACCTGATCGGCCATGTGCTGGACTCGGTGGACGACCCGGAGGCGCTGGCCGCCGTGGTGCCCCCCGACCTGCACGACGAGCCGGGCGTCGACCGTCTCCTGTCGGGCCGCGGGACCGGCGACGCGCGGACCTGGAAGCTGATCGGGGAGCGGCTGGCGTTCGCGACCGTGATGGAGTTCGGGCTGCGCAGCCGCATGGGGCGCACCCTGGAGCTGACCCGCACCGCGGCCGCCGAAGTCAAGGTGGCCGAGCCGGACCGCATCACGGACCTCGCCCGTGACCTGCATCTGTCCCTGCCCGGGCAGCTGCTGGCGGGAGGCGGGCTGCCCACGCCTGAGCGGTATCTGGCGTATGTGCGGGGGCTGCTGGAGCGGATGCGGACGCGTGGCGCGGTGCGGCACCGCTGGCTGGACACCTGGATCAAGGAGGCGGGCAGTAACCGCTACCTCATCTGGGGGCGCAGGCCGGATGGCATGCCGGCCTTTCCGGAAGGGATCGCCCCGCCGCGCTTCCTGCTGGACGGGCAGAAGGAGCAGACCGAGTTCGACGCGATCACGGGACGCCTGGGCTGGTACCAGGACTGGACCCGCAGGTGTCTGGCGCTGGACGCCGCGGGGGCCGTGGAGTATCTGCGCAGGCTGCTGCCCGCCCTCGCCGAGGAGCGGGTCCTGGCCGTGCGGACCGCCCGCGACCGGCAGACCCGGGTGTACGGGCTCCAGCCGGGGCACATCGAGGTGCGGCTGCTCGACGACGCGGTCGTCAACAAGGCCTTCGTCAGCTGCGAGGACTGCGGCTGGCAGCAGGTCGTCGCGCCCGAGCGGCGCACGCGCTGGTACGGGCACCCCTGCCCCCGGTACCGCTGCAAGGGGCGGCTGACCGCGCCCCAGCCGGGGTTCTCCCGGGTCGGCGGCGCCATACAGGAGCGGGATTACACCCGCGACTACTACCGCCGTCTGTATCTGACGGGCGGCACGTTCCGGGTAGTGACCGCCGAGCACACGGGCATGCTGAGCCGTCCGGAGCGGGAGCGGGTCGAGCGCTCCTTCAAGGCGGGGACGCACTACACCGACCCCAACCTGCTGTCGTGCACCCCGACGCTGGAACTCGGCATCGACATCGGCGAGTTGTCGGCCGTCCTGCTCGGTTCCCTTCCGGCCGGGCCGGCCAACTACGTGCAGCGCGCCGGGCGGGCCGGCCGGCGCACGGGCAACGCGCTGGTGGTCGCTTTCGGTGGCCGCAAGGCACGCGATCTGTACTACCTGGACGAGCCGACGGAGATGATCGCCGGGACGATCCTGCCGCCAGGCTGTTATCTGTCCGCGGTGGAGATCCTGCGCCGCCAGTACACGGCCCGGCTACTGGACCTGGCGGCCCGTGGCGAGCTGCGGACCTCCGACGGCGAGGTGCTGACGCCGCTCCCCCGGCTGTCGTCGGCCCTGTTCGGGGCCGGTGGTTGGTGCCAGGACCTCGCTGACGCCGCGCAGACCCACGGCGCGAAGCTGGTGGAGGAGTTCCTGGCCCTGTTCCCCGACCGCAGTGACGGGCGGGACCCCGACAGCTCCGACGGCGCGGCCGTGTCGGCGTACGCGGCCGAGGAGCTGAGGGCGTACGCGACCGGCGGCATCGTGCGCGCCCTCCAGGAGGCCGAGGAGGACTGGACGGGGCGGCGCGAGGAGCTGCGGCGCAGGATCATCGCGATCGACGAGGCCGCCGGGCATCTGGCCAGGTCGGACGACACGCAGGACCGGGAGCGGCGCGAGCTGCTGGCCGAGCGCCGCAGCGCGGGGGACCTGCTGCGGGAGCTGAGCCAGTCGAGCGCCCACGCCACCCTGGTGGAGCTCGGCCTGCTGCCGAACTACAGCCTGACCGACACCACCACGCAGTTGGAAGCGACGCTGTACTGGTCGGAGACCCCGGGCGAGGACGACGGCCCGCGGGAGGCGGGAGCCGAGGAAGCACCGGCCCGCAAGATCTACCGCAGTGAGACCCGGGACTACGAGCGGTCCCGCAAACTTGCCCTCACCGAACTGGCCCCGGGCAACAGCTTCTACGTCAACGGCTACCGGCACGTCGTGCGGGCCCTCGACATCGGGAGCCCGGAGCGCCGGGCCTGGTCGGTGTGGCGGCTCTGCCCGGCCTGTGGATATGTGCGCACCGAGGACGCCGAGCACGACACCGCCCCGTGCCCGCGCTGCGGCGGCCGGGAGATCGCCGACGCGGGCTGTGTGCAGTACGTACTCCAGCCCAGGCGGGTGCTCTCCCGCGACAAGCGGGACGACGCGCGGGTGCGGGACGACCGCGACGAGCGGGAGCACAGGTACTACGCGGTCCTCACCACCGTCGACATCGACCCGGGCCGCCTCGCCCCCGGCTCCTGGCGGCACGACACCGCGGTCTTCGGAGTGGACTTCACCCGTCATGCCAAGATCCGGACGTTCAACCTGGGGCTGGACCGCGAGGACGGCAGCAGCACGGTGCCGGTGGCGGGGCGGGACGTGCGGCTCAACCCGTTCTTCGTCTGCACGAGCTGCGGCGGGGCGACGGCCGACGGCCGTCCCGTGGTGGACGTGCCACAGCACGCGCTGACCGAGTCGGGGGCGGCGAGCACCCCGGCCGCGACGCACCACATGCTGTGGTGCCCGCGACGCCGTGTCAGAGGGTCCACGGCCGGTACGGACGGGCAGGGCAGGGGGGAGGACGTGCCGCTGCTGCTCGCCCATGAGCTGACCACAGAGGCGGTGCGCATCCTGCTGCCCGCGTCGGTCGCCCGGGCCAAGGAGCGGCTCGCCTCGTTCACCGCCGTGCTGTTCGCGGGCATCGCGGCCCGCTACGGCGGCGACCCGGACCACATCGACATCGCCGAGGCGACGATGCCCGACCACGCGGGCGATGCGGACACCGATTGGCCGAGGCGCTTCCTCGTCGTCTACGACCGGCTGCCCGGCGGGACGGGCTACCTGCACCGGCTGGCGTCCGCGGAGGGCTTCCGGGAGGTGCTCCTCAAGGCGCGGGACGTCATCGAGGGCTGCCCGTGCCGTGAGAAGGGTCTCGACGGCTGCCACCAGTGCCTGCTGCGGCGCGTCCCGGCCGCCGACTACGACAAGGTGAGCCGCCACGAGGTCCGGCAGATGCTGGACGAGCTGCTCGGCGCCGACGGCGAGGGCTGGCGGACCTCGCCGGTCGCGACGACGCGGCACATCCCGCTGCAGCGCCAGGCCGAGAGCGACCTGGAAATCCTGTTCGTCGAGGCGCTCCAGGACTGGGCGAAGCTGGCCGAGTCCCGGGCCACCGCGGACCGGTACACCACGTCGGCCGGGACGTCCGCCCTCGATCTGCGGCTGACGGCGGCGGACGGCACGACCGTGAGCTGGCGCGTCTCCCAGCAGCGGGCGCTGGACGGCACCCGGCCCGATTTACTGCTGGAGCGGCTCGACGCCCCTGGCCCACGCGTGGCCCTCTACCTCGACGGGTACGCCTACCACGCCACCCGCGAGCACAACCGGCTCGCCGACGACGCCATGAAGCGCACCCGGCTCAGGGCTGAGGGGCTGCGGGTGTTCCAGCTGACCTTCTACGACGTCAAGGAGTGGCGTCAGCAGATCAAGGACACCGGGTACGCACCGGCGGGGCCGAGCGATCCGGTGTGGGAGCCGTACGGCACCAATGGCCGGAAGCGTGCCCGTGACTACTACGAGCGTGTGGGCCGGGGCCTGCCGGGTGATCTGGCCGAGACGGTGTGGGTCAATCCGGCCTGGCTGCTCCTGGCCTATCTGCGTGCCCCCGATCCGGCGCGCTGGCAGCGGCGGGCGGAGGCAGTGGCCGCGGGCATGAGCGGGACCGATGGCATCCGTGCCGCCGCCCTCGCCGGCGAGAGCGTCGGCGATGGCCTCCGGGAGGCGCTGCGCGGCGGCGCCCCCTCCGGGACCGCCGGGCCGGTGCGACTATTGTCCGGCCTGGACGCGTCGGGCTGCCGTCTGGTGCTGGCCGCTGACGGCAGGCGCACTCCGCCGGCGTGGACGGGGCTCACCGTCCTGGACGACGGGGACGCGGCTCTGGCCGACGGGCAGGCGCACAAGCGGCGCTGGCGGGCCTGGCTGTACTGGAGCAATGTGCTGCAGTTCCTGGAGCACGGCGGCGGCGACAGCGCCCAGTTGACGACCAGCATGCTCGACGGCTTCGCCGCCGAGGTGCTCACCGTGACGGGCGGCGTCGGCTGGTTGCCCTCGACACGTGTCCCGGTGCCCGCGCAGGCGGGAGAGCCCGCCGCCGTCATCGCGGCGCCGCCCGTGCCCGCCCGCACCGTCGACGAGGAAGTCCCGGCGCAGCCCCAGGCCGGCCCCGGCCGCGCGGCCACGGGCTGGGGCCCGGAGCGGGACCCGGGCTGGGACCGGGTCATCGAGTACCTCGACCCGGAGGAGCCGGGGCTCGCCGACCTCGCCCACGCGCTGGCCGACGCCGGGGTGCCCGCCCCGCAGGACGGCTACGAACTGGACGAGCACGGATGGCAGGCCGAACTGGCCTGGTCCGACGCGCGCCTGGGAGTGGTCCTGGCCCCCCGCCCGCACGGCGACGATCCGGACCAGGAGGCGGAGGACCGGGACAAGGCATTCGCGGCCGCGGGCTGGGAGGTCCGCACCGCCGCCGCATGGGACCGGGCCCAGCTGATCGCCCGCCTCACCGGTCAACAGCAGAACAGCACGGTCACCAGCGACGGGGAGTCGAAGCGATGAACACCTCGGGCGTCACACTGCGCCTGCTCGACAAGGCCGACAAGGAGATCCGCAAGCTCCCCCGCACGGTCAAGGGCGCGTTCTTCGACTTCCAGCACAAGTTCAGGACCAACCCCCATACCGCCGGGCTCAAACTCCAGCAGCTCAAGGGCGACAGCAGGCTGTGGTCGGCGCGGGTCAACGACGAGTACCGCGCACTGCTGCTGCGGCTCGCCGAGGACGACTGGCTGATCGTCTCCGTCAAGCACCGAAAGGACGTCTACGACCGCATGTCGTACGGCGTCAACCAGGTCACCGGCGGTATCGAGTACGTCGACCTGGAGGTGGTGGAGGACAGCATTCTGCGCCGGCTGCCCGCCCCGCCCTCCTCAAAGCCCGCGCCCGCCACACCCACACCGCCCGCGTCCCGGGAGCCAGCACCGGCGCGGCCGCTGTTCGCCGACTGGACCGATGAACAGTTGCTGCAGCTGGGCGTCGCCGAACCGCTGCTCCCGGTCATCCGCACGCTCACCACCGAGGACCAGTTGCTCGGCCTGGTCGAGTACGCGCCGCAGCTCACCGGCGAAGTGCTGCTGTCGCTGTTCGACGGGGCGTCGTTCGAGGACGTACTCGACCAGGTCACGAAGCCGGTGGCCGCCACCGAGCCGGTCGACCCGGAGGACTTCGGAGCAGCCGTACAGCGCCCGGCCACGGTCGTCACCACGACGGACGAGGCTCTTCGGGAAGCCTTGGAGAGCGGCGACTTCGGCCGCTGGAAGGTCTTCCTGCACCCCACTCAGGCCAAGCTGGTCGAGCGGCGCTACAACGGCCCCGCCCGGGTGGGCGGCGGCCCCGGCACCGGCAAGACCATCGTCGCGCTGCACCGAGTGCGGCATCTCGTGCGGCAGCTCTCCCCCGGCCGCGACAAGCCCGTCCTGCTGACGACCTACAACAAGAACCTCGCCGCCGACCTGCGCTCCCGGCTGTTGGAGCTGGGCGGGGAGGAACTGCTGGCCCGGGTCGAGGTGAGCCACGTCGACCAGCTGGCGCTCCGCATCGTACGGGAGGCCGAACCCGGCAACGGCAAGCAGACCATCGACGACAGCCAGGCCGTACGGGAATGGCGCGCGTTGCTCGACGAGCTCGGCGAGAACACCTGGGACCCGGAGTTCCTCCACGACGAGTGGACGCAGGTCATCCTCGGACAGGCCGTCGGCACCCGCACCGAATACTTCCGGGCCCGGCGCGCCGGCCGCGGCCGGAACATCGGCCGCGCCGAGCGCGCCGAGATCTGGCAGCTCTGTGAGCGTTTCACCCAGCGCCTGGACCGTCTCGGGCGGCAGACCTGGGACCAGGTGGCCGAGCGCGCCGCGCGACTGGAGATGGGCCGCGAGCAACGCATCCTCAGCATCGCCCGGCAGCGGGAGGACGCGGACGGCCTAGACAACATCCACCTACAGGACGGCTCGGGAGGATGGCTGCGCTACCGGTACCGGCACATCGTCGTGGACGAGGCCCAGGACCTGCGGCCCGCCCACTGGAAGATGCTGCGCGCGATGACCCCGCGGGCCGCGGACGATCTGTTCCTGGTCGGCGACACCCACCAGCGCATCTACAAGAACCAGGTGACGCTCGGCAGTCTGGGCATCAACATCCGTGGCCGGTCCTCGAAGCTGAGCCTCAGCTACCGTACGACCCGGCAGATCCTGCGCTCCGCCCTGGGCGTCCTGGGGGAGACGACGTACGACGACCTCGACGGCAGCGAAGAGACCCTGGCCGGCTACCGGTCGGTGCTCAGCGGCAGCCGGCCAGCCGGGCACTCGTTTCCGGACTGGGCCTCGGAGCGGGAAGGCATCGTCGCTCTCATCAAGGAGTGGGACGCGAGCGCTGAGCCGCATACCCCGCACGAGCAGATCGCGATCTGCGTGCCCACCAACCAGATGGCGGCCGAGGTGGGCTACACGCTCAAACTGCAGGGCATCCACTCGGTGGAGATCCGTTCCGACGGCCCGCACGGCACCGGCGGGGTGCACATCGGCACCATGTTCCGGTTCAAGGGGCTGGAGTACCAGCGGATGATCATCGCTGGGGTGACGGATGGTCTCGTGCCCAGGGAAGCCGTCAACGCGTTGCGTGACACGGACCCCGTCCGATACCGGCACGAGATCCAGCGGGCCCGCTCCTTGCTGTTCGTCGCGGCCACCCGAGCACGCGATACCGTGGATCTCTTCTGGCACGGGACGCCCAGCCCATTTCTGGGCCCCTCGCTGGCAGGCACTGTGGGGAGTAGCGACCGATAGATGAGGACGCCGACGTCCGCGAGTGCTCGCCGTACCTCACAGGCTCTGTTGACGGAACCATTCCAGCGTCTCGGCGAACCGGACCAGCCCACCGCCGCGCAGGACGTCCAGCGGAAAGCTCGGCCGTCGTCGGGGCAATTCCGCGTCGCGGACGGTCAGCGTCACTCCGGGAATCGCCCGGATCCGGTCACGGAGCTCCGCGAGCAGCCCGGGCCTGGTGAAGGGCTCCCGCCTCGCCAGATACGCGAAGACGACTTCGACGACCCCCGATCGCGGACCGGCCGTTGTACGCCACCTCCTGTCGTACGGGAGCGGGTTTCGGGGCCGGTTGTGGGTTCACAGGCCGTGCTGGTCGAGGAGCCGCATCAGGTTGCGTTTGCGCTTCTGGTCGGCGCGGAGGGCGGTGAGGTACGTGGTGAACTCGTCCTGGGTGCCCAGGCGGCGGTGGCAGTCGCGGATGCTCAGCAGCAGGCTGGTCAGCTGCTCGTAGATCGCGTTGCCCGTCTGCTGCGTGAGGGGTTCGGCCAGGCGCCGGTAGACGGCGAGCGCGTCGCCGGGGCGGGCAGCACGGGCCTGGTCGGCGAGCGTGAGCCACTGCCGGTCGTCGGCGCCGGTCTCGATGGCGGCCTGCCAGGCCGCGTCGATGTCCTTGTCGTCGAGCAGGGCGTCGATCAGGATCAGGCCGCCGTACCGGGAGTGCTGTTGCTGCTCCGCATCGGCACGCAGCAGAGCCAGCGCTCCCTCACGCTCGGCCGGCCAGCAGTCCCCTGCCCGGGCGGCGGCTCGCAGTTGCTGGTACGCGATCAGGGTGCGCCGGGCGCCGAAGTGGTCGCGGCGCAGGGCCACGGCGTCGGGGAGCCGGTCCGCCTGCGCGTAGCGGTCGCAGAGGTAGTCGACGAGGGCAGTGTCGACGGCGGCGAGGTCGCGGGCGTCGTGGATGCCGCGTTCCGCCCAGCGCAGGGCCTCGCCGGGGCGCCGGGCGGTGTCCAGCTCGTGGGCGATGACCAGGTGGGTGTGTCCGTTCGGTGCCAGGTCGGCCGCATGCACGGCGATCACCGCGTCGACGTCGCCACCCGCCTTGGCCAGACGCTCCATCAGGTACTTCTCCGCCCAGCCGCGGCGGTTGCCCCGCCAGGCCTCGACCGTCAGCCTCCGCAGGGCGGCCATCCCCTCTTCGCCGAGGACGTCCTCATAGTCGAGCGGATCGATGTCTGCGAGGCCGTCGTCCACGTCGCCGAGCGCATGGCCGACCAGCCAGCGCGCGAGCTCCTCCGGGTCGGGGCGTGCCGCACGGCACGCGCCGAGATGGGCACCTGCGAGGTCCGCACCGACCTGCCCGAGCCATCCGTCCGAGTCGTCGACACTCTCCACCGCGTCGGCGAGCAGCTTCATCGCCTCCCGCGCCAGGGTGATCGCATCATCGGCCCGGCCCGAACCGGTGAGCGCGCCGATCGCGGACACCGCCTGCCCGGCCTGGTCGGCGTAGGCGCGGGCATCGGCGTACTCGACGTACCCGTACTGCGCGAACGGTGAGATATCCAGCAGATCACGGATACGGGCCCGGACCGCGGCGAGGTCGCCGCGAGCGCTCGCGGCCCGAAGCTCCAGGCGGCGGCGCAACTGCCGGTCCTCGGCGATCTGTTCCCGTAAAAGGGCGAGTAATGAGTCCTTGGACAGGGCGGACAGCCACCCGTCAAGGTCCTGCGCACGGTCCCGGGCCGCCTTCCGCTGCCGCGGCAGGCTCTCCCGCTGGGCGAGCACGGTCAGGCCGAGGGCGACCAGATGCTTGCAGAAGTTGCCCTCCATGCCGTACGGGCAGTCGCACTCTCCGGACAGCCCACCTGGCCCGTCCAGCGTCAGCTCCACCTCGTACCGCTCCGTGCCATGGACAATCGCGGTGACCCAGCCGTCACCGACCTCGACCCCGGACACCGCATCCAGGTAGCCGAGCCCGCGCTCGTAGGAACGGGGGCCGGCCAGCATTTTGAGGTTCGCCTCAGTGAGGCCGCGCATGCTTCTTCCGCTCTGCTGTGGTTGCGCTCTGATGCACCGCCAGCCTAGGCCGCCCTACGACCTGCACCCACACGTCGCAGGCGGCGCCCGAACCGTCCCGTACCAAGCCGCTGACGCCGCGCTGCTCACTCTCCGCCTCGATCACCGCGCCGTCGGCGAGCAGCGTCCGCCCCTCGGTGACCTCGGTGTCGTCGGCGAACGCGTGCACTGGCTTCTCGTCCATAACCACAGCCATGCGGTCATTCAAACGCGCCCCCCGGTGCGTACGGGCGGGTCCGTGCGCAGCGACCGAAGCGCCGGTCGTCTACTTGCCCCTTCGACTCACCGGGAAGGCCGTCTGGATCACCAGCTCACCGCCCACCCATGGACCGCTTTGTCCCCATTCGCCGAGTTCCCTGCCGAGGACACCTCGGCGAAGGTGCCGAAAGACCCCGCTACCAGCCACGATGCTGGATGCGGGGTCTTCGCGTATGCGCAACCGGGCGCCTGCCACGACCCGCAGGGGGTCGGAAACGGAACGGCACGCCCCATCCCAGCAGGCCGGGCGGAAGGGCCGGCCTCCGGCCGCAGGGGCCGTCGCCTCGGTCAGGTGGGGACGCTGCCGGTGTTCACCGGCAGCTTGTCCTGCTGGCGCTGGAGGGCCCGGAAGTCGTCGTACCAGCCGAGGCTCTGGGCGGGCGTCGACGACTTGCCCTCGGGGCGTGCGGTGCGGCTCGCGTACAGGCTGTTCAGCAGCCAGGGGTTCTTCTTCGGGCCGAAACCCTTGGTCATGGCGGCTCCCTGGACCACGCCGTAGGTGGCCACGGCGAGCTTGCCGGTGTCGCGGAACTGCTTGACCTGGTTCCTCAGCCAGTGCTTGTGGCTCGCGTACCACGGGCTCATGCCGAGCAGGTCCTGCCACTGGCGCTGCGACCACGGGTGGTCGATCGCCTGCTTGATCGCCTGCCACACCTTGGTGCCGGGGCTCATCTTGTAACGCTCGGCGAACTGGCGCGGAATCGGGTCGCTCAGGTGCTGCCGCCACAGCTGCACCAGGGAGAACTCGGTGACCAGGAACTTCTGCCCGTGCCCCAGCCGCGGCACCACGAAGTCGAGGTACTTCTTGGCGTTCGCCATCGACGACACATGGGGATGGATGTCCACCCCCTCGATCCCGTCGGTCTTCCGCGCGAACTCCATCCACCGCTCCGCGCCCTCGCCGCGCCACTCGGGCTCGTCGAGGTGGTTGAGAGCGCCCATGTAGATGCGGGTACGGCTGCTCTTACCGCTGTGCCTGGCCCGGTAGGCGAGCACATGCTCGGCGACCTTCTCGTAGAAGTCACCCAGCGGACCGTTCCAGTCCTCCTTGCGGCTCTCGATGAACGGCTCGTTGCCGACGACGAGGATGTTCACCTTGTCCAAGACGGTGTCCAGCACCTTGTCCACCTTGGCCAGCACGTCGTTCATCTCGGAGCTGTCCGGGTCCGGGAAGGGCTTGCCGTTGTGCGGGAGCTTGAGGCTCAGAATGGTGCCGTAACCGTGCTGGGAGGCGTTGAGCAGAGTGGAGACGGCCCGGTCCTGCATGGCACCGGTCTCCTCCTTGGCACGGATGGCGACGAAGCCGCGCAGCCAACTGGCGTCCACCCCCTCGAGCTCGGTGAAACCACAGCCGGTGGGGTCCTCGTTGAAGTTGCCGCCGAGCGCCCCGTCCGGAGCCGACCCGCCGCCGGAGCCGCCGCTGGACCCGCTGCCGGAGCCGCCGCTGCCGCCGCTGTCCCCTCCGCCATCGTTCTTCGAGCACCCGGCGGCGAGGAGGGCCGCCCCCGAGGCCCCGACCAGCCACCGCCGCGACACTGCGAGATCGTTGTGCTTCACGTGCTTTCCCTTTCCACGGCCTACGCCGAAATCGATCTGTGTGCGAGAACGGCGTCTAGCCGAGCAGGAACCTCGCCTGGGAGCCAGGACCGGTGGAATCCATCCAGAACGAGATGATCGCCCGAGCGCCGGAGCTCGCCCAGCCAGAGGGCGCATGGGCGCCCAGAGCGAGGGCAAGCCTGGCGTGGCCCACCCTCGCGCGATCGAGCTCGGGGGCGTGGACCAGCTCATCCGCGGTCGCACCGCGCCGTCCCCACGGCAGGGGCCTGGTGCGGCGCTTGTCGAGGATGTCGCCGTGCCAGAGCACGCTCTTCGCGACGCCGTGGTCGAGTACGTAGTCGACCCGGATGCCGAACAACGCCTCCGACGAGGTCGGTTGGTGGTCCGGGAGCTCGGTGAGGACGTCCATGTCCAGGGTCCGCGGCAGCCCGCGGTACTCCGCTCCGCACAACGCGGTGCCCTCATCCCCCTCGACGCCCAGATAGGCGACGGCACGCACGGCGTCGTAGCAGCCGTAGGCATTGCCGCGCACCGCGGTCGTCCCCTTCGGCCCCGTGACGCGGTCGGCGTATGTGTGCTTCCGGACCAGGGTGGCGGACAGGCCCTCCCGGTCCAGGACGGGATGGTGCGACGCGGCGCCGACCTCCACGTACACCAGACCCGGGCCCGCCACCGTCACGGTCTTGTACAACTTACGGGAACGTCCGCGGAGGTGAACGGTCTCACTGGGGCCGAAGTCACTTCCACTGTGCTCCAGCGGGCTGCCGTGCTTCTGATCGATGTGATACACCCTCAGCTCGGTCTGCCTCCCGTCGGCCGGCGGAACGTCGGCCAGCTCGAGCTGGATGGTCCGCGACTCGCCGGACTCGTTCCACACCAGGACCGAGCCGCGATGCTCGTCACCGGACGCCATGGCGCCGACGCCGTCGGGCAGCCCACCGCGCACCGGGGTACGGCGGTCCGGCATGCGCGCGTAGAGCTTCAGCGCGTTGAACAACGGCGTGCGGAGCGCCTTGCCGCCCTTGAAGGCGATCATGTGCGGCAGCCAGCCGCTGAAGGTGAACGTCTGCAGGTCGGGTATCCGCAGCGCCTTCTCCAACGCCGCCATCGAGCGGGCCGCCTCCAGCGCGGTCCCGCCCTTCTTCTCCCACTCACCCGGGCGGAACACCCCGAACTGGGCCTGAATGAGCGGAACGGTGTTGAAGTCGCCGCGCAGCGCGTTGCGTGCGCCGTCGACGAGGTCGGAAAGATCCTCGCCGTAGTTGTTCATGGTGAGGTAGTCGAACGGCAGGTCGGGGTCGGCCCTGCGCCGCTTCCGCAGCTCGTCGACGGCGGTCTCCAGGTAGCTCCGGCCGCCCAACTGCCGACGGGGGTGCGCGTCGACCGGAACGAAACTCGCCATCCCGAACAGCCCCTTGGGCCCGATCGCACCGGCGTAGGCGTCGTAGATGTCGACCATCTGCCGGATCGACGCGAGATCGGGAGACCCGGTGAGGTTGTGGCTCGGCTCGTTCCACATGCACCAGCTGACCGGATGATCGTCGTAGAGCCTCGCCCACCTGCCCATCGCGTCCGCAGCGGCCTTCAGGTCGGTCGGGCGCGGGAACTTCCGCGGCGCCTTGGCCTTCGCGGCGTCCTCCCACTGCTTGGGCGCGCCCTCCAGTTGATACATGGCCTCGATGCGGCGCCGCCGCAGCTCGCTCTGCACCTTGTCGAGAAAGGAGTTGCGCCGCACCTCGACCTCGCCGTCCTCGACCTCGATGGGGTACGGCTTCATCGAGTCCCAGTCCGTTTCCGGAAAGCGGAGTTCTCCGTCGTAGAGCGCCGGACGGATCTCGTCCAGGTACCGCAGGCTGTCCAGGATCTTGTCGGTGTTGAGGGCACGCCCCACGCCGATCTTCGACTTGACCAGGGGGAAGAACGCCGTCCTGCCGAAGTCGACCCGGAGGGCGTCCGACGAGGACGACGAGGACGACGAGGACGCGGACGCGCGACAACCGCCGAGGGCAGCCGCGGTCCCGATCCCGACCGTAGCGGTCAGGACGCGCCGTCGGGTGTACGAGGCGAGGTCGTCCGGTTCCGGTGGTCGTTGCACTTCTCCTCCTGGTGCCATGTTCTACAGGGTGGGTTGGTCGTCGCTGGTGAGGGTGTGGGGAGCAACCGGTGGGGATGGATCGTTCCGGACGGGTTGTGGGAGTGGTCGCGGCCGTTGCGGCCGGTGCCGCGGGTACGGCCGCAGGGCGGTGGGGCGGTGGGGCGGTGGGAGCGGCGACCGTCGATGATGAGGCGGTGTTCGCGGGCAACGCCCGCGGCACTGGGGGCTGAAGTCGCCACCGGCCGGGCTCCCATCGAGAGGCGACCCCGGCCTCGGCCGGCGTCACCGCCCCGAAAGGGTCCGCGCCGGCAAAGCCTTCGACCGGCTCGACCCGCGTCGATGGCTTTGCGGCGAACTCCTCGCGGTACGGATCGCCCACAAAGGGACCGAACCCAACCATCGGCTCGGTGCGCACGTTGGGTGATCGGGAGACCGGTGCCGTGACTGTCCGGCTACCGCCGGCTCAGCACCCGCTACCAACGACCCCCGCGGACCTGGGCTTCCTCGGTCTTGCCGCTGCCCTGTGCCGCGCCAAACGCTCCTGCCGCCCCACCATGCAGGACATGATCTAAAACCGCGAACGCAGCGGATTCCCTCTCTCGCCGGGTGTCTCCGCCGAGAACACCCACGAGCCTCGATCCGCAGCCGGTGGTCGGCGGCATCCCGCCCATCCGCTCCCGCCTCGGGCCGCGACGCCGACGCCTTGCCAACGCACTCCCGGACCGCCGCGAGATCACGCCCCGCCGCAGCTACTGCCCTTGAGGCCGCAGTGTCTGATGACCGCTGTCCATGTCGAAGTCGCCGATGTACCACTTCCCGTTGACCTTGGCGGTCTCCACCTTGGCCGTGAAGGACTTCGGGTCCACGCCGTGCGAGCGGGACAGCATGATCGCCCGCAGGGGCTTTCCGTCGACGGTGATCTTGGCCGTCGGGACGGCTGCCTCATCGCCCTTGGGGGTGGGCGCGTCGACCTTGACCGTCGGCTTGCCAGAGGCATCCCGCGGCGAGAACGCCTCGCTCATGGACTTCAAACCGGGGGCCATCTTCTGCCTCGCCGACGCGTTGCACGTCTGGGGGGTGGCGGCCTTCGGGGACGAGCCGCTGCCCGGCACCGTGGAGAGCAGGCACGCCTGCTTCGCGTCCTTCTCGATGACCGCGCTGACCCAGGCTTCGACCGCGGAGGGCACAGTGGACTGGCCGCCCGCCTGTGCGCTGGAGCCGCCGTCGCCCGACGAGGCACCGGAGTTCTCCGATGCGTCGGCCGAGGGAGAGGGGCCGCTGCTGTGCGAGGCGGAAGACGAGGGCGAGGCGGAGGAGGAGTGCGAGCCGCCCGAGCACGCAGCCATGAGCGGCGCCGCCGCCAGCAACGTGGCCGCGGCGGCCCAGCCCATGACCCTCTTACCGGACTCTGGTCGTGCCATGACTTACTGCTCCTTACACGTGCGGTGTCCCCCCTTTGCTGCCCGTGGTGGCTGCGACGGGCAACGAGAGCCGAACGGCTGCACGAAACGCTACAACGCCGGCTACGTCGGAGGTCCACGCGGGGCGTTCCGCGGGGCGTCGCTGAACACGACCACGCGCAACGCGACATGAGGCCGACACGGCTCGGGGACCGCCATGACGGGCTGGGAAGCCCGGCCTGCGGCCCGTCGCGCCGGCCGAACACTCTCGAACCGGCCCGTCAGCGCCGGTTCGAGGGCCGGTCCATCGACCTGACACCGTGGCAGGTACCGCGTGTCGTGGCGCGCGGCTCGCGCGTCATCGTGCCTCTCGTGGGGATCAGCGTGGTCTGCGAGCGACCGGTCGCTCTGCGCGAGCGGAGTGTGACGCGTAAGTGGCAGGGCATCCTGTCAATCCCCGCGGCCCATCCTGTCAATCCCCCTGGCGGGGATTTCCGCCCTGGTGTACGTGTCGGGAAGAATGCCGGGACGATGACGTCACCAGCTTCCGGTCCGCGCGGCAGCGAGCACGCGCCGTTCATCCATCTGACCGTGCCGAACGCGGCCTTGTACCGTCAGGTGATGCGTGCGTTCCTCGCGGCGAAGGAGCGGTTCGCGGTGCATCTGCGGCCCGAGGACGTGCACGCCGCGCTGCCGTCGGAGTACCGGCCGACGGATCCGGACACGGTGGTGAAGGCGCTGGACAGCCTCGTGGAGTGGGGCAACCTGCGGGCGGATCCGGACACCTCGCGGGTCACCGCGGTCGAGGACTTCTACCGCAAGCGGTTCATCTACCAGCTCACGCAGGCCGGGGAGGCCGCCGAGCAGGCGTTGTCGGTGTACGACGAGGCACTGGGGCGGCGCGGTGCGCTGCAGGCGGTGGCGCTGCACGACATCGTCACGCAGCTGCGTGCCCTTCTGGTGATCGCGGCCGAGCGGGAGGAGGGCGGGCCGGACGCGGCGAAGGCGCATCTGGCGCTTTCGGCGCTGACGGGCCGGTTCGAGGCGCTGGCGGAGAACGCGCGGGCGTTCATGGGGTCGCTGCAGCGCACCATGGATCTGCACGGTGTGGAGGTGGAGGTGTTCCTCGCCTACAAGGACCGGCTGATCCAGTACCTGGAGCGGTTCATCCAGGACCTGATCACGCTGGGCGGGCGGATCGCGGTGCTCATCGGCGAGCTGGAGCAGGACGGGCGGGCCGGTGTGCTGCTGCGGCTGGCGGCGGTCCGTGAGGCGGCCGACGCCGCGCCCGAGGACGCCGAAAGCGCCGAGGAACAGGCCTATGAGCGGTGGGCGGCGAAGTGGTCGGGGCTCACCGCCTGGTTCGTCTCCGCGGACGGCCGTGAGTCGCAGGCCCGGCTGCTGCGCGGGCGGGCCCTCGGGGCGATCCCACAACTCCTCGCGGTCGTCAGGCAGTTGAATGAGCGGCGGGCCGGGCGTTCGGACCGGTCCGCGGACTTCCGCACCCTGGCCCGATGGTTCGCCGAGGCCCCGGACGACGAGGCGCGGCACCGGCTGTGGCGCGCCGCCTTCGGTCTGTACTCCGCGCGTCATCTGACCGTGGACGCCGATACGCTGGCCGAGCGCACGGCCCGCCCGGTGCCCGCGTCCACGTCGTGGGCCGAGGCCGAGCCGCTGCGGATCAGCCTGCAACTGCGCCGTACCGGCAGCTACGAACGCCGCGGGCGGGCCCGCCGGGTGCGGGACCGCTCCGAGCAGCGACGCCAGCTCGCCGAGATCGCCGCCAGGCAGGCGGAGGAGATCGCCGCCGCCCGTGCGCGGCTCGCGACGGACGGCATCACGCGGTTATCCGCGCTGGGAGAACTCGACCCGGTGGCCTTCGGACTGTTCTTGCAGCTGCTCGGCGATGCCCTGGCCACGTGGCGGCCCGGCATGACGAGCACGGTGGCGACCAGCAACGACGGCTCGTTGGAGATCCGGCTGACCGCCCTCGCCGACGGGACGACGGCCGAGATCCGCACGCCGGGCGGGACCTTCCGCGGCCCCGACCACCTGGTCGAGATCACCGACCTCACCCGGCCCGGGCACACACCGGCGGAGACGATTGAGGGGGAGCTGTGACCACACCCCTGGGCGAGGTGCTGGACGGCCGGCGGACGGCCGAGGTGCACAAGGCGGCCCGGACGCTGTTGAAGGAGCCGCTGTTGCTGGCGCGGGGCCCGCACGCGGACGAGTTCCGGCTGGTGCGGCAGCACGCCTCGGAGCTGCGCGACTGGTTCGACCGCAACACCGGCTGGTCACTGCGGGTGGACGCGGAGGCCGCCCGGCTGGCCCGGATGCCCGGCACCCTGGCCGATCCCACGCATCCGGCGCGCGAGGCGTCCCGTGGCCGCGCCGCGTTCACGCGCCGCCGGTATGTGCTGCTGTGTCTGGCGCTGGCCGCGCTGGAGCGGGGTGAGGCGCAGATCGCCCTGGGTCGCCTGGCCGAGCAGGTGGTGCTGGACGCCGCCGATCCCCATCTGGCCGCCGCCGGGGTGGAGTTCACGATGGAGCGCCGCGACGAACGCCTGGATCTGGCGGCGGTGGTGCGGCTGCTGCTGCGCCATGGGGTGTTGCGGCGGGTGGCCGGTGAGGAGGAGGCATACGTCAGCGGTAGCGGCGACGTGCTCTACGACGTGCAGCGGCGCGTCCTGGCCGGGCTGCTGGCCGCCCGCCGCGGCCCGTCGACGATCATCGCCGAGGACTTCGAGGACCGCCTGGCCGAACTGACCGCCGAGAGCGCGCTGGACAGCGACGAGCTCCGCTTCCGCGCGATCCGCCAGCGGCTGACCCGGAGGCTGCTGGACGACCCGGTGCTGTACTACGAGGAGCTGACCGACGAGGAACTCGCCTACCTGACCCGCCAGCGCGCCTTCCTCACCGCCCGCATCACCGAACTGACAGGCCTGGTCGCCGAGGTGCGGGCCGAGGGCATCGCCATGGTCGACCCGCACGACGATCTGACCGACGTACGGATGCCGGAGCAGGGCACGCACGGGCACGTCACCCTGCTGCTCGCCGAACACCTGGCGGCCATGGACGGCGAGGTGAGCCGCGCTGACCTCGAACGCAAGGTTCGGGAGCTGGCCACCGAACACGGCGCGTTCTGGTCGAAGAGCGCCAAGCAGCCCGGCGCGGAGGCGGAGCTGGTCGGCCAGGCGCTGGAGAGGCTCACCGTGCTCGGCCTGGTCGCCCGCACCCCGAAGGGCATCGTCCCGCTGCCCGCGCTCGCGCGGTACGCGGTCGGCGAGACCGTCGTGACGGAACCGGGACAGCCCTCCTCCCGCACAGCCCGCACAGCCCGCACAGCCCGCGCCCCCAAGCGAAAGGCACCGCAGCCGTGACCGCCCTGCCCGACCCCGCACCCGGCCGGTGGCAGCCACTGCGCATCGGCCTGGTCGACCTCTTCTACTACGACGCCGAGGAGTTCTGGTTCCGCGACGGCCGCCTGCTGCTGCGCGGCAACAATGGCACCGGCAAGTCCAAGGTGCTCGCCCTGACCCTGCCCTTCCTCCTGGACGGCGACCTGTCCGCCCGCCGGGTGGAACCGGACGCGGACCCGGGCAAGCGCATGGAGTGGAACCTGTTGCTCGCCGGTCGGCACCCGCATCCGGAGCGGCTCGGCTACACCTGGATCGAATTCGGCCGCCGCGACCAGGAGTCGGGCCGGGCGCACTTCCGCACCCTGCTGTGCGGGCTGAAGGCGGTAACGGGCCGCGGCATCGCCCGCCACTGGTACGCGGTCACCGACCAGCGCGTCGGCGAGGAGCTGGCCCTGCTCGACGCCACCGGCACCGCGCTGTCACGGGATCGCCTGGCCGAGGCCGTCGCCGGCCGCGGCATGGTCTACGACCAGGCGAAGACGTACCGCAGAGCGGTCGACGAGGCGCTGTTCGGGCTCGGCGAACGGCGCTACGCCGCCCTGGTCGACCTGCTCATCCAGCTGCGCCAGCCCCAGCTGTCCAAGCGCCCCAACGAGACGGCGCTGTCCCGCGCGCTGACCGAGGCGCTGCCGCCCATGGACCAAGCGGTGATCGCCGATGTGGCCGAGGCGTTCCGCTCCCTGGACGAGGAGAAGGAGGAACTGCGAGCGGCCAGTGAGGCCGAACGGGCCGCCTCCGCCTTCCTCGACCACTACCGCCGCTACGCCCGCGTGGCCACCCGCCGGCGGGCTCGGCTGCCGCGCAGCGAACACGCCCGCTACGAACAGCTGCACCGTGACCTGTCCCAGGCGCGGACCGAGCGAGAAGAGGCCGAGCGGCAACGGGCAGCGGCCGCGGAGCGGATCGCCCGGCTGGAGGAGACGGCCGTGCGGCTGGCGGCGCAGGACACCGCGCTGCGAGCGGGCCCGGACATGCGCAGCGCCCGGGAGCTGGAGCAGGCGGCGGCCGATGCGCGGCGCACCGCCGGCGAGCGGGCCCGGGCGGAGGGGGACCGGGACCAGGCCGCCCAGGCGCACTCGCGCGCCCTCGGCCGCCTGACGAGCGCCGAAGGGCGGCTGGCAGCGGCTGAGCGGCAGGTCGAGAACACGCTGCACCAGGCACGGGAGACGGCCCGGGCGGCCCGGCTCGATGACGTGCTCGGCACCCACGACGCGGTCCCGGAGGTGGAACTGCGCCACGCGGCCGAGGAGTCGGTGGCACGCAGGAGGCGCACCCTCGACCACGTGGAGGAGCTGGCCGCGCGAGCCGAACGGGCCGCCGGTGAACGGCGGACCGCCGCGCACCGTCTGGACGAGGCCCAGACCGAGGCCGCCCACACCGCCGAACGCCAGGCCCAGGCCGAGTCGTCCGTCGCACAGGCGGGCCAGCACCTGGTGGATGCCGTACGCGAGCACCTCGACCGGTGCACGGAGCTGGACCTTCCCGACCCGACGGGGCTTTTGGACGCCTTGCACGACTGGGGCACGCATCTGCACGGCCCCAGCCCCGCCCGGGAGCAGGCCGCGGCAGCGCACCGAGGACAGGCCGCTGACCTGGCCGACCGGGCCGCCGCCCTCGGCCGGCAGCTGGCCGAACTGGACGAGCGGCGCACCGTGGCCGAACGCGAGCTGGCGGAGCTGGAGGCCGGTGGCCAGCACGGACCGACGGCGCCCCACACCCGTACCCCGGGCCTGCGCGACCGGACTCCCGGAGCGCCTCTGTGGAGGCTGGTCGACTTCCACGACCACGTCACTCCGGATCAACGGGCGGGGCTGGAGGCCGCGCTGGAGGCGTCCGGGCTCCTGGACGCGTGGGTGTGCCCGGACGGCACCATGCTGGAGGCGAGCGGGCACGACGTACTGCTGGCCCCGCTGCCTTCGCCCGCGCCGCGGGCGGGCTCCGTGCTCGCCGACGCGCTGCGGCCCGCCGTCGACCACGGCGATCCCCGGGCCACGCAGGTCGGTGAACCGGCCGTGTCCGCTCTCCTGGCGACCATCGGTCTGGGAGATACCGGCGCACCCGGCACGTGGGTGGCGTCGGACGGTCGCTTCCGCATCGGCGCGCTGACCGGCAGCTGGTCGAAGGAAGCGGCCGTGTACGTGGGCGAAGGCGCCCGCGAGGAAGCACGCCGCGCCCGGATCGCCACCCTGCGCGGCGAACTGGACGCCCTGGCCGACAGCACCACGCGCCGTGAAACCGAACGCGCCACGGTGGCCGCGCGCCGGCGCACCCTGGACGCCGAACTGGCCGCCGTCCCCGACGACGCCCCCCTGCGCCACGCCCACGCGGTGGCCGCCGCGGCGGCGGACGCCGCTCACCGGGCCCGCACCCGCCAGGAGGAACGCGCGGCCGAACTCACCGAGGCGGCCCGGCGCGAGGCCGAAGCGGGCACCGCACTGACCGAGACGGCCGACGCCGTGACCCTGCCCGCCGAGCGACCGGCCCTCACGGCCGTCCGCCAGGCCCTGGCCGACCACACTGCCGCCCTCGCCGCCCTGTGGCCGTCGCTCCGCGACCGGGCCGAGGCGCGCCGCGCTGTCGCCGACGAGCAGGCGGAAGCCGGCCGGACCGGGGAACGGGTGGCCGAACTGGACGAGCGTATGGCCGAGGCGACCCGGCTCGCCGCCGCCGCGGACGAACACCACACCACGCTCCGCTCGACCGTCGGCGCGGCCGTCGCCGAACTGGAGCGCCGTCTTGCCGAAACCGCGGATGCCCTCGGCGCCTGCGAGCGGGACCAGAAACAGGCCCGTCACGAGTACTCCGCCGCGGACCGCCGCGCCGGCCGCGCCGAGGGCCGCATCGAGCAGCTGAACAAGGACGTCCATGAAGCGGCGGCCACGCGCGCCGAGGCCATCGCCGCGCTCCAACGGTTCGCGGCCACCGGCCTGCTGACCGTGGCCCTGCCGGAGACTCCCCTGCCGCCGCTGGACGGCGGCTCCTGGGCCGCCACCCCGGCGATCGCGCTCGCCCGAGCGGTCGAGACGGCACTGTCCGGCACGGACGACTCCGACGGCGCCTGGGAACGCGTGCAAAAGCGGCTCAGCGAGGAGTACAAGAAGCTCCAGGACGTCCTCTCCCGGGGCGGCCACCGCGCCACGGCGCGCATGACCGAGGACGGGATGATCGTCGACCTCGTCTACCAGGGCCGCGAGCGGGCCGTACCCGAACTGGCCGGGGCCCTGGCCACCGAGGTCCAGGAGCTGACCCGCATCCTGTCGGCACACGAACGCGAAATCCTGGAAACCCACCTGCTGACCGAGGTCGCCGGCACCCTTCAGGAGCTGATCGGCACGGCCGAACGGCAGGTACACGCCATGAACACCGAACTCGAACAGCGGCCCACCTCCACCGGCATGAAGCTGCGCCTGGTCTGGCGGCCCTCCCGCAAGGCACCGGTCGGCCTGGCACAGGCGCGGGCACGGCTGCGCCAGTCCGCCGACGCCTGGGCGGCCGATGACCGGGCGGCGGTGGGCGAGTTCCTGCAAGCCCAGATCGCCCGCGCGCAGGCCGAAAACGCCACAGGCAGCTGGCTGGAAGTGCTCACCACCGCGCTCGACTACCGTGCCTGGCACGAATTCGGCATCGAACGCCACCAGCACGGCACCTGGGTACCCGCCACCGGGCCCGCCTCCGGCGGCGAACGCGTCCTGGCCGTCTCCGTACCCCTGTTCGCCGCCGCTTCCGCTCACTACGCCACCGCCGCTCCCCACGCCCCGCGCCTGGTCACCCTGGACGAAGCCTTCGCCGGTGTCGACGACGACTCCCGCGCCAAGTGTCTGGGCCTGCTCCACGCCTTCGACCTGGACGTGGTGATGACCAGCGAGCGTGAATGGGCCTGCTACCCGCAAGTGCCCGGCATCGCCATCGCCCAGCTCTCCCGCGTCGACGACATCGACGCGGTCCTGGTGACCCGCTGGCAGTGGGACGGCGCCGAGCGGACACGGGCCCCCGAACCCGACCGCCGCATGGCGACGGTCCCCGCACCGGCGCACTCCCCCGGGGATCCCGAGCCCACCCCCGCCGAGAACCCCGCGCCGGGCCAGGACGCCCTGTGGGCCTGAGAAGTGACGCGGGGCCGCCCGTGGCGTGGGAGGACCGCCCGTGACGAGGAAGGACCGCCCGTGGCGAGATAGGACCGCCCGTGGCGAGAAAGGGGGAAGACCCTCACATGAGCGCATCCGACGCCCCCGCCGGGCGCGTCGACCACGACCGCCTCGCCCGTCTCCTCGGCGATCCGGGCTGTGCCTGGCTGCTGGACCGGATACGCCGCCGCATGGAACGCGCCGAGCCACTCACCGGCCCGGTCATCCTGGCCGCGCCCACCGACGGCGAGCGGGCCGCCGCCGAGCGCCTGCTGGGCCGAGCCCCCGGCGGCGGGCGCTCGCTGAGCGTCCGGCTCGACGCCGTCGACACCATCCTGCGCCGCTCCGGCGTCAGCCCCGACGGCCTCGCCACCGCCGTCATCGCCCTCACCGGACCCGTCACCCTCCTCAGCGACGCACGCCGACGGGAGGCGGACGCCTGGCACGACGCGTACACCCCGCTCACCGGTTTGTGCTCCGAGCGGCCCGAACTGACCGACTGGGGCGAGCACATACGCGTGAGCGGCCTCGTCCTCCGCCTCGCAGGCGACCCGGAGTCCGCCCGGGCCCTGCTCACCTCCACCGCGACGGCGCTGCGAAGCCTGCCCGCGGATCCGGCCGTCTCCCTCCCGGCCTTCGCCGCCCGCACCCTCGGCGACGCCCACGCCCTCGACGACGGCACCCCGCTCGCCGCCCTCGTCCACTCCGGCGTCCGCGCCCTGACCGGCTTCCCCGACGGCACCGGGGCGGAGTGGCGCCGCGAAGCATGGGCCTGCGCGGGCCTCCTCAAGGACGCCCTGTCCTCCACCGTCCTGACCCTGGGCCTACGCGGCACACCCGCACTCGACTGGGCCACCGGCACCGGGGAACCCGCCGTGCTCACCCTGCGCCAGCTCACCCACGCCCCTCCCCGCGAGGCGCCCCCGGTGGTGCACATCTGCGAGAACCCGACCGTGCTCGCCACGGCGGCCGACACCTACGGCCCTGCCTGCCCGCCCCTGGTCTGTCTCCAGGGCCAGCCCTCGGCCGCCGCCCTCACCCTCCTGCGCCACCTGCACTCCCACCGGGCAAGGCTGCTCTACCACGGCGACTTCGACTGGGGCGGCATACGCATCGCCGCCGCCTTGCTCCGGCGCGTGCCCTGGCACCCCTGGCGCTACACCACCACCGACTACCGCGCCGCCGCCGACCGAACCCCCATGGCACCATCCCTGACGGGCACACCTGCCACCGCTCCCTGGGACCCCGACCTGCGGACCGCCCTCAGCGAACTCGGCGTACGCGTCGAGGAGGAAACCGTCCTCGACGATCTCCTGACCGACCTCGCACCCTGACAACTTGACGGTATCGCTCGGCGTATGCGCCCGTCTCAGCATGACGAAAGCCCCGGATCACTCCGGGGCTCGCATCATCCGTTGATCGTCAGGACCATACCTTCATTCGGTGTGGCCCACCTCCGCTTCACCCTCTCCCAGGCTTTTCATGACGGCTGTATCCATGGACGGGTGAGAAGTGTGTTGAGGCTCCGCTACGCGGCCAGACGACTGATTCCCGCCCGGCTCGGCGGCACCTCCGTGGCCTGGATCCCGATGACCTCGACGGCGACGCCCCACGCCTCAAGGATCTTGGCCGTCTGCACGAGGGTGACCTGGGAGAAGGGGAACAGCGTGTCGGCGGTGAGGTCGGTGCCGTCCTTCAGCAGGATCGCGAATACGACCTTCGACGGCCGGAAGCCGTCCGGCAAGGCCCGGCCGGGCCGGGCCATGGCCACCTTCCGGGCGAACCCGCCCATGGCCTCCGGCGAGTGCAGCAGGGCCTGAACGGCGACCACGGCCTGACCGAATAGATGGCTCAGCGCGTCGGAGCCCTTGGCCCGCTTCACCATGACCAGGACGTCGTCCGGGCTCAGCAGGTCGCAGATCTCCACGCCGTTGCCCCGGTGCAGCGCGGTCCGGACGTTGTCACGGTCGAAGCAGACGTACCCGGGCCGCAGGTCGGGCACCGACTCGTTGTAGTCCCGCTCCTTGTCTCCGAGCACCCAGGCCGGAAGGTCGACCGAGGGCGTGCCGGTGATGAGCCGCTGCACCTGTGAACGGATCGCCTCCAGATACGCCTCACCGATCTCGTACCACTGCCCGTCCAGCAGGAAGAACCGGCGGACGCCGAGCGTCACCTGCGCCTCGATCCACCGCAGCACGCTCGACGTCCAGATGACGTCACGCTTCTCCGCACGGGTGTGCGCGTAGAGGGTGACGGTGCCGTCCCGGAGCGCGGCGAAGCGCGTTCCCGCCCTGTGCACGCGAGCCCGGTTGAGGACGTACTCCAGGCTGAAGTCGTCAGTGAAGTAGGCCTCCGAGCGGTTGACCTTGGTGGCGAACGCCTGGGCGGCGGCGTAGTCGTCCCAGTGATCGGACGGGACGGCGACCGCGATACGTCCGTCCGGCACCTCGCCCAGCATGTCGTCGAGCCGCCCCTCCAGCCGCGTGACGAGGTCGGCGTCCTTGACCGGGACGATGTGCTCGACGAACTCCAGTTCATGAGCCGGGACCTCGTCCCGAAGGACCCGGGCGATGGCCCGGATGTCCGCGACCAGGTCCGGAGCCTCGATACCGAGGCGCATCCGCAGCCCGGTACCGCCCTCGACGCTGGAGATCTTCGTACGGTCGTCCTGAGCGATCGTGAGCTGGATCCCGTCCAGCCGGCCGCCCAGCCGCCGCACGATCTGCGCGTGCTCCTGGACGCCCAGGCTCCAGACCGGAGCGCCGCCGGGCACGAGGGTGATGTCGGTCCGGCCGCCGCCCGGCGTATGGGAGACCAGGTCCCGGATCTGGGCGGGGTCCACCCTGCGGATCACGAAACTCAGCCCGAACCGCCGGTCCTTGACCTGGTCGGGCACCAGGCGGAAGCCCTGGTCGTAGCCGATGGCGTACACCTCGCCGTCGACCGCGAGCATCAGCAGCCCGGCCGACCGGTTCACCGGCCGCGACACCTCGCACCCGGTCGTGCGGTTGATCTCGCCGCACCAGCTCGCCACCGGCTGCTCGAAGCTGCCGGTGACCAGCAGCGCCGGAACGCCCAACCACTCCTCCGGCACGTGCAGTTCCGCATCAACGGCTTCAAGCCGAGCCGGGTCGAGGACGTCGAACATCGCGTCGACCGTGGGAGCGACACCCGTGAGCCGGTACAGGGTGCGCTTGGACGTGCCGGACGTGCTGGTGGCCATGGTGCCGCTCCATTCGAATCGACGTGTTGTGGGCAGGGGGAAGCCCGGGAGGCTCGGGGAAGCCGGGGAGCCTTGGCGGCGACGTACGAGGGGCCAGTGCTCGCTCCCGCTCCACTGGGCACTCATTGCCCCCTGTCTCGGGACAGACAGCACCGTTCGGACCGGCCGGGTGCGCCGCCGCGTTCGACCGTAGCAGAAATCTTGGAATTCATTGGAAATTCTTGGCATAGGTTGGCTCCTGCACTAAGCTGCTCCACATGGCGGCATCACTGGAGGAGCTCGAGCAGTGCCTGTCCCACCTGCGCACCCAACTGCGCGGTGCTGTGCGCGCACGGGACAAGGCCGAAACCGCGCGCATCCGTCGCGCGCTGCGCGAGGCCGAGGCCGCGTGGGAGCACGCCCTCGAGATCGAGGCAGAGTCGGATGGCGAGGCAGTCCTGACCGAGCCCCCGCCCCCACAGGCGTCGGCAACCGCAGGCGCACCACTCCGCGAGGAGCGCCCGACGCACGGCTCCATCCCGATCCGCGAACAGGTCCACCAGGCGCTCACCCTGCTGGGCGCTCCTGCCTCCCCGAAGCTCATCTCGTCCACGTACGAGGCGTTCTTCACCGAGTCGCTGGTCGCCACCAAGCTCGCGTCGCTCCGCCGCGACGAGGAGCGCTCCTTCACAGCACAGGGCTATGCCCGCCCGTACTACATCTGCGCTGCACTGACCCACGACCGCCTCGTCCCCGCGCGAGGACTCCTGGCCCTGTCCACCTGGCCCGTGGAGCGGCGAATCATCGGCCCGCTCAGCCCGCGCGCCGACTTCCTCACCCACGCGGTGGGAACCGCCGAGCAGATCAAGCGACTCACCACCGCAGGGCATCCGGCCTCCGACGCGGCCTGGCGGCTGCTGCGCCGTTTCGCCCTCACGATCCCGGGCGCCCACGACGCCGTGGCCCCGGAACCCGACCCCGCCCGCGTGATCGCTGCCGCCCACGCCGAGGCGGCCGTCCACCAGCAGGAGGACGACCAGCAGCGACAAGCGGCCGCGCAGCGCGCCCGTGCTCAACTCGCGGACGCACAGCAGCTATTCGGCGCGGCTCCGATGCGTGACGCCCTCCGCGACGCGGGTGGGACCCTGTCCTGACGGTCCCTTCCCGACGGCGATGACGTCAGGCGCCTCGCACGCCGGTGAGCTCCCAAAGACGTTCCCGAAGACGCTCCCGAAGTAGAGACGATGCCCTCGCAGCAGTCCGAACCTCCCGACGGCCGACTCACGCGGCTGCGTGGACCGCAGCCCCCTCAGCCGTACACCGCCCGCAAGATCACCGCCCTGACCGCCAATCCCGCCTGCGCCCGCCGCGCCGTCCTCGACGCCGCCGGAGTGGACAAGGCACTGCTCGCCCAGCAGGTTGGCTACGAGCCGCGCTTCGGCCAGTCACCCTTCGCCCTCGCCCGCGAACAGGCGTTCCACAGCCTCGTGAAGTGGGGCGGTTACGCCGAGCTCATCCGGCTGCTGCGCGAGGAGCTCTCCGCCCCCGTGGAAGAGGCTCATGTCACCGACCTCAACGAGGTGGGGGGCAACACGGACCTGCACGTACGCGAGCGGGAGACCCACCGCCTCATCGCGCACGTGGCCTCCGGCCAGGACGTACGGCTCATCCTCGACCGCCCCGTGCTCACCCTCGAGGTCGCCGGCCAGACCGCGTACCTGGAGCCGGACGCGCTCACCCATCGCATCGGGGGGAAGTTCTACGTCGTGCTGATCCGCTCGTTTGCGGCGATCGACGGCCAGGCCAATCCGACCGCCGTCGCCGAGGCGGCCAAGCAGGCCGCGGTGTACGTCCTCGCCCTCCACCACGCCTTCGACACCGCCGGACTGCCCACCGAGCAAATCTCCCACGAGTTCCTGCTCGTCTGCCCAAAGGACTTCTCCAACCGCCCCTACGGCCGCCTGATCGACCTCCGGCAGGAACTCGACGCCCTCCAGTTCCAGCTCTCCCGGCTTCGGCGCGCCGAGGACCTCGCGGCCCAGCTGCCCGAGACGGCGACCTTGGACACGACTCGGAGCACGGACGAACTCTCCGCCTCCATAGGGGCGTTGGACGCTTCGTACACCCCCTCCTGCCTGTCCTTCTGCGAAATGGCGCGTTACTGCCGCGACGAGGCCGACGGATGCGCCTTGCCGGCCCGCCTGGGCAACGGCGTGCGCAACGACCTGCCGGGCATCGACTCCACCCGCACCGCGCTCGACTACCTGGACGGCGTCGCCGCCCCGGGAGAGGCCGAGGAGGAAGCCGCCGATCTGCTGCGCGCCGCCGCCCGGCTGCGCCGACTCCGCCGGGGGGCCGCATGAGTGTCCTGTCCACCGTCGCGGCGCTCACGGCGTCCCGCACCGGCCGTGCCGAGCCGCTGACGACCGTCCGTCATCAGCACTTGGACGAGAAGCCGTTCGTCCTAGTGCCGCTGACCCTCGCCGGCGAGGCGTGCGCGCCCCTGGCCGCACTGGCGGGTACGGACCCCGAGCACCCGACTCTCCTCACCGTCCGCCAGCCGCGCAACCGCGCCGAACGCTTCCGGTTCTCCGAGGGCCTCGCCGCACTCCTCCTCGCGTACATCGACGGGTGCCGAACGGAGACGGAGCCCTATACCGTAGGCCGCGGCAAGGAGAAGGAGGAACGCCTGCGCTTCCAGCGGGCCCCGCAGCTCCTCGTGCCGAACGGCCAGGGCATCGCGTACGTGCGCCTGCTCGGCCGACTGACCAGACTGCGCGCCACCGAGGGGCCGTACGCGGTCGACCCATCCGTGCCGGCCCTCGGCAAGTGGCTGACCTGGTGCGCGGATCTGGCCGAGTTCCCGGACTCCGGTGTGCTGCTCGCGATGACCCGACTGCTCGCCGCGCACTGGGCCACGGGCCAGAGCCCTTCCGAGGACTCCCACCTCGCGTCCTTGCTCGCCTGGATTGATCCGCCCGAGGGCAGCGACGGCGCGCGGGCGGCGCGGGAGGCGGAGGACCCCGCCGCGTGGCCGCCGGCCGGCCCATCCACGGATCCGGTCTTCGACCGGACTCTCCACGAACTGATGACGCGCTACGACGAGGCGTCCGACGACCGCGGACGCGAGGCGGTCGGCCGCCAGATCGACCGTGAGCTGCACGGCCAGATGCTGCCCACCTGGCGGCTGATGTGGCGCGGCGTGGAGCTGCTCCGCGATCTGCCGGAGGGCGCGCACGTCCCCGTCCGCTGGTCCCGGGACCGACGCTGGTTCTCCGAGTACGCCGCCTACCTGGACGCCGACGGCCGCCCGCAGGCCCGTCGCGACCAGGCCGTCAGAGCCGCCCGCCGCCTGGCCCGGCTGGAGGACGCAGTCGCCCGCTTCGAGGCGGAACGCGCGTACGACGACCCGCTGGTGATGGCGGAGTACGAGCTGACCGGCGAAGCGTTCACGGGCACGGTGACGGCCAGGGACGAGGACCGCTTCGTCCCCGGCGACCGTCCCGGCTCCCAGGTGTGGCGTCCGACGATCACCCTCCGCACCGACACCCGTGTCGGCCTCGCGGTCGGCACGAAGGTGAAGTCCCCCGCCCGGCCCGGCCAAGAAGCCCGGATCCTCTAAGTACGGCAGGAGGACGACGGCGGCCACACCGTGGTGCTCCAGCTCGAGGGCGGCTTCGAGAGGAAGCGCAAGCCTCCGGCACCGGTCGGCACGCTCGCGGAGACCGGCGAGGAGCTGACGTACACCACGCTCAACCCCACGGCCATGCCGTCCGCCCTGCCCGACGAGGAGAACACCCCCTGGACCCACGGCGGTCCGCCCCAGCCGTACGAACCCACCGACGAGGACGCAGAGGAGACCTGGGAGTGACCGCCCTCCTTCCCGACACCGGGGAACCCGAAGCCCTCACCCCCGGCGAACGCGCGGACCGGGCGGTCGCCGGGATCCTGACCAGCCTCGACACCGCGCCCGGCCGGGGCGTCGTGGTGGACTCGCCTCCCGGGGCCGGGAAGTCGACGCTTGTGGTGCGGGCCACCGGGCACCTGACGTCCGCGGGCCAGCAGCTCATGATCGTCGCGCAGACCAACGAGCAGGTCGACGACCTGGTGGACCGCATCGCGCAGAAGCATCCCGACCTGGCGCTCGGCCGCCTCCACGCCAAGGGCCACACCCTCCCGCCCCGCGTCACCCGGCACCCCAACGTCACCGGGAGCAGCCACGTGACGGACCTGCGCGACCTGCCCGTCGTGGTGTCCACCGCGAAGAAGTGGTCGTTCATCACCCCGGACAAGTGCGCGCCGTGGCGGTGGGCCATCGTCGACGAGGCCTACCAGATGCGCTCGGACGCGCTCCTGGCGACGGCCCCACTGTTCGCCCAGGACCACTCACAGGTCCTCTTCGTCGGCGACCCCGGCCAGCTCGACCCCTTCGCCACCGTGGAGACCGACCGCTGGCATGGCCTGACCTGGGACCCCCTGCGCAACGCGGTCGACGTCACCCTCGCCCACAACCCCGACCTCGTCCGCCACCAGCTCCCCGTCTCCTGGCGCCTCCCGGAGACGGCGGCACCCCTGGTCGAGCAGGCCTTCTACCCCTTCTACCGGTTCGACCCCGGCACGACGGCATCGGAGCGCGTCCTCTCGTACTCCATCCTGTCCCACGGCTCCACCCCACTGGACGACGTCCTCGCCCGGGCCGCCGACTCCGGCTGGGGCCACCTCGAACTCCCCGCCCGCCACACCCTGGACCAGGACCCGGAGGTGGCCGACGCCCTCGCGGCGACGGCGGCCCGGCTGCTGGAGCGCGGCGCACTGGTCAACGGCGAACCCCTGACCGCGGGCCGCATCGCGATCGGCACGGCCCGCACCGTGCAGGCCGACGCGGTCCGCTCCCGCCTCGCCGCCCGCGGCCTGGCCGGCATCACCGTGGACACCGCCAACCGCCTCCAGGGCCGCGAGTTCGACGTCACCCTCGTCTGGCACCCGCTGTCCGGCCGCCAGGACGCCTCCGCCTTCCACCTGGAGACGGGGCGCCTGTGCGTCCTGCTCTCCCGGCACCGCTTCGCCTGCATCGTGGTGGCCCGCGCCGGCATCCGCGACCTGCTGGACCGGCATCCGCGCAGCAGCCCCGTATACCTGGACGTACCGCCGAAGTTCCCGGACGGGTGGCGGGCGCATCAGGTGGTTATGGGACATCTGGAGCGGGGGGAGCACCGGGTGCGCGCTTGACCCTGGCTTAGCCTCGTGCTTTCACGTGGCAGGGTGTCCGGTGGGTGATCAGAAAAGCGAAGAGTGCTCCTGACCTACAACGATGGGACTTGTCTAGGGTCCAGGTCGTCGCATGAAAGAAGCACTCTCCAGATGAGGAAGCGTATCGGGTCCTACCCGCGTGTCCGTACTGAAGGCGGTGGTCGCGGGGTGGTCTCCCAGGCCGACGGAGTGCTGCTGGTGGAGACGATCCGCAAAACCGGTCTGGATCAGGCGATATCGGCGGCCTTGACACCGTGGCCCAAGCCGCGGACAGTGCATGATCCGGGCAAGGTCCTGCTGGACGTGGCGCTCGCGGTCGCACTGGGCGGAGACTGCCTGGCAGACGTGGGCACGCTGCGGGCCGAGCCCGCGGTGTTCGGGCCGGTGGCCTCCGATCCGACGGTGTCCCGGCTGATCGACACGCTGGCAACAGGAGGGAAGCGGGCACTGACCGCACTGCGGCAGGCCCACGCTGATGTCCGTTGCATATGTATGGAGGTGGGCCGGCCAGGCGGCGCCGGACACGGCCGGGCAGGTGGTGGTGGACCTGGACGGAGTGCTGGTGATCGCGCATTCCGAGAAGCAGGATGCGGCCGCGACCTGGAAGAAGACCTTCGGGCACCACCCGCTGATGGGGTTCGTCGACCACGGACGCGGCGGGTCCGGGGAGCCGGTGGCCGGGTACTGCGGCCCGGGAACGCGGGCAGCAACACCGCCGCAGACCACATCGAAGCCGCCCGACTCGCCCTGAAGCAGCTGCCGAAGAAGTACCGGCGGAGACGGCAGACCCTGATCCGCACCGACTCGGGCAGGGCACCCACGAGTTCGTCGACTGGCTTTCCGCCCGCGGCCGGTGGTTGTCCTACTCGGTCGGCATGACCATCACCGACGCTATGCACGCTGCTGTCCTGGAGGTTCCCGCATCGGCCTGGACGCCGGCCGTCGAGCCCGATAGCGAGATCCGCGACGGCGCTTGGGTGGCCGAACTCGACGGCGACTGCCTCAAGGGCTGGCCCGGGGGCATGCGGCTGATCGTACGGAAGGAACGGCCGCACCCCGGCGCCCAGTTGCGCTTCACCGACGCCGACGGCATGCGCTTGACCTGCTTCGCCACCAACACCAAAAACGCTCCGATCGCCGAGCTGGAGCTGCGGCACCGCCAGCGGGCCCGGGCCGAGGACCGCATCCGCGCTGCCCGCGCCACCGGCCTGCGCAACCTCCCGCTCCACGACACCGCACAGAACCAGATCTGGCTGGAGATCGTCCAGATCGCCCTCGACCTGCTCGCCTGGATGCCGATGCTCGCCCTGACCGGCAAAGCCCGGCTCTGGGAACCCCGCCCGCCTGCGGCTGCGGCTGTTCTCCGCAGCCGCTCAGCTCGTCAACACGGGACGACGCCGCATCCTCCGCTTCGCCAGGCACTGGCCCTGGACCAACGTGATCACCGACGCCCTGCAACGGCTCACGGCTCTACCGAACCCTGGCTGACCAACAACTTCCCGTCCCCACGAGCAGCACCACACCCGACCGGAGCAGTGGAACCCGGCGCCCACCCGACGCGACAGCCGGGCCGCCAGCCTGCACACCGGCAGGAGCCTCCGCCCCGAACAAGCCGAAAGGGTCCGTCAGCAAGCTGACGGACCCTCATGCAAGATCGAGGCCAGAAGTCACAAAACGGGCATAACTAACCTTATCGGTCACTTACGTTCATTGTCAGATGCAGCAGCTACAGTTACGCCGTGACTGACGAAGCTGCCCCCTCTCGTACCCTCAGCGGCCCCGAGCATCAGCAAGTACGCCTTCCGACGATCAAAGCACTCATTGAGTCGGGTTGGGACCAAGGACAGCTTCGCTGGAAGCCCGAGTGGCGAGTACCCCAGTCCCCTCACGATGCCGCAAAACGGGAAGGCGGCAAGTCCTTCGCCGGCTGGCCAGTCGACCTCGCCATCTTTGATGACTCGCAGCATGCGGATGACTGGGAGCACATCCTCGCAATCTGCGAGTTCAAACAACCAACCCTCGCTGAGGGCGTCAGCCAGCTGGAAATCTATCTAGCTCGTGAGCCCCGCGCCCGTATGGGCTACTGGTCCAATGGGACGGATGACGTCCGCGTATACAAGCTCGCTGACGGCACTTTCAAAAAAGTACTAAATAAGGGCATTCCGCACCCTGGGGAAAACTTCTCTCAGCCGTCCGAGAAACCGCTGATCTATAGCGACTTGGTGACTCCTAAGCCTGGCCAGCTGCGAGCATCTTTCAAGCGCCTACTTGATGCCATTGTCGCAGGTGACAGCAAGTCAACCAGGTCGGACTCTCAGCTTAATGAACTGTGCAACCTTCTATTGCTTAAGCTGGAATCTGACTCCATTGCCTCTTACGACGATTCCAAGCCGGTAGCTTTTCAGCTTTCTCCACTAGGGGAGACGGCCACTGCTCGATCCATGCAGGAGCAGTTCAACAAGCTAAAGAAACTACGGCCTGAGGTATTCGCCGAACATCGAGAGGGAAGCCTCGATCTAGACGACCACACTATTCAGGACGTGGTGTACGAGCTCTCCAACTTGAACCTTCTGGACGTTGGCCCAGAGGCAATTTCATCGGCATTCCAGGTTTTCCGCAGGGCTAACCTCAAGGCTGGTGAAGGTCAGTACTTCACTCCGCAGCGAGTTATCTCAGCAGCCATCAAAATGATGGACATCAGACTCGAAGACAAGATCATCGATCCCGCCTGTGGGACTGGCGGTTTCTTGACGGAAGCCTTCCTTTCTCTGGTAAGGGATATTCCTGAAGCCAAGGCAGCGCAGGCTCGAACGTGGGCTCATCGTCAGGTATATGGCGTCGACAAGGACTCCATCAACATCAAGCTGACCCGTGCGATTATGGTCGGCCTTGGCGATGGTTCCGTCAATGTTCACATTGGCGACTCTATAAGAGAAGATCGCTGGGCTAAAGACTATCAGCACCTACAGCAGCCTCTCAGCAACGAGTCCTTTACCGTAGTGATCACAAACCCTCCTTTCGGCAAGAACCTAAAGGTCAGTAAGACTGACTCGCGGCGCAATAATTACACCATCGCGGAAGCTGCTAGCCGAAAGCCGGGCGAGTACGTCGATCTGGAGATTGGTCTGATCTTCCTTGAGCGCGCCCACCGGCTCTTGATGAAAGGTGGCCGGCTAGGCATCGTGCTCCCGGAGACCTATTTCTTCTCCCCGACCTACAAGTGGCTGCCGAACTGGCTTGAGGACCGCTTCGCTCTACGGGGAGTCCTGAACATCCCAATGGAAGCCTTCCAGGGGTTCTGCCGCGCCAAAACTAATTTCTACGTCTTCGAGAAGAAGTGATCCACGATGCCGCACAAGCCAGCATGGTTCCGCGAAGATAAGGTGTTCGTTTCGTACGCGCCAACTGTGGGAATCAACAAGGACGGCGAGGAGCTGTTCGTTGTAGACCCTGAAACCGGCCTCCGGACATCTGAGATTGATGATCAGATCAAAGCTGATGTCATCGCTCTAGTTGATAACCTAGAAACCACCGACACCAGCCGGTGGATTGATGTAGGATCTCCAGAAAGCCAGCTCCTAGCCGTTCCTAACTATTTCGACGAACGATCAATCCGCGACTTCCAAGTTCTAATGGAGTCTCCAGAGTTCGAGGGCTACACAAGCAAGACGATCGGTGAGTTGATTCACTCCGGGACGCTGGAATCTTCGCATGGGCATGGAAGCCCTTCAGCGGACTTCCGTACAGGTCACGTGCCTTACATCAAAGTGTCGGACATTCGGGCTGGCCAGGTAAACATCAACCCAACCAATCGAGTTCCAGATGTAGTCGCTGAAAGATTCTGGAAAGGAAAGGAATCAGGCCTCAAGGCATTCGACCTCATCACCCCTATCAGGACCAGCAAAAATATTGGCGAGTTTGCTCTAATCATGCCGGGACAGGAGCGAGTTGTCCTGACCAAGGAAGTTCTCGTTCTTCGCGCATCCGGAAATGCGCCGTTCGACAACTTCTATCTCCTTTGGGCAATGACACTCAAAGCGGTTCGACGGCAGTGGGACCGCATCGTCTTCATGCAAACGAACCGTGAAGATGTAGGCAAGCGTTATGAGGAAATCCGCATCCCGGTTCCCCCTTCTCGCGAAGAAGCAGATAACTGTTCGAAAGCCTTCCGAAACTACTACCTCGGAACTCAGAAGCTGCGCGATGATTTTCTGAGCTACTTGGCCGGAGAAGACAAGCACTATATCTTCATGGCCTCTGCCGTAGCCTCGGTGGAGGAAATCGTGGATGACAGCGAGCCTGCCACTGACTGAAAGACCTTAGCGCCGCCCCCCGTCTGAAGCGGTGCTAGGTTGCGAAGTGGTCAGCTTGGCTCCTTGGGGTTGCGGACACATGGACCATTCGTGGACAGCTACTAGGGACCTGACCATCCGCAAAGGCTTGACCAGCAAATTCGTCGGGCCTTCACAGGCTCCGGAGCCGTGTGCGCAGGTTCGAATCCTGCCGGGGGCACTTCACCTGAAGTGTCAGCAGGTCCCGCCACCAGCCACGACGCTGACAGCGGGGTCTTCGCGTATGTGCGGCCGCTCATCCAGGAGCTGACGAACCAGCAGACCGCCCCGGCGCCGGTCATGAGCGTCGACACGGTCAATCCGAAGTTGTCCAGATGGAGAGCCGGCCTCTCCCCTGACATGGCCCGGGCCGAAGCATTCCGCGCGGCGCGCAGGACAGCACCTGGAGGTTCACAGGTAGGATAGGTAGCATGAGCGAGCCCACCGGCAAGTACTCGATCACCATGCCACGCGACATCGCCGAAGCCGCCAAGGCCCGCAGCGGCCACTCCGGGCTGTCCGCCTACGTCGCCGCCGCCGTCGCCCGCCAGATCGAACGCGACAACCTCAACGAACTCATCCAGGTCGCCGAGGCCGAGCACGGCCCCGTCACCGCCGAGGAGATCCAGGCGCTGCGCGAGCAGCTCCACCAGGCACGCCGGAGCCAGACGCGGGGCGGGGCGGACGCCGCGTGACCCGCTCCGCCGCCGTCCCCGGCGGCACCCTGGTCCTCGACAGCGAAGGACTGGCCAAAGCCGTGCTGCGCGACCGCACCGTCACCGGCTGGCTCGCCCTCGCCCGCGCCGACGACCTCCGGGTGATCACCTCCGCAGCCACCCTGGTCGAGGTGGTACACCCGCGGATCAACCGCCCCGCCCTGGAGTGGACCCTCTCACGCCTCATCGTCGAACCGATCAGCGAGCCGATCGCCCGGCACGCCGCCGCGCTCCTCGCCGAGGCCGGCCTGCACGGCCACAAGTACGCCATCGACGCCATGCTCAGCGCCACCGCCCTCGCCGCCCCCGGCCCCGTCACGATCCTCACCTCCGACCCCGAGGACCTGACCGCACTGTGCAGCGGCCAGGCCA
This sequence comes from Streptomyces sp. 5-10, assembly GCF_014712245.1. Taxonomy (NCBI): domain Bacteria; kingdom Bacillati; phylum Actinomycetota; class Actinomycetes; order Kitasatosporales; family Streptomycetaceae; genus Streptomyces; species Streptomyces sp. 5-10. The sequence goes on from NZ_JACVYG010000035.1 coordinate 65,883, forward strand.
CCGTGATCAACATCTGACCCGGTTACCACGAAGGCCCGGTGCCGGAGCGCACGACGCGGCAACTGCCTGTTCGGTCGGCCGGGAGGGTCCCACAGCATCGCCACCATGAAGCGGTCAGCGCCTCACGCGGCCAGGTGGCGGATTCCCAACCGGCCCGGAGGCACCTCCGTGGCCTGGATCCCGATGGCCTCGACTTCGACGCCCTACGCCTCAAGGATCTTAGCCGTCTGCATGAGGGTGACCTGGGAGAACGGGAACAGCGTGTCGGCGGTGAGGTCGGTGCCGTCCTTCAGCAGGATCGCGAAGACGACTCTCGACGGCCGGAAACCCTCCGGCAGAGGCCGACCGGGCCGGGCCACGGCCACCTTCCGGGCGAACCCCTCCCCGGCCTCCGTCGAGTGCAGCAGGCTCTGAACGGAGGCCACGGCCTGACCGAACAGGTGGCTCAGCGCGTTCAAGCAGTCGCTCAACCAGAGTGCCCGCCGTGGCGGCCGGGTGGGCGATCCGCCGGGAGGACAACAACGACGACGCGGCGACCTGACACGTACGTCCGGTCTTCCGGCTCCTCCCGGCCGACCGCTCCGCCGGGTCAACCGCCCTGGCGGAGAGGGAGTCCCGCGATTACGGATGTTCCGCGCGTGGGGCGGGGTCGGACGGTCCAGGCGGTAGCGAGGCTGTCGACGAGAATTAGGCCCCGGCCGCTCTCGGAGCCCGTGTCCGGGTGGGCCAGTGCCGGCTTACCCATACCCGGGTCGGAGACGGCGAGCCAGTAGTGTCCGTCGGCGGGCCACAGGACGAGTTCGATGAAGTCGTCTTCCTGGCAGGCGCCGTGACGGATGGCATTGGTGACTAGCTCAGAGGTCAGCAGGCCGAAGTCGTCGCCGAGGCGGGGACGATGGGCGTCTGGCAACGATTCGGCGACGGCGCGGCGAGCCCGCCATACGGAGGTGGGGCGTGCGGGGAAGCACCAGTGGGCGGGTACGAGGGGGATCTCGGGCATGGCGAACTCCATTGCTGAGGTGAGGGATTCGCGGTCGCCGGTGGCCTGCCGCCCTGGTCGCGGGCACACCCGCCCCAGGGCGGACGGGCATGCTCGCGCGGTGCGCTTCCGGCATTGCGGTGTGTAGCGTGCGCGATACTGACAGTAGAGCACGCGGTGGTAAATTTTCCACAGCCTCGAGAGAAATTCACCACGGAGGGGTAAGTCGGCCTCCGTATGCGACCGAGCGGCCCCCGCCGAATGGAAGGAACCCCATGCCCCCGAGGACGACTCCCACGGAACGGCAGAAGCGACTGGGAAGTGAGCTGCGGCGTATCCGTACGGCGGCAGGCATGTCCGCAGAGTTCGCGGCAGGCCTACTGGGTGTGGACCGAGGCAAGATTTCCAACATCGAGTCAGGGGTCCGGGGTATCAACGCCGAGCGCCTGCGCACACTGGCTTGCAACTGCGATGTGACCGATGAGGCATACGTGGAGGCGCTCGTCGAGATGGCCCAGGTGAGTACAGGCTGGTGGGAGCGCTACCGAGGCATCCTGCCCCAAGGCTTGCTGGACATCGCAGAAACGGAAAGCAACGCTGTACGCATGCGCGGTGCCAACACCGTGCATGTGCCGGGCATGCTCCAGACATCGGAACAGGCGATGGCCATCTTCCGAGCCGCGGTCCCCGCTCTGCCCGAGCACGAGGTTGCCCTGCGACTCGCGCTGCGTTCGGAACGCCAGCAGGTGATCACCGGCGACGCGGCGATCCCGTACGTCGCTGTCATCCACGAGGCCGCTCTGCGGATGCAGTTTGGCGGACGGGACGTTGCCCAGGCACAGTTGGAGTACCTGCTGGAGGTCTCCGAGCGGGAAAACGTCACCGTGCTCGTCCTGCCCTTCGCTCACGGTGCCTTCCCCGGTGCCGGGCAAACGGTCGTCCACATCGAAGGCGCCGTGCCGCAGCTCGATACGGTGCAGGTGGACAGCTCCCACGGCCCCACCTTTCTCCACGCCGAGGGCCAGTTGGCGAAATACCGGGCGCAACTCGACCTGTTGGAAAGTCTGGCTCTGCCGCCAGAGCAGTCCCGTGACTTCATTCGCGACATCGCACGCCAACTGTGAGGAGCACCTATGTCCGACATCATCTGGGAGAGCCCGTTCTGTGCCGAAGGCAGCTCCTGCTTCCGCCTAGGCACCGACGCCGACGGCAACGGCTACATAGCCGTGGCCGGCCAGGAGGACCACTACCTCACCGACTCCCTCGAAGCCCTGCGCGCCCTCATCACCGACATCAAGGCCGGCAAGGCCGACCACCTGCTGTAGGACCCGCCGCGTCGCCGCCAGTCGGTACTGTGTGTACAGCGATCGACTGACGAAACAGTCGGTTACGCCTCACCATCGCCGCCGCGCAGCGACGACAGGACCAGGCGTCCGTACCGAGTCGTCAGGGCCGCGGCCGTGGCCGCGATCGACAGGCCGAGTGCGACCAGCAGATGGGCCACCGAGTCGTCACCCAGCACTTGCAGGATGCTGAGGGCGGTGCCGAGTGGCAGGCCGAGAATGGTGAGGACGCCCAGGGCCCCGCTGATCTGCTGGCTCTCCTGAGTCTGTACGAGTCTGCTGTAGTCAGCGGCTTCGGCGAGGATCTCGGTGAAGCGGGCGGGAAGTCGGTGCTGGTTCTGGAAGGCGAGCAGCAGGTCGTTCGCTGGACCGTGGGCGGTGAGGTGCTGTCGCCAGTAGGTGCTGCGGAAGACGGCGATGTTCCGCTCCAAGGCGGCGACGCGGCGTGCCAGCCGTGAGGAGTCGAAGACCGCGGAGAGTTCGTCCGTGAGCTCGTCGATGTGGTCGCGCTGGAGGGAGCCGAGGAGCAGGGCGTCGAGATAGACGGTGCGGGAGTGCAGGGCCCCGAACTCGAAGAAGTCACCAGCCCCTGTGTCGGGCCGGTGGCCCAGGAAGGCGGTCCCCTGCCGAAGCACCAGGGCGCTCCAGTCTGCCGAGATCCTTATGACGTCCTTGAGCTGTTCGTGTGCTGTCTCGGGCGGGAGGGGGAAGTCCTCCGGTGTGGAGCGTGATGCGAGCTGCCACAGCCAGCGGTCCGCGCTGCCGGGCAGGGTTCCTTGAGGGCCGTCGCGGAGCACGGGGGTGTGCTGTTCCGAGGGGGCCATGAAGGCGACGGTGTAGGGCCGGGCGATGGCGAACGGTGTGCCCGTGGCACGGACGTCGGCTACCCCGGCGAGGAGCGCGGCCGGATCGAAGGGGCCGGTGAGCGGTTCGTCGGCTGTGCTCGACCGTCGGCCGGCGAGAGCACGCAGTACTGGCAGGAGTGGTTTCTCCACGCTGAAGTGCAGTACCGCCAAGGCGTGCTCGGGATTGCGAACGGTGGCCGCGCGCAGCAGTTCCATACCGAGCAGGTGGAGCCCGTCTTGCTCGGCGTCCTGCGAAAGGTGCCAGCGGCAGGGCCGCCCGGGGGTCCCGTACAGGGCACGCGCGGAGGCAGGGGCGAAATACGTGGACCGGGTCGCGGCGTCGGTGCGGCGGCTGCCCAGCTCGAACGGGAAGGGGCCTTCGGGCCAGTCGGGGGTGCGCTGTAGCTGGGCGGGAAGGACGACGGTCAGCTCCTGGCGCGTCCCCGTGACCTCGTCGAGCCGTGGCACTTCGGCGGTCACCGGTAGTATTCGGCCGGGTCGGGCTGGTCGAGACGGATGACGAACTCGGCTTGGTCAGGGCTCTCGGAACTGATATGGAAGCGGACGCGTTCGCCGGGGCGGATGGTCCGGAATCCCTCGGTCACGATCTGCCGGTAGTCGAAGCCGTAGTACCGCTCATCCTCGTCGTCCCGGACGACGTAGGAGCTGAGCGCACCGCGTGGTCCGCCACCGGTCGGCCGGGTGTCCACGATGGTTCCGTGGCGCGGCCCGCCACCGCTCATGCTGTCGTCTCCTCTGTGCCGCTGGTGTCGCTGTCGATGTCCTGCACGCATCGGAAGCCGACCGCGTTGCTCCCGCCGTGCTTCCGATAGACGCCCTTGCTGCTGGCCTGTACCGCGCGCATCGGATTGTCGTAGCTGCCACCGCATATGACGGCCGCGCGGGGGTCGGACAGGGTGGTGGATGTCCACTCCCAGCAGTTGCCCACCATGTCGAGGATGCCGAACGGTGAGCGATTGTCGGGGCGTTCCCCGACGGGTGTCACCCCCGCTCGACGTACGGCGTCGCCCGCGAAGTCCCGGTACCACGCCTGGTACGTCACGACAGGCCGACCGACCCAGGAGTCGGCGCAGTTGACGCGGGTGCTGTCGGCTGTGTCGCCCCACGGGAACAATCGTCCGTCGGTGCCGCGCGCGGCAGCCTCCCATTCGAGCGCGGTCGGGAGACGCTTGCCTTCGAAGGCGGCGAAGGCGTACGCGCTCCACCAGGTGACGCAGACGGCCGGGTGTGCGTCGTAGCGAGGGTTCTCGTAGTAGTCGGCATGTGCCAGCCGGTCGGTCATGGGACGGTGCGTGATGTCCGCGGGCTGGTCCGGATGATCCCACCGCGAGGTGCCGTCCGTGTCGAGGGCGTTGAGGAAATCGCGGTAGCGGGCGACGGTGACGGCATGGCGGTCGAAGCGCACGGGACGCTGGACGCGACGGATCAACAGCCTTTCGGCGGGACCCACCAGGAACGCCCCTGCGGGCAGCACGCAGTCGTCCGTCACCGGAGTGCCGGACATGTCGGCGAGGAAGGCCCGCACTTGCTCGGTGAGGAAGGCGCCGCCGGGAATGTCCGCCGCCGCGTTCCGGGCTTCCGGGTCGGCGAGATACCGGGCGGCCAGCAACTCCTGGTACGCCGTATGGACGAAGGCGACGTGATCGGGCCCGGCAGGGCGCAGCAGTGGGGCGAGGCCGCAGGCGTCGAGATCGGGGCGCCCGCCCGTGAAGGCGTCGGCGCCCAGATCCCGGAAAAGTCGAGGAGGGAGAAGACCCTACGGTCCGTGAGGAACGCCTGCCCGAACACGGCCGGCAGCTTCCGTTCCAGTTCCGGCTGCCCATGCTCGACCAGTGTCCGCGTGATGTGTGCGTCAAGGAGCTGGGCCATCGACTGCCCCGGCGGGAGCTTCAGTTCAGCCGTGAGGCGCATCTCCAGAGGAGTCGCCTCGGGCTCGGCCAGGCGTACGACGTGGAAGTGTGGGACACGAGCCGGGTCGAGGCCGTTCGCGTACATCTGCTCGACCAACTGCTCGGAGCGGCCCGCGCCGCTGTCCAGCAACTGACGCACCTGGGGCGAGTCCGCGAGGAAGGACACCCGTGAGCTCATGACCACTGTCGATTCAGCGGACAGCACAGCCGCGAGATCGGTGAAGAGCCGCAGGAATCCGGCGGGGCTCGATTCCTCAACCCCCTCGTCGACGGCATCGAGCACGCACAGCGCGGTCCCGGACCGGATCAGGTAGAGGAAGAGGTCGTAGGCACGGGAGCGGTCCGCCGACGTCATGGCCGACGCCAGGAGACGGGCCGCGTACTCGGAGAACGGTTCGTCCTTCGGCTTGAGGCCGAGGTCGAAGTAGAAGCGGAAGCGGCGGACCTTCGAGTCGGCCGCAAGGGTGCGCAGGAGCGTGCTCTTGCCGCTCCCGGGACGACCGGTGACCAACACGTTCGCGCTGCCGCGCGCGAGGCGTGCGAGGAGCTCCGCCGCGTCCCCGGACTGCGTCACCTGTGCCTCGCCGGTGCGCGGCTCGGTGGTCAGCGCTGCGGCCGGGACAGCGGCTCGCGGCTGTGCGGGGCTGAGGGTGAGGGAGGTGAGAGGGGCGAGATGGTCGTCGAGGTTGACGATGGTGTCGACGAAGCCGTCGTAGGGCACGATCCGGAAGTCCACGCCCAGCAGTTGATGGAGAGCGCCGGACCCGGCACCGCTGCTGTCGTCGTCGGACTCCAGGACAACGAACCGGGTGAGCTTGGGCAGCCGGGTGCGCAGGAGCTCGCCCCCGCTGGAGGAAAGAACGGTACTCAGCTCGTCGGCGTCCCGGGAGAGCATCAGCTCCACGTACTCCAACCGCATGCCCGACTCGCGGCAAAACAGCTGGTACACGGTGTCCGGACTGAGGACGAAGCGCTTCGCCTGCCGGTAGCCCAGCGTGACGTACAACCCGGCAAGGAACTCGCAGCGGCCGGCCACCTCCGGAGCCATGTCCGGCTCACCGCCGAGTAGGGCCGCGCTCCCGGTGTCGGTGAACCAGACCAGCACGTCGACGAGCCGGCGAACCGCCAGCAGCCCGTCCTCGTCACTGACGTCGTACCCATCGTGCGTGGACCGGTTGCGGAGCCGCCGGATGTCCTCCAGCGCGTCCAAAACCGTACTGCTGCGGATGTGAGGACGGCAGCGCTTGACGAGGTCGTTCAGGGCCTTCGTCGAAGGGTCACCCTCGACGCCGTGGTGGCGCCACAGCTCCTTGAGGAGCTTCTCGGTCAGCTTCCCGATCAGCGCGACCGCGTTCTCCGGATAACCGTCGTTGAGGGACCGCAGCGGCCGCTCAAGGTCGAGCCCTAATCGGTCAGCGATCCGCGAGTGGTCGTCGAGTTCGCTCCGCAGGCGCCGCAGCCGTTCATCGACCACTGCGCTCATACACTCTCCCCAGGCCGCTCCCCCAGGACGAACGCGAACCGGTCGGGAAACACCAGAACGGGCTCGGGATGCGCGGCCTTCATCTCTTCGATGCCCGCCTCGATCTCACTGTCACTGAACGTGGACAGCAGCGACATGTATCGGGCGCGCACCATGCCGATGTACTTGTCCCGGTCGATGCGTAGTTCGTGCTCGACGTGCGTGAGACCGGCGTCCAGCCCGGCCGTGCTCAAGTGCTGTTGGATGTGGGCAGGGTCCGGCTGCAACTCCTCGAAGCGGTCGAGAGCCGCTTCGAACAGCGGGTACTGGATGGTGGCGGGGAGCATCACCACCAGCAGCCGCCCTCCGGCGGCCAGCCGGTTGGCCAGGCCGCGCAGCGTGCGCGGTTGATCGGTGATGTGGTGAACCGACTCCTTGAGCCACATCGCGTCGACTTGTTCGTACGGCAGATCGGCACGGCCTTCGGCGATGTCCTCGGCGGACGCGACGATCGGTGTCAGGCCAGGGGGAGGCGGTGTGCCGAGCTGGCGCAGCATTGTCTCGGACGGATCGACGCACAGGATCGGATGGCGCGGCTGGAGCTGCCTGGCCACCTCCCTGGCGAACAAACCCGTTCCGGAGCCTATGTCGGCGATCCGGTCCGTGGGGCTGAGCCGTAGCGCCTCGGAGATTCGGCCAGACATCCACGGAATGTAGTCCGGACCGTAGACCCAGTGCTCGTCGTACTCGGCTGCCAGTTCCTCGTAGTGCCCCCGCACGTCGCCCCGCTCCACGATCCCCTCGTGCCCCTCGCGTGTTGCTGGTTGTGCGGGTGGTTGTGCCGCACAGGACATATGCAGGCTATCGCGGGTGACTGGACGGCAACAGGGTGTCATTCGGTTGGCGGTTGGTCCCCTACGACCGCTTCCTTCGTCAGCGTGCCCAGCGCTCTACGTCGTCCCGCCAGGCACGCAGCTCCACGCGCGTGGGAGCCAGCTCGTACCCGTGGTAGTGGCAGACCCGGCTAAGACCGGCCCAGGTTGCCGCCCAGCGGCGGGCCGTGTCGGGGTCGGCGTGGGACTCCAGGCACAGGGCACCCCAGACAAGGGTGCGCCCTCCACGCACCGATGCGGCATGATCGGGTGGCGTGGTGCTTCCTGTGCAACCCCGTCCAGCGCGGACGGATTCAGGTAAAACCAATTTACGTAAACTGGTTCTACCTGGAGGCCGGGCCTTCATGACCGCACCGTCCCCCGCGCCTTGATGGGCCGTTCCACCGAGCTCAAGCTGCTCCACAAACGACTCGACCGCGCCACCCGAATGGGTACGAGTATCGCTGTCGACATAAGAGTCTGCTGACCACGGCATCCGCCCTCCGGGCCGCGTGCCCGCCGCTCCCCCGGTTACTGCCACGCGCGGACCAAGTCCTCCGGGCCCCAGTGCGCCGCGAGCGGCAGGTCGCCCTCGACGCCGCAGCGTGCGACGGCGACGAGTGGGGTGTCCGGTTCGGCGCCGGGCACCGCGAGCATGTCCCGGGCCAGGGCGTCGTACTCGCGGCGGCCGAATGGCTGGGACTCCAGCCACTTGATGGAGCCGATGAAGTGCACCGCCCCCGCGACCGGTTCGCGGTCGGCTCCGATCAGGTCGATCTCGGGGTTGTTCTGACGGTTCCACCAGCCGCCGACCGCTTCCGTGTGGGGCCATCTGCCATCGGGGAGCAGGCGCAGCAGCGACTCGCGGATGACCGGCTCGACCGCACGTCCTCGCCAGGTGGTCCACGACCGCTCGATGCGCTCCAAGGCGAGATCCCCGCGGCCGCGTTCGATGAGCGGGATTCCCCGTTGCAGGAAGGCCAGCCAGAACCGGAGGTACGGGTCGGCGATCCGATAGCGCTTGTTCTTGGTGTCGGGTTTCGTGGAAAGCGGGAGGTCGGTGGCCAGGATGCGCTTGGCCTGCAGGGTGTGCAGCAGTGGCGACAGGGTCCCGGAGGGCAGGGCGCCTGCGCCGCCGGCCTGCGCGGCGATGGTGGAGAAGGTCCGCTCCCCACTGCCGACCGCCTCCAGCACCGCCCGCGAGTGTGACGCCTCGGGGAACTCCCCCAGCAGCGACAGCTCACCCGCCACCAGCAGCGGTGAGAGAGGGTTGGCGACTGCCTCGCGCAGGAAATCAGCGCGCCCCATCCCGGGCCGCCACGACTGGACGATCTCGGGGAAGCCCCCGGTGATCAGCAGCGCGTCCACCGCGTCCGCCGCGCCCAGAGAGGTCATGGCCTGCACATCGGCCAGGTGCAGCGGACGTACGGTCATCTTCGCGGCCCGGCCGAAGAACGGACGGCCGTACGACTGCAGTGCCTCCATCACCGACATGTCGCTGCCCACCAGGATCAGCAGCACCGGCTTGGCGGACAGGTAACGGTCCCAGACCGTCTGCAGCGCCCCTTCGAATTCCCGGTCCTGCTCCACCAGCCACGGCACTTCGTCGATCACCGCGACGCTCGGGGCATCGTCCGGCACCGCGACGGCCAGGGACCGCAGCGCCTGGTTCCAGTCCGCGGCGTGCAGCCCGGCCACCAGTTCCGCCCCGGGCAGCGCGGACTGCGCGAGCGCCGCGGAGAAGTCCGCCCGCTCGGCGACGGCGTTACGGCCCCGGGTCGCCTGGAAGACCACGTACGGAACGCCGGACCGGTCACAGAACTCCTGGACCAGACGGGACTTCCCCACCCGACGCCGCCCCGTCATGATCACAGCCTGGCCCCGGGTGGCTCCCGCGCCCCCGATCACGAGACCCAGTTGCCTGGTCAGCAGGTCGAGGTCGGCAATCCTGCCCTTGAACTCCATCCCTGCTCCATCTCTCAGCGACAAACATAGTTTCGATCTTACGTAGATTGAAGCTTACTTAGATGCTAGCTCGCTCCTTAGGGCACCGCAGGCGACTCCGGCATCGATCGGGGCCCGACAGACGCCCTGCCCCTGAAGTCGAAGAACGCCGCGCGGCAGGGAGCCGCGAGGGGCGGCTCCCGTATACAGCGGTCGAAGCACCGATCGGCTACGCGCTCTCTCGATTCACCGGGACGGTCGTCTGGAGCACCAGCTCACCGCCCATCAATGGCTCGGTTCGACCCCATGTGCTGCGCCCCCGCCGGGGTACCTCGCACGAGGTGCTGAAAGACCCCCGCCACCAGCCACAACGCTGGATGCGGGGTCTTTGCATGTACGCGAGATCTCTGCGGCGCCTTCTTCTTCGGCTGCAGCCGGCAGGGTCGCTCCGGATCGCCGAAGGGTTGGACGTCACCCAGGCAGCAGGTGACCCTCGGTCGAGGGCTGGAGCCTCTCCATGGACAGGCAGAGGCTCGCAGCGCGCCACGCCGACGAGCCGCCGGCATGGGCCGATCATCCAGAACCTACGGCAGGCCGCGGCACGGAAGTGCTGCGCCGTCCGCGCCGCTGGCTGTCGAGAGTCGTGAATGGGCGGAGTCCGGAATGATTTGGCGCTGTCAGGCGTCCGTGACAGTGACTTGGGCAGCGGGTGTAGTCACCGCGACGCGTAGCGTTCCCTCGGCCGAGGGGACGAGCTGTGCCACCGTTTTGTCCTCTTCGTGGAGGGCGAACAGGGCAGGAACAGAGGCATCCGTGGCGACGTGGCGTACGGTCCAGTTGGCGTTCTCGAGGTACGCCTGTGCCCGTCCGATCGCGTCGGCTGCCTCCTCGGCGGTAAGCGGGTCGGTAGACCAGTCGTGGTGGAGCCAGGTGCCGTCGGCGTCCTCAACGGAACGCACGCCGTTGCCCTCGCCCCGCGAGGCGTGCCTGACCCGGAGTGCGTCGTAGATCCGGCTGGAGTGGTCGAGGGCACGGCGCACACCGGGGTCGTCGGCGGCCGGAGCCGAGTGCAGGGCGGTGCTGTCGGCCTTGGACGCGGGCTCACCGGCAGGGGCGAAGCAGGGCGAGGTCACCACAATGGAGGCGAGCCCCTCCCCCTTGGCCCGGTCCACGACCCCGGTGACGGCGTCCATCCAGAAGTCATCGGGTTCGGTGCGCATGTCGACTGATGGAAAGGGTTTGGACCAGTCCTCATCGGAGTCCTGGAATGTGTAGCCCTGCTTCACCCAGGCGTCCCGGGCCTGCCGCACCAGTTTCTTGGCCGCCGAGCCCGGGACCCCCGTGAGCTGGTAGCTGAGGCTGAGTTGCAGCCGATCGTCAGAACCGTGATCATCACGGGCCACGCAGGGACCCACGGGCTCGGGACCGATCCGCTTGAGAGTCGGTTTGGGTGACATGCCGTCGACGGCCTGGTGAATGATCTCTTCCGCGCGCTTGGTGGCCTGCTCTTCATCCATGGTGACCTGCTTCGATGTCGCTTCGTCGTCCTTCCCCTGCCCGTCCTGCTCCGATCCGCACGCCGTCGTCGCGAGCGTCGCGGCCAGCAGGGCGACCGCCACCATCATGGTGCGTGGTTTCACGGTCGCCCTCCGGTAACGATCTCGGCCATGTGTTTGAGGGATTTTCCCTCCCAGTACTGGGAATGAGCGGGCATGAGTCCGTCCGAGCCGGGGGCCTTCCCATCGGCGACCTTGAACGTCTGACCACCGAAGTCGTCGGTCGTGGGGTCGGTCCCATGCACGATCGTGTGGTCGTCGAAGAGCCGTACGTACTCCATCGGGTTCAAAGGCGCCAGGAATCCCGCTTTGGGAGGGGCAAGGTTGATCAGGTCGTTCTTGGCGGTGGCCGCCCACATGTGGTCCCGCGGGATGTTCAGGTCGTCGGCATGCTTGACCCCCATGCCCGGGCTGCCCACGGCGATCGCGTTGTCCACAGGCACATCAGGGTGGTCCCGCATGGTCTCGCCGGCCACCAGACTGCCGTAGCTGTGGCCCACAAGCGTCGAGTTCACATGTCCGCCGTTTGCCGTATCGATACCGGTCAGGAAGTCGTTCAGGGGCTGACGGGCGTGGTCGGCGTACTTGGTGTCCGAAGCCTCTCCCACGATGCTCTGGGGCGCGTCGTAGCCCAGCCAGAGGACCGACGCCGTCGAGTGGGCCGGATCCGCAATCTGCGCCTGCGTCTGGAGAAGCTGCGCCCTGCGGATGTCACCGTCGACAGAACTCAGCTTGGCGAAGGTTCCCGGCACGTAGGTGGCCACGTTGTCCGCCGTGTCGGGGTTGCCTATGGACACGATGGCGTGCCCGCGATTCCTATTGTCGATCCCCAGGAGATAAGGGCGTGTGTCCTCACCAGTGTAGGTGTCGAAGCGCCGCTGGATCGCGTCCATGCCGTCGATACGGCCCTGGATCTCCTTGCGTTTCGCGTCCCACCTCTTCCACTCCTCCGTCGGCACCTGCACATTCTCCATGGTGGTGCCCGTCATCGGGTTGAGGTACGGCTCGTAGTGCTTCGGCTCCTTCTTCAGCCAATCATTGAGCTGTCCCTGTGCGGCGCCGCGGGTCTCGGCGAGCACGAGCTGGTTCGCCTCACTGCGTACGTCGGCCGGGAGTCCGTCCATCCGGCCGACCGAGTCGGGGTGCAGGGTGATGTACTCGGCCCGCTGCTCCTCACTGAGGCCCTTCCACCACGAGGCGTTCTCCTTGGGGGTGCCGTGCTTCGGCGGGTCCTTGAGCAAGTCCAGGTAGTCCTTGGCGGCCTTGCTCACCCCGCCGGTGTCGGACTTCACATCGACCCAGTCACGACCCGAAACGACCAGATCGTCGTCGGCCTTCAGCGCTCGCAGCTTCGGCGCCCACTTCTCGTCCGCCTCCGTGGCCTCCTCCAGCGCATGCGCGATGCGGTTGGCGATGCCCTGGGCAATCTTGAAGTTCGGGTTGGGGTCAAAGTTGGCCGCCTGCCGGTCGACCGCTGACGCGGTCGGATCCGTGACACCGTCGGCCTTACCGCCCTCAGGCTTCTTGCCGTCGCTCTCCTTGCCGGCCGCTGGATAGCTGACCGAGCCGTCGGAGTTCACTGTGAACTTGTGAGACCCGGCATCCTCCAATGCCGCATCCAGCTTTTTCTTCGCCGCGTCCACATCGAAGGCGAAACCGTTCAGTGCCGTACTGATCAGCCCGCATTCCACCTGTGTGTAGTGGAAGTTCTGCGACAGCTGTCGTAACTGTCCCTGCGCCGCCTCCAGTGCCTCGCCTTTCAGGGAATTCCGCATCCCAACCGCTATCTGGTTGTCGATATGCTCTTTGGCCGCCGACGCCATGTTCCCCATCGCGCGATACCCGTCGGCAGCGTTTTCGAACTCCGATGGATTGAGCGCCTTGAGCGTCTTGAAGTCCATGCCCCGCCTCACCCGTGCGCGGTCCGGCCGCCGACGGCGGGCGTGTCCTCGTACTTGGCCTTCAACTTATCGACCTCGGCTTTGACCGCTTGGTCGATGTTCGCGTGGTCGTGGCCCGTCTGCTCCATCGCCTTCCGGAGCTCACCGCATCGCTTGCTCACGTCCTTGGCGTAACGCTTCCAGGAATCAAGGACCGCGCGCTGGGCCGCGGCAGTTTGGCATCCCGCGTCCTCGCCCAACCCTTTCTGCCCCTCGTCGAGCTCCGTCAGCGCTTTTCGGATGCCTTCACGTAGCGACCCAACGCCCTCACCGGCCTTGCGCCACGCCGCCTTGCTGGACTTCAGGTCTCCCGCTCCGCCCGACGACTCGCTCTCGGCACTGTCCAGCTTCATCCGTCCTGCGGCGTTCTGCTTGAGCTGGGTCCACTCTTGTGCGAACGTCACCCCGTTAGCCCTCCCCGATCCAGCCACTGAAGTGACTTATTGTGGCGTACTTTTGTGACGCCGCGCAGACGAGGGTGCATGTCGCACTCATGTCTGGTACGGATTCAGGCCAAAGCCTGACGGCGGCCAGGTGGTCACCCTTAACCCGCGGGCGCGCCAAGCAACTGCCGCATCGACTCCGCGGCGCGGACTGCCGCGTCGGCGCAACAGTTGTTGAACAGGGCGTGGACCTCGTCGGCCTGTTCGGCCATTTCGTGGAGGCGGGGGATCCACTCCGTCAGTTCCTCCGGGGCGTAGGTGTGGCGAAAGCGTTCCTCCTTGGTGCCCGTGTCCCAGGCGTCGTTGCGGCCGTGGAATCGGGTCACCGCGAGGCGGGGGGAGGTGACCGGGGTGACCGGGGGTATGGAGGTGGGCAGTTTCTGGGTCATGTCCACGGCCACGGCGGACATGTCCCAGTCCTTGAGCGCCGCCTCGGTCTTGGCCTGCTCGCCTTCCTGCCACCAGGCGGGGTGCCGGAACTCTACGGCGACGGGCCAGCCTGCCGTGCGCTGGGCGCATTGGGCGAGGAACGGCTTTGCCTGTGCGTCGCCGGGGGCGAACCAAGGCGGGAATTGGAAGAGCAGGGTGCCGAGCCGTCCTGACCTCTTCAGGGGTTCCAGCGCTCCGCTGAAGCGCTGCCATACCTCGTCGAGCAACCCCGGATCGATGTCTGCGGGCCTCGGGCGTGCGCTCCTTCGTCCGGGCAGTGCGTCGCGCAGGTCGGCGGGGAGGGCGTTCGGGGTCGTCGGGTGGGCGGTGAGGAGGGAGAACGCCTTGACGTCGAAGCGGAATCCGTCCGGGGTGCGCTCGGTCCACAGGGTGCTGTTGCGGGCGCTGGGGAGGGAGTAGTACGTGGCGTCCACCTCCACCACCGGAAACTGGGCGGCGTAGTGCCGCAGTCTTCCCTCCGCGTCGCGCAGCCCCGGTGGGTACCAGCCGCTGGACACCAGAGCGCGGTCCGTCCATGAACAGGTGCCGACCAGAATCTCGCCCATGCCGTGCCGACTACCCCGCCGCCCCGGCTCTACGTTTCGGGGGCTCCCCCTCGGGGAAGCCCCCCTTGGGAGCGCTCCCAACACTCTCCCACTCCCCCAAGGACGATGGAGGAAGATCGCGAAGTGATTTGTCATGAACGCGGTAATCCCTTACGTTGGGCAACTCGCGCCCTCGGCCTGCTGGCCGCCGCGCTGCTGTGCCTGATCCCGTGGTCCACCACCGCGAGCGCCCATGGATCCGTCGTCGATCCCGCGTCCCGCAACTACGGTTGCTGGCTGCGCTGGGGCGACGACTTCCAGAACCCGGAGATGGCGCAGAAGGACCCCATGTGCTGGCAGGCGTGGCAGGACAACCCGAACGCCATGTGGAACTGGAACGGGCTGTACCGCAACGGCTCCGCCGGCAACTTCCCAGCGGTGATCCCGGACGGGCAGCTGTGCAGCGGTGGCCACACCGAGGGTGGCCGCTACAACTCGCTGGACAAGCCGGGCGCCTGGCAGACGACGAAGATCGGCGGCAAGTTCACCGTCAAGCTGTACGACCAGGCCAGCCACGGCGCGGACTACTTCAAGGTGTATGTGTCCCGCCAGGGCTACGACCCCACCACCCAGCCGCTCAAGTGGAGTGACCTGCAGCTGGTCGCCACGACCGGCAAGTACGCCCCCAGCCAGAACTACTCGATCGACGTCAGCACCTCCGGCTACACCGGCCGCCACGTCGTCTACACGATCTGGCAGGCGTCGCACATGGACCAGACGTACTTCCTCTGCAGTGACGTGAACTTCAGCTGAGCCGCCTCTCAAAGACGCACGCACCCGCGCACCACGGCCCCGCCGGACACGCCCTGTCCGGCGGGGCCGTCGGCCCGGTCCTGGAACCGCTTACGGATGAACGGGGCCGGAGCGATGATGAAAGGGGGAGACAAACACCGCGGCTGTTCCAGCATGAGAGGACTGGAATCAGCATGGAACAGATCCACGCAGTTCGTCAGGTCGATCGCTATGTACACCAGCGGCGCGCCACCGACCAGAGGTTCGTCAGCTGGCCCCTCTACTACTTTCTGCTCAGGTGGGTCACTCTTGGCATCTACGCGATTGTGATCTTCTATCGTCGCTTGAAACGCGCCGATCTCTTCAGGGACCGCCAGGCCCACTACACCGCGGCGGTCATCACCGCCACCCGCCAGTTCGCCGAGCAGCACGAACACTACGGAGCGGCCCGCGATGACCTCAACGACCTGTGGCGATTCATGAAGGAGCGCTTCGAGGACGAACACAAGCCGATCAAGGCGGGAGCGTCCCTCGCGCTTTCATTTCTCACGCTCGGGATTTACGGGTTCTACGCCACCTACCGCACGATGCGATTTTGGTGGGAGATACAGCTGACCGGGCAGGATTTCTATGACCAACTGGGCACGATCTGGGCCAAGTTGGGGTTGATCAACTACCCCGTGACCCTTGAGGTGAACGAGAACCTGCATCGCAGCTTCGGAATCTACCTCTTCCTCACCATCATCACGCTCGGGATTTTCTGGATCGTATGGGATTACCGCATGCATACCGATCCTGAAAGGATCTACCCAGAGTTCCATTCAGCCGAGGACGGTGTCCTCGGCGCGCTCCGCACCATCGATATGCGCGGGTGAGCCGCTGCTGCCGGTCAGGCGAGGGGGCAGGGGAGGTCTCGGGTCCAGTGGTTGGGGGTGCACGTGACCAGGGCCAGGGAGAGGAACGACGTGCGGCCCAGGTAGAAACCGAAGGACACGTCCGTGCCGTGGGTGAGGCGGTCGGTGGCCGTGGTGATCAGGCGGGCCAGGCGGGCGGTGTCGGCTTCCTGGTGGGAGAGGAAGCCGGGGGCGTGTTCGGTCAGTTCGCGGCCCAGCCAGGCTGCCGCGTCCTTCGGTTCTTCGAAGGTGGCGCGGATGAGGGTGGGGGTCTTCAGGAGCCAGAGGGACGTTTCCAGTGGGGGGAGCTCCGAGTGGCGGAACGTTTCCAGAAGCGTGCGGTAGTGCTCCTCGTCCTCCGCCGTGGCGGGCGGGCGGGGGCGGTCGGGTGGGCGGCGAAGGGCCTCCCGGTCGAACAGCTCCTTCTCGCCCAGCCACGAGTACGCGTGGATGTGCACGCGTCAGGGGTTCCCCCCGGGGGTTTCTCCGAAGGCCACTGATGGGGTGATGTCGGGGTGGGGTGCTCCTGGTCGCCTCTGGTCGCCTCTAGTCGCGCGCTGGTGTTCTCCTAGTTCGAGATTTCGATCTTTGCCACCTCGTCGTAGAACGACAGGTGGTCCTTGATCTCCGACACCTTCTCGATCGGCTGCGGGTACGCCCACACCACGTCCGGCCGCGGCTCCGCGCCCTCGCCTGCCGGGCCGCGGTAGGTCCAGTACGCGGCCTCGCCCTTGAAGGGGCAGGTGGTGTGGGTGTCGGTGGGCTCGAAGAGGGTCAGGTCCACGTCCTCCGGGGGGAGGTAGTAGCGGACCGGGAGACCGGTTTCGTGGACGAGCAGGGGGCGGGTCGACTCCGCTACGACGCGGCCGTCGATCGTGACCGTGACGTGCTGCGCGCCGCGCTCCACGTCAACGCGGTGTCCGCCGCTGGTGCCGGTGGTCTGGGGGTGGGAAGCGGGGGTGGGCATGTCTTCCTGGCCTCCTCGGTATGTCGTTCCGGGTCGGGAATCCCGGCGGGTTTTCCTCGTGTGACAGGGGTCATGTCCCTTGTTCTCGCAACGTCCTCCGCCGCCCCCTCATTCCGGCGCGCCGACCGCCTCGTCCGCCTCCCGTGGCCAGGCCCGGCCCTCCTGGCGTTCCACCTCGCGGTTGAAGCGGGTCAGGACGTCCTCGAAGCGGGCCACGTCCTCCGGGGTCCACGACTCCAGCAGCCGGGACAGGCCGGTCTGCCTGCACGTCCGTTCCGCCGCCATGCGGTCGGCGCCCTGGGGGGTGACGCGGAGTTTGCGGGCCAGGCCGCCCTCCGGGTCCGGGATGCGTTCGACGAGGCCGGCCCGGAGCAGGGCGCCGGTCTGGCGGTTGACGGTCGAGACGTCCAGCTGGAACGCGTCGGCCAGCTGGCCGATGGTCATCGCGCCCTCCGCGTCCAGGCGGGAGAGGAGCAGGTAGCCGGAGCGGTCCAGGCGGGTGGGAGTGCACGGTTCGGTGCCAGGGGTTGTGCCGGTGTCCGGCCGCGCCGTGGGGGCCTGGGGGTCCGGGCCCTGGCCCTTGCGTTCGCGGGGGCTCAGGACTGAGCACCTGGCCACCAGCATCAGCTCGCGTTCCAGCCGCTCCAGCCGACGATCCAGCACGATTCCTCCTCGCCTCCCCCGCGCCCCTCAATGGAAGTGTGCACGATACACACCCTGTGTATGATGCACATCTCTCATGCTTCCATCAATCCCCTGAACTTTCTTTGGAGGCGGCATTCGCATGCCCCAGTCAGCCCCACCTCGCGTCGCGGAACCTCTGAGCGCCGCGCCGTCCGGCACGCCGCTCCCGCGGGAGGTCGGCGGCGGCTTCGTGGCGGTGCTCGCGTTCTGCGGCATCGCCGTGTCCGTCATGCAGACGCTGGTCGTTCCGCTGGTCACCGAGCTGCCCCAGCTGCTGCACACCACCAGTTCCAACGCGTCCTGGGTGGTCACCGCCACCCTGCTCGCCGGTGCCGTCTCCACGCCCGTCATGGGGCGGCTCGGGGACATGTTCGGCAAGCGCCGGATGCTGATGGTCGCACTGGCGCTGATGGTCATCGGCTCGCTGACCTGCGCCGTCACCTCCGAACTGGTCGTGATGGTGATCGGCCGGGCCATCCAGGGCGGGGCCATGGGGGCCATTCCGCTCGGCATCAGCGTCATGCGGGACGAGCTCCCGCCGCACAAGCTCGGCTCGGCGATGGCCCTGATGAGCTCGTCGCTCGGCATCGGCGGCGCGCTGGGGCTGCCCGCCGCCGCGTTCGTGGCACAGCACACCAACTGGCACGTGCTCTTCTACGGGGCCGCGGGGCTGGGCGCGATATCCATCGCCCTCGTGCTCGCCGTCGTCCCGGAGTCCTCCGTCCGCACCCCCAGCCGCTTCGACGCCATCGGCGCGCTCGGGCTGACGGCCGGTCTCGTCTGTCTGCTGCTGCCCATCACCAAGGGCGGTGACTGGGGGTGGACGAGCGGCACCACGCTCGGACTGTTCGGCGCGGCGGTCGTGATCCTGCTGCTCTGGGGCGTCTTCGAGCTGCGTACCGCCGAGCCGCTGGTCGATCTGCGGACCACGGCGCGGCGTCAGGTGCTGCTGACCAACCTCACCTCGATCATGGTCGGCTTCTCGTTCTACGCGATGTCGCTGATCCTTCCGCAGCTGCTGCAGCTGCCGAAGGCCACCGGGTACGGCCTGGGTCAGTCGATGGTCATGGCCGGGCTCTACTTCGCCCCCATGGGCGTGGCGATGATGCTGGTCTCCCCGCTGTCCGCGCGGATCAACGCCGCGAGGGGGCCGAAGGTCTCGCTGGTCCTCGGGCTGCTCGTCATCGGCGCGACATACGGTGCGGGGCTCGTCATGATCGACCACATCTGGCAGGTCGTGGTGCTGTCCACCGCGCTCGGCGTCGGTATCGGCATCGCGTACTCGGCGATGCCCACCCTGATCGTCAGCGCCGTCCCGGCCGCCGAGACGGGTGCGGCGAACGGGCTCAACACCCTCATGCGGTCGATCGGCATGTCCACCTCCAGCGCGGTGGTGGGCGTGATCCTGGCGCACCAGACGATCGACTTCGGTGGGGTGGCGCTGCCGAGCAAGGACGGGTTCAAGGTCTCGTTCCTGGTGGCGTGCGCCGCCTCGGTCGTCGGTCTGCTGATCGCCCTCTGCCTGCCCGCGCGGCGGCGGGCGGCGGGTCGGGTGGCGGGCTCGGCTCCCGCTGCCGCTTCGGCTCCGGCGGCCGCTTCGGGTCCCGCTGCCGCTTCGGCTCCGGCGGCCGCTTCGGCTTCGGTGGCCGCTTCGGCTTCGGTGGCTGATTCCGGTCCTGTGGCTGACTCCGCGCCGGTTGGTGCTCCGGTTCCGGTCGCCGTTGCTGCCGCGGAGCCGGTCGCCGCGGTCGCCGAGGTCTCCGCAGACGCCGAGGTCGTCGACGACCTCCCCGTCCTCACCGGCAGCGTCATCCACGGCCGTGTCCTCGGCCCCGGCGACACCCCGCTCGCCGGCGCCGCCGTCACCCTCATCGACACGGGCGGCCGCCAGCTCGGCCGTACGGTCACCGGCCGCGACGGCCGGTACCACCTGCCCGCCCCCGACACCGCGAGCGTCGTCCTCATCGGCTCGGCCGCCGGGCATCAGCCGCAGGCCGCCACGCTGCTGGTGTCCGACCTGCCGGTCGTCTGCGATCTGCGGCTGTCCGGCGGGGGCGGGCTGACCGGGTCCGTACGGGCCGTCGGCGGGGAGCCGCTGGCCGGTGCGACCGCCACCGCCACCGGGCCCGAGGGCGAGGTCGCGGGGTCGGTGACCGCCGACGAGAAGGGCGAGTTCGCGCTGCCGGAGCTGGCCCCGGGGACGTACACGCTGACCGTGGCCGCCGCCGGGCACCGGCCGTACGCCACCCAGGTCGAGCTCACCACCGGTGAGCCGGTGCGCGTGGACGCCGAGCTGCCGCCCGCGGCCCGGGTCCGGGGCACCGTACGGGACCGGAGCGGCCGGCCGCTCGGGGACGCGCGGGTCTCGCTCCTGGACGCCTCCGGGGACGTGGTCGGCCAGGTCATCACCGGTGCGGACGGGTCCTTCGGCTTCGAGGCGCTGACCGGCGACCACTACACGGTGGTGGCCAGCGGCTATGCCCCGGCGACCCGACAGATCACGGTCGGCGGCGCGGCGGGCACCGAGCGGCGGGATGTGGACTTCCTGCTGGGGCACGGCGACGACGGCGAGGAGTGAGTCCGGGGGCCCTCAGCGGGAGGGCCCCGGCGGAGCGTGATGTAAGGAGCGGCGTCTAGGGCGCCGCTCCTTACTCATTCGTCCTGCCCTGGGAGGCTCTCCTCCTCGGCGAGGCCCTCCTCCTCGGAAAGGCCCTCCTCCTCGGGGAGGCTCTCCCACGCCTCGCCCTTCCGGTACAGCTCGTAGCCCTCCTCGTCCGCGATGGACTCCGCCTGGGCTCGGCTGCGGAGGGAGATCTCGTACGTGTGGCTGTCGACGGTCGCGTGGACGCCCGAGCCGTCGGTGACCGTCTCGATCGAATGCGTCTCGTAGATGACGCGTCCCGGCTCGCACTTGCTCCAGACCACGTGCATGCTCACTGCCATCGGACCCACTCCCGCAGACGAGTCCCCTGGTTTCAGGGTCTCACCTGATCGCCGGGTCCACATGGCCTGACATGGTCCTCGTGGCCTGACGTCGCCCTCGTGGCCGGACGTCGCCCTCGCGGCCTCCGTACTCCCCTCAGCCCCTCACCTCCGTACTCCCGCGGCCCGCTCACCTCCGTCTGCCGAACAGCGCCACGTTCGCCAAGGCGAGGACCACCAGCGCGCCCCCGAACCACATCACGCTGGGGACCGCGATCGCGTCCACCGCCCGGCCGCCGAGCAGCGCGCCCAGCGAAATCGCCACATTGAAGACCCCGACGTACAGCGCCGACGCCGCCTCCCGCGCGTCCGGTGCCGCGTGCAGCACCCAGGTCTGGCAGGTCACCGACACCCCGCCGTACGCCAGGCCCCACACCAGCAGCAGTACGGCCGCCCCCGCCGTCGTGGCACCGGCGACCGGGACCAGTAGCTCGGCCGCCGCCAGCAGGGTGAAGATGACCATGAGGGTGCGGCGCGGATCGCGGTGGGCGGTGGCGCCGGCCAGGAAGTTCCCGGCGATGCCCGCCACGCCGTACGCCAGCAGCAGGGTGCTGATCAGGCCCGTCCCGACCCCGGCGACCACCTCCTCGAGCACCGGGCGGACGTATGTGTACGCGCCGAAGTGGCCGGTGACCAGCAGCAGGGTGGTGATGAGGCCGGTCCGCAGCCGGACGTTGCGGAACAGCCCCGGCACCTCGCGCAGCCGGATGGTGCCGGTGGCGGGCAGCGGCGGCAGGGTGACGGCCATGGCGGCGGCCACGGCCAGCGACAGGGCGGCGAAGGCGGCGAACGCGACCCGCCAGTGGACCAGATCGCCGAGGAGCGTCCCGATCGGCACCCCGAGCACCGAGGCCACCGCGATACCGCTGAAGATCAGGGTGGTGGCGTGGCCCGCGGAGCGCTCGGGCACCAGCCGCGGCGCGAGCCCGCCCGCGATGGACCACACCCCACCGATGCTCACCCCGACCAGCACCCGGGCGAACAGCAGGACGGCGAAGCCGGGCGCGAGCGCGGACAGCAGATTGGCGACGGCCAGCAGGACCATCAGCCCGCACAGCACCAGCCGCCGGTCGTAGCGGCCGACGGTGACGGTGAGCAGCGGGGCGGCGAGCGCGGCGACCAGACCGGGCACGGTCATGGCGAGCCCCGCCGTACCGTCCGAGACCCCGAGCGCGGAGCCGATCGAGGTGAGCAGGCCGACCGGCAGCATCTCGGTGGTGACCACCGCGAAGGTGACGACCGCGACGGCGACGACGGCGAGCCAGGCCCTGAGCCAGGCTCTGAGCGGCGAGCGCACCGCCGGAGGTGACCCGGATGTGCCTGCCGGAGCGGTGAGTTCCGTGCTATTGGACATGTCTTTAGCGAACAGCCGTGCCCCTGCGGGAACAACGCCGAAGTTTTCAGCCTTCCATGAGCGAGGCTCATCAATCGGTGTCGGTAGGAGGCCATGGTCGGGTTGGAGATCCGCGAGCTGGAGTGCTTCCTCGTGCTGAGCGAGGAGCTTCACTTCGGCCGCGCGGCGGAGCGGTTGTACGTCTCGCAGAGCCGGGTGAGCCAGCTGCTGCGGAACCTGGAGCGCCGGATCGGTGCCCGGCTGCTGGAGCGCACCAGCCGCCGGGCGCGGCTGAGCCCGCTCGGCGAGCGGTTCCTGGCCGAGCTCCGGCCCGCCTACGAGGCGCTGTACGGGGCCTTCGAGAGCGCCCGCGAGGCGGCGCGCGGGGTGGACGGCGTGCTCCGGATCGGGTTCCAGGGGGTCGCCGATGAACGGGTGACGGCGGCCATCGCCGCCTTCCGGGACCGCCACCCCGGCTGTGAACCGACGACCGTGGAGATCCCGCTGGCCGATCCGTTCGGCGCGGTGCGGGCCGGTGAGGTGGACGCCGCGATCGTCTGCCTGCCGGTGGCCGAGCCCGACCTCGTCCTCGGCCCGGTCTTCTCCAAGCAGCCGCAGACCGTGGTGGTCTCCGCCCGCCATCCGTTCGCGGGCCGCGGCCGGGTGGACGCCGACGCGCTGGCCGACTGCCCGCTGATCGGCCCGTCCGCCCCCGCGCCGCGCTACTGGCACGACGCGATGGCGCCCGCCGCCACCCCCGGCGGGCGGCCCATCCCGCGCGGGCCGCTGGTGCACACGCTCCAGGAGGGGCTGGCGGCGGTCGCGGCGGGCCGGGGCGGGATGCTGCTGTGCGCCCCGACGGCGGAGTACCACCGCCGCCGGGACATCACCTTCGTACCGGTCGAGGGGGTGCCGGACTCGATGCTCGGCCTGGTGTGGCGGCGGGCGGACGAGACCGCGCGGCTACGGGCGTTCGGGCGGGCGGTGGAGGAGCTGTGCCCGTAGGAGGCCCGGCGCCCCGTCGGCGTCCCGGCTAGCCCACATCCCTGCGCATGCACACCCGCGGCCAGCGGTCCAGCCCATGACCGGCCTCGCTGAGCCGGATCTCGCGCAGGCCGGGGGTCAGCTCGGCCTCGGCCAGGGTCCGGAAGCCGCACCGCGCGGCGTAGTACGGGGCGTTCCAGGCCACGTCGACGAAGGTGGTCAGGGTGAGCGCGGGGACGCCGTCGCGCGCGGCCCGCGCCGCGATGTGGTCGATCAGGGCCCGTCCCACGCCACGGCGGGCGCTGTCGGGGTGGACCGAGATCTGCTCGATATGGATGTTTCCGTCGACCGGGTCGGTGATCAGGTACGCCATCGCCCGGTCGGTGTCGTCCACCGCGACCCAGGCCCGTCCGGCCCGCTGGTAGCGGCTCAGCTCTTCCAGGCTCAGGGGCTCGTCATCGGCGACTTCGTCCATGCCGATGTCCCGGAAGCAGAGTCCGGCGGCGCGCTCTATGTCCTGGAGGACGGGGAGTTCTTCACTGGTGCTCGTTCGAATCCGCACCCCACCATCATCCTCCGGAACGCCGGTACAAAGGTGTGCCCCCCACCGCCGTGGAGAGCACCCTTCGGCCGTTCCTTCATATGAACGCATATGAACGCCACCGGACCGAGGTCACCCCAATGACCTCGGCCTTCTCCGCTGGCGGTGATCATGAATCTACCAAGGTCGGTGCGTGGAGGCGAGACTGAGGGGGCGTCATCTCCATTCTCACGCCTCCGGTGTGTTCTCATGCTTCCGCTGTGTTCTCATGCTTGCGCTGTGTTCTCATGCTTGCGCTGCGTTCTCGTGCTTGCGCCGTGTTCTCGTGCTTGCGCTGCGCCCTCATGCCTCCGCCCCGGCCGCCCCCTCCGCGATCGCCTCCTGTACCTCGCCCGTGCGCGCCGCCTCCTCCGCCGCGAAGCGCTGCCGGTCCAGCCGCTCGGCCAGCTCCTCGTCCTGGTGCATCAGCAGGTCGAGGTTGCTGTCGCCCAGCTCCAGCACGCCCATGTCGACGTACGCCCGCTGCAGCCGCTCGCCCCACAGCCCGATGTCCTTCACGCACGGCACGATCCGGCTGAAGAGCAGCTTGCGGAACATGTGCAGGAACTGCGACTGCTCGCAGTACTCCTCGGCCTCGGCCTTCGGGATGCCGAAGTTCTCCAGGACCTCAACGCCGCGCAGCCGGTCGCGCATCAAGTAGCAGCCCTCGATGACGAATTCCTCGCGCTCGCGCAGCTCGGCGTCGCTCAGCTGCCGGTAGTAGTCGCGCAGCGCCATCCGGCCGAAGGCCACGTGGCGGGCCTCGTCCTGCATGACGTAGGCGAGGATCTGCTGGGGCAGCGGCTTGTCGGTGGTGTCGCGGATGAGGCCGAACGCGGCGAGCGCCAGGCCCTCGATGAGCACCTGCATGCCCAGGTAGGCCATGTCCCAGCGGGAGTCGCGGAGAGTGTCGCCGAGGAGGGTCTGGAGATCGGTGTTGATGGGGTAGACCGTGCCGAGCTTGTCGTGCAGGAAGCGGCCGTAGAGCTCGGCGTGGCGCGCCTCGTCCATGGTCTGGGTCGCGGAGTAGAACTTCGCGTCGAGGTCGGGCGCGGACTCCACGATCCGGGCCGCGCACACCATCGCCCCCTGTTCGCCGTGGAGGAACTGGCTGAACTGCCAGGCGGCGACGTGATGGCGCAGCTCGCCCTTGTCCCGGTCGGTCATCCGGTCCCAGTGGCGGGTGCCGTAGAGGGCGAGCGACTCATCGGGGGTGCCCAGCGGGTCGTACGGGTCCACGTCCAGGCCCCAGTCGATCCGCTTGACCGCGTCCCACTGCTTGTCCTTGCCCTTCTGGTAGAGGGCGAGCAGCCGGGCCCGGTGGTCGTCGTACTCCCAGCTGAATCGGGCGGCGCCGCCGGCGGGCACCTGCCACAGGGGGTCTCCGGGATCCATCGCGTAGAGCTCTTGCGTCGCCACCGACGCCTCCTTCGCCTCGCTCCCCCGTGAACGGATGCGTACTCGGCAGGCTCACACGTCCGTTACTCAGCGGTCAATAAGACCTCCTCGAGGGATTGACGGCCTTGCTGACACGGAGTCTCATAAGAGGTATCCGCCGGTAACCGTTCCCACCGGCGTCTGTCCGAGCCATCAGTGAGGTGCCCTCAACGATGACCACCACGACCGAACCACCCGCGCTCAGGGACGCGCTCGGGCTGATCAAGGACCGTGAACGGGTCGCGGAGCGGCTGCTCCAGTCCTCCGCCAAGCACTCCTTCGACCCCGACACCGAACTGGACTGGGACGCGCCGTTCGAGCCCGGCAAGTGGTTCTGGCCACCGGAGCTGGTCTCGCTCTACGACACGCCCATGTGGCGCCGGATGCCGGAGGAGCAGCGGCTGCTGCTGTCCCAGCACGAGGCGGCGGCCCTCGCCTCCCTGGGCATATGGTTCGAGATCATCCTGATCCAGCTGCTCACCCGGCACATCTACGACAAGCCCGCGACCAGCGCCCATGTGCGGTACGCGCTCACCGAGATCGCCGATGAGTGCCGCCACTCCAAGATGTTCGCGCGGCTGATCACCAAGGGCGGCACCCCGGCGTATCCGGTCGCCCCGCTCCACCACAACCTGGGCCGGTTCTTCAAGACGTTCTCCACCACGCCCGGTTCGTTCACCGCGACCCTCCTCGGCGAGGAGATCCTGGACTGGATGCAGCGGCTGACCTTCCCCGACGAGCGCGTTCAGCCGCTGATTCGCGGGGTGACCCGGATCCATGTGGTCGAGGAGGCCCGCCATGTGCGGTACGCGCGCGAGGAGCTGCGCCGCCAGATGCTACGGGCGCCGCGCTGGGAGGCGGAGCTGACCCGGATCGGTTCCGGGGAGTTCTCCCGGATCTTCTCGCAGGCGTTCATCAACCCCAAGGTCTATACGGACGTGGGGCTCGACCGTCGCGCGGCCGTCGCTCAAGTGCGGGCCAGCGCGCATCGGCGTGAGGTGATGCGCAGCGGGGCGCGCAAGCTCACCGAATTCCTTGATGACGTTGGGGTGATGCGGGGCGTGGGGCGTCGGCTGTGGAAGAGTTCGGGGCTGCTGGGGTAGGGCCTGTCGTCGATGGGGCCGTCCGGCCGCGAGCGGGGTCTGGCCGGGGGCGGGGTCTGGCCGGGGGCGTCGGGCGGGGTGGGGCGCCTGCGGCGGGCTGTTCCCCTCCCCGCCCCTTCCCGAAACTGGGGCTCTGCCCCAGACCCCGGGGTCGATGGGCGGAACCCCTGCCCCGCGACGGAGTCCGCCGGGCACCCCGTAGGGCTGGGACCGAGGGGGTCATCGGCCGTCGGGCCAAGGGGCATCGGGCCGCCGGACCCAAGGGCGCGTTCGGGCCGCCGGACCTAAGGGCGCCTTCGGGCCGGACCCGACGCTCCCTTCGGGCGGGACCGAAGGGTGCATCCGCTCCGTAACGATGGGCGGTTACGCTGCCAGGCATGACGAGAGGCAGCGGCACCGCTCCGGCGCCCCCGGAGGCGACACCCCCGGCGGAGGCGACCGCCGCCGCGAGCCCACCGGCCGCGCGCCGGGGCAGCTACCGCAGGCTGAGCGTCGAGGCGCGGCGCGCCGAACTCCTCACCGCCGCGCTCGACCTCTTCGCCCACCGCGCGCCCGAGGACGTGTCGCTGGACGATGTTGCCTCGGCCGCCGGGGCCTCCCGTCCGCTGGTCTACCGCTACTTCCCGGGCGGCAAGCAGCAGTTGTACGAGGCGGCGCTGCGCAGCGCCGCCGATGAGCTGGAACGGTGCTTCGAGGAGCCCAGGAGTGGCCCGCTCAGCGCCCGGCTGAGCCGGGTGCTGGACCGCTATCTGGCCTTCGTGGACGAGCACGACGCGGGGTTCAGCGCGCTGTTGCAGAGCGGCAGCGTGGCCGAGACCTCGCGGACGAACGCGATCGTGGACGAGGTGCGGCGGGCGGCGGCCGAGGAGATCCTGCTCCACCTGGCGGTCAAGGAGCCCGGTGCGCGGCTGCGGATGATGGTGCGCACCTGGATCACGGCCGTCGAGGCGGCCTCGTTGATCTGGCTGGACGAGGAGAAGCGGCCGTCGCTGGAGGAGTTGCGCGACTGGCTGGTGGACCAGTTCGTGGCGATGCTGACCGCCACCGCCGCCACCGATCCGCAGACGGCCCGGGTGCTGAAGGCCGCGGTCAGGATGGAGCCCGCCGAGGGGCCGGTCGGGCGTTTGGCGCGCCGCGTGGTTCCCACGCTGGGCGAGGCGTCGCACCTGCTGTGACGAGCACGGCCGGTGCGACGTACGGTCGAGCGGCCGTGGTGAGACGAACCACCGCCGCGAGACGCACGCTCGCGGCAAGACGAACGGCCCTCGCGAGACGAACCACCGCCGCGAGATGCACGGCCACGGGGAACGAACGGTCATCGCGAGACGCACGGTCATGGCGAGACGAACCGCCCTCGTAAAACGTACGGTCGCGGCGCCACGAACCGCCGCCGCGATACGAACCACCGCCGTGAGACGAACCGCCGCCGCGATACGAACCACCGCCGTGAGACGAACCGTCGTCGTGAGACGAACCGTCGTCGTGAGACGTACCGTCGTGCCGTGAGAAGCGAGGAGACGCCCTTCGTGGGTGGGCCGCTGGACGGGCGGGTGCTGTCGGTGCTGGTCGGCCTCACGGGTCAGCCGCCGAAGACCTACGAGGTGCCGGTCGAGGACGAGGCGGGCGGACCGCCGACGGTGTATGTCTACCGCAGGGTTCCCGCCGCCACCTCCAAGCGGCTGGGCCTGGTCCGGGGCTGGGCCTATGAGTACGACCCGGAGGGGAAACCAGGCGGCGGGCTGAAGTGGCCGTGGTCCAAACCGAACTGACCGTCGGGCCGAGCGACGGGCCCCGCCGGATGGGTGACCGTATTCGTCCGACTCGCCCACAATTCTCCTGAAGATACGAACGTCATGCCACGATCCCTGCTGAGCTGGACGCCGAACAGAGGCGTCTCGGAACCGGAGGTGATCACGTGTCAGGACGGATCGTGGGCTCGGTCTGCGCGGCGGCGATCACCGCGGCCGCCGCAGTGGTGCCCGCCGTCCCGGCGGCCAAGGCGTCGGCCGCCCCCGCCCGCCCCGCCGACCGGTCCGTGTCCGAGCTGCTGACGCAGCTCAAGACGCTGTACCGGAAGGCCGAGGAGGCGACGGAGGCGTACAACGCGACCGAGGAGAAGCTGTACAAGCAGCGCACCAGGACCAGGAAGCTCACGGCCCAGCTCGTCCACGCCCGTACGGAGCTCGCCGACAGCCACGACGACGCGGGACGGCTGGCCCGTCGGCAGTACCAGGGCCACAGCGCGCTCTCCTCCTACAGTTTCCTGCTGACCCTGCTCACCCCGCACCCGGAGAACGCCGCCGACGAGGCGCGGGAGCTGGATCGGGCGGCCGGCCGCGAGGCCGCGCTGATCCAGCGGCTGACCAAGGGCGAGCGGCGCGCCGACACCATCGCCACCCGGGCGCGGGCCGCGCTGGACAAACAGCTGTCCCTGGCGGCGAAGCGCAAGAAACAGCGGGACAAGGTGAAGAAGCGGCTCCACTCCATCGAGAAGCTGCTGGCCGCGCTCAGCACCCGCCAGATCGCCCAGGTGGCCCAGCGCGAGCGCCAGGAGACCGCGAAGGCCCAGCGCAAACTGCTCGCCTCCGGGGCGCTCGGCACCGCGAACGGCACCGCGAACGGTGGCACGAGTGGCGGCACGGGCACCGGCGCCGCCCCGGCCCCCGGGGACGGCCGGGGCACCCCCGCGGCGGGCACCCCCTCCCCGGTGGCCACCGTCACCGCGCCCCGCCCCCGCCAGTCCCCCGGCCACCGCCCCGGAATGGCGTCCGCGGAGGCCGGGCGGCGGGCGCTCGCCTACGCGCTCAGCCAGATCGGCAAGCCGTACGTCTGGGGCGCCGAGGGGCCGGACTCCTTCGACTGCTCGGGGCTGACCTCCTCCGCCTGGGCGTATGCAGGGCGGACCATCCCGCGCACCAGCCAGGAGCAGTGGCGCCGGCTGCCACGGGTGCCGCTCAGCCAGCTGCGCCCCGGCGACCTGGTGATCTACTACAAGGGTGCGAGCCATGTGGCGATGTACGCGGGCAACGGCCAGGTGGTCCAGGCGCCGCGCCCCGGTCAGCGGGTGAAGCTCTCCCCGCTCGCCTCCAATCCGCTGCAGGGCGTGGTGCGCCCGGGTCCGGTCACGGTGGCCAAGAAGCGGTGACGGCTCCGGCGACGGCCGGTGCGGCCGGTGCGGCCGGTGTCAGCGGGAGGACCGGACGGCCTCGTGGGCCCGGTCGTCCGCCTCGACCTCGACCTCGTCCCCCGCCACATCGTCGGCCTCGGCCTCGGCCTCAGCGGCCCCCGCTTCAGCAGCCTCAGCTGCCTCAGCCTCTTCCCTGACCTCCTCCAGATAGGCGGCCGCCTTCTCCGGCTCGTAGAAGAAGTTCTCGAAGTCGGAGGGGTCGTCGAAGCCGTTGGCGATGCGGTGGGCGACCGCGGGGAAGGCGGACCCCGCGTCGAGGAGGTGCACGATGTGCTCCGGCGGCGGGGCCAGCATCGTGTTGGTCCACTTGGTGACGTGCCGCGCGCTCTCCCAGTAGCGGTCGAACGTCGTCCGCATCCACTCCTCGTCGAACGGCCGGTCGCCGCGCTCGAGGATGCTCTCCAGATAGACCGCCGCGCACTTGGCCGCGGAGTTGGAGCCCTGGCCGGTGATCGGGTCGTTGGCCACCACGACATCGGCCACGCCCAGCACCAGCCCGCCGCCCGGCAGTCGCCCGATCGGGTGGCGTACGGTCGGCGCGTACCGCCCGGACAGCGTGCAGCCCGCGTCCGTCAGCTCGACCTTGGTGGCGCGCGCGTACTCCCAGGGCGTGAAGTGTTCCATCAGCTCCAGGACGCGCTCCAGGTGCTCCGCGGGGTCGGTGATGCCCTGGAACGCGTCGGCCGGACCGCCCGGGACGGCCTCCCAGAAGAGGATGTCGGCGCGGCCGGTGGTGGTGAGCGCGGGCACCACGAAGAGCTCGCCGACGCCGGGCACGAGATTGCAGCGCACCGCCTCGACGTCGGGGTGCTCGGGGCGCGGGTCGAGGCCGTGCACATAGGCGACCGCGAGGGCGCGCCGCGGGGTGTCGTACGGGGAGCGGGCGGTGTCCCGGCCGAAGAGCGAGACCAGTTCGCCCTTGCCCGCGGCCACCAGCACCAGGTCGTACTTTCTGACGAGGACGTCCAGGTCGGAGACGGCGGCGCCGTGGATGACCACCTGGCCGCCGCGCTGCTCGAACGTCTCCATCCAGCCGGCCATCTTGATCCGCTGGTCGACGGACTGGGCGTGGCCGTCGAGCCGGCCGACCCAGTCGATGACCCGCGGATGGCCCCCGGGAGTCGACGGCCCGGCGACCGAGATCCCGAGGCCCTCGATCCGCGGCGCCCGCTCCTCCCAGAAGTTGAGCCCCAGATCGCGCTCGTGGTCCAGCGCGGTGCGGAACATGCACTGGGTGGACATCACCCGCCCGCCGCGGATCTCATCGGCCGTCCGGTTGGACAACAGCGTGAGCTCGTAGCCCTGTGACTGGAGGCCGAGGGCGAGTTGGAGGCCGGACTGACCGGCACCCACGATGAGTATGTGCCGCAAGGCTGTCGACTCTCCTCACGCTCGGGCCGAACAGAGGAACGGAGCATTCCATCCCACGGGCGGAGCAGAGGTTACGTCATTCGGGTGACACGTCAACGGCGTGCCTCACCAGCGCCAGCAGCGCGTCCACGACCGCGATCCGGCGCCGGGCGTCCATCATCACCACGGGCACGGAGGGCGCCACGGAGAGCGCGTCCCGTACGTCCTCGGCCTGGTAGAGCGGGGTTCCCTCGAAGTGGTTGACCGCCACCACGTACGGCAGTCCGAGGCTCTCGAAGTAGTCCAGCGCCGGGAAGCTCTCGTCCAGGCGCCGGGTGTCGACCATCACCACCGCGCCGATGGCCCCGCGCATCAGGTCGTCCCACATGAACCAGAAGCGCTGCTGGCCGGGGGTGCCGAAGAGGTACAGGACCAGATCGTTCTCCAGCGTGATCCGGCCGAAGTCCATGGCCACGGTGGTGGTCAGCTTCTCGGGCGTCGCCTCGAGGTCGTCCACACTCTCGCTGGCCTGCGTCATCAGCGCTTCGGTCTGGAGCGGAGTGATCTCCGAGACCGCGCCGACGAAGGTCGTCTTGCCGACGCCGAAGCCTCCCGCTATCACGATCTTGGTGGCGATCGGCGCGCGGGAGCGGTCCGTCTGCCACCTCTGGAGCACCTCCTCGGCCCCGGGTATCCCGGCCCCGGGTATCTCCGACGTCGCCGGCGGGGTCGCCGTGATCGTCTCAGAGCCTGCGAAGTCCACTGAGCACCCTTTCGAGCAACGCGCGGTCCGGCTGGCCGGGGCCCCGCCCGGTGCCGTAGACGCGGATCTTTCCCTGGTCGGCCAGGTCGCTGAGCAGGACGCGCACCACACCGAGTGGGATCTTGAGCATCGCGGAGACCTCCGCGACGGAGCGCATCCTGCCGCACAGTTCGATGATCGCCCGGATCTCCGGCAGCATCCGGGCGTTCAACCCGCTGGGGGCCGGGTCGAGCCGTCCGTCCGGAGACTCCAGCGCCGCGACGAAGGTCTCCACCAGCAGCACATGGCCGGAGCGGGTGCGGCCACCGGTGAGTGAGTACGGACGTACGCGAGCGGGTTTACGGGCGGGTCGGCCGGACCCGGCGGCCGTCACTGCGCGTGCTCCAGCGACCTGCGTAGTTCATTGCGGAGTTCGGGGGTGAGCACATGTCCGGCCCGGCCCACGAACAGCGCCATGTGATAGGCGACGACGGTCATGTCACAGTCGGGGGTGGCGTGCACCCCCAGCAGCGAACCGTCGCTGATCGACATGACGAACAGACTGCCCTCGTCCATCGCCACCATCGTCTGCTTGACGCCGCCGGCGTCCATCAGCTTCGCCGCGCCGAGCGTGAGGCTGCCGAGCCCCGAGACGATCGTCGCGAGATCCGCGCTGGAGCCCTTGGGGCCGTCCTGCGCCGACGGATCGGCCGCCGCGGCCGCGGCGTGGTGCCGTGCGTCGGAGGAGAGCAGCATCAGCCCGTCGGTCGAGACGACCACGACCGAGCGGACGCCCGGCACCTCCTCGACCAGGTTCGCCAGCAACCAGTGCAGATTACGGGCCTCGCGACTCAACCCGTAGGTACTACTGGGCGCATTCACCCGCGTGCCTCCTCAACCGTGCCACCCTCGTTCTGCGCCCCCGTTTGTCCTGCTGGTCCCCCGTGCCGCCGCGCGGGCTCGCCGCGGGCGGCGATCTCGGCGGCGGCGTCGCGGTGACCCTCGCGGGCGCCGCGCTGGAAGCCACCGAGCCGGCGCCGCAATTCCTCCGCGTTCACCGAGCCGGTCCGCTCCCGTGGATCGGGCTCCCGGAGCGCCACGTTCCGCGGTCGGCGCTTGGGAAGCCCCTTGTCGGTGCGCGCCACCTCGTCGTCCGGGCGGGCGTGCTGGTCGGGGCCGATGGCGTACGGATCGGCGGACGGCTCACCGCCGCCTGCCCGCTCACCACCCTCCGCCGTCCCGCCGCCGGGCGACGGCGGGACGCTGCCTTCGGAGCCGCCGTACGTCGCCGAGACGCCGCCTGCCGGGTCGTCGTACGACGCCGGGACGCTGCTTTCCGGGCCGCTGCCTGCGGCGGGGCCGCCCTCTGCCCGGCCGCTGCCCGCCGCCGGGGCGCCGGGCCACGCCGGGGCGCTGCCTTCCGAGCCGCTGTACGTGGGGGCGCCGTCTGCCGGGCCGATGCCTGCGACGGGGCCGCCCTCTGCCGGGGCGCTGCCTTCCGGGCCGCCGGGCCACGGGCCGCCGTTGGCCGGGCCCCAGGCGGCCGCGCCGACCGGGCGTATGCCGTGGCCGCCGATGTACCACTCGCGGTCCGCGTGGTCGTCGGGGTCTGCGCGGCCGTCGCGGGCGTCACGGGCGTCGGCGTCCGCGCGGTCCGCGGCGTCCGCACGTCCACCGCGACCCTCGCGGTCCTCACGGCTCTCGCGACCCTCGCGGTCGGCGGGATCCGTACGGTCCGAGCGACCACCGCGGTCCTCGCGGTCCCCCTGGCTCTCGCGCAGGCGGCGGAGCGTCAGCTCCATCGTCCGCTCGACGGCCGGGACCTCCGGCTCCTCGGCCTGGGAGGCCGGGGCCTTGTCGTCCGCACCGGACCGTGTGCCGTCCTGCCCGTCGGCCTGGGCCAGCTTGGGGACGCGCTTGGGCAGGGCGGGCAGCGTACCGGCGCTCTCCGGGGCCGGATGGCCGCGCGGCGGCGTGGGCTCCATGGGGTAGTCGCGGCCGGTGTCCGCGGTCCGCCCCCACCGCTCGCCGGGGACGGCCCAGGGAGCGCTCGGCTCCGGTTCGGCGGCCGCCTCGACGGACGCGCGGTCCGGGTCGAGCACGGGGTCCGGGTCGAGCACGGGGTCCGGGTCAGGCGCGGACCGCGGCCCGAATGCGGGCTCCCGACCAAGCCCCAGCTCACCAGGCACGGGCTCCGGGCCAGGCCCAGGCTCACCAAGCACGGTCTCGGGTCCAAGCACGCGCTCACCAGACACCGGCTCCCGACCAGGCCCAGGCTCACCAAGCACGGGCTCCGGGCCAGGCCCGGGCTCCCGCGCCGTCGAGGACGCGGCCGCGGTGTCGGTGGCCCGGGGCGCCGGGTCCGCGGGCCCCGCCTGCGGCGGGACCGGCGCGACCGGATCGGTAGCCGACGGCTCGGCGGCGGCTCCCGCCCCGGCGCCCGGCACACCCTCCCGGTCCTGGGAAACCTGGTCCCGAAGGCCCTGGGGGCCCCCGTCGGGGGCGACCGAACGGGCCTGCCCCGGCAGCGCGTTGGAGTTCGCCTCCGCCTCCGAGCCCGGAAAGCCCAGGAAGGAGGACGGTCCGGTGGCGCCGAACGTCGCGCCCGCGCCGACCGGCGGGGCGGGCGGCAGCCCGGCGCCGGGCGGACCGGAGGGGAGGATCTTCGTCGGGAGGACGACCACGGCCGCCACCCCGCCCGGCTGCTGCTCGCGCAGCTGCACCCGGATGCCGTGGCGCGCGGCCAGCCGGGTCACCACATACAGCCCGAGGCCCAGCGGGTCCTCCGGCTGGGGGCCCTGGCAGTACTCCGGCACGGGGTCGGCGAGCCGGTTGTTCAGCTCCACGAAGCGCTCGGGCGTCATGCCGATGCCCTCGTCCTGGACGGAGAGCATGACCTCGCCGGTCTCCAGCAGCCAGCCGGAGATCTGGACCGCGGCATCCGGCGGAGAAAACGATGTCGCGTTCTCCAGGAGCTCGGCGATCAGGTGGCTGACGCTGTCCGCGGCGAACCCCGCGACCTGGGCATGCGGCGGCAGCGCCTGGATCTGCACCCGGTCGTACCGCTCGACCTCGCTGATCGAGGCGCGCAGCACATCCAGCAGCGGCACCGGCCCCGGATGGGTGGCCTTCTGCTCCGAGCCCGCGATGACCAGGAGGTTCTCGCCGTAGCGACGCATCCCGGTGGCCAGGTGGTCGAGCTGGAAGAGCGTTTCGAGGCGGTCGGGGTCCTGCTCCCGCTCCTCCAGGGACTCGATGATGGCGAGCTGGCGCTCGATCAGGCCCAGCGAGCGCAGCGCGAGGCTGACGAAGCTGCCGTGGACCCGGGCCCGCAGCCCCTCCAGCCGGGTGGCGACCGCGTCCCGCTCGGCGCGCAGGCCGTCCCGCTCATCGGCCAGCCGCTGCCGCTCGCCGACGAGCCGGGTGCGCTCGCGCTCGAGCTCGGCGACCCGCTCGTACGTCCGCGTGGCCTTGGCGTGGAGTTCGTTGACGGCCCGTACGGCGTCCGCGAACTCGTCGTCGCGGCCCTTGAACGCCACCGGCTCCTCGGCCGCCGGATCGGCCGCGACCCGCCGGGCGCCGAGCCGCAGCGCGGCCAGCGGCCGGGTCATCGAGCGGGCGCTGTGCACCCCGGCGCCGAGGGCGACCAGCAGGGCGGCGCCGACGATGCCGATGCGCAGCTCCAGGTCGGTGACCTCGTCGTCCCGCACCCGCGCGAGCTGGGCGGCCTCGGCGGAGGCCAGCGAGGACTGTGCGCCGCGCATCTGGTCGATCCGGGCGTTCAGGGCGGCCTCGACGCGGTCCTTCTGGAGGAAGAAGTCATTGCCCGCGAGGCGGCTCTGGTCGGTGAGCCGGGCGAGGTAGCGCTCGGCGGAGCGGACCTCGGTGCCGTTGACGGTGCGCTGATAGGCCTCGCGCATGGCGGCGGGGGCCAGTTGCTCGAAGTCGTCGAGCGCCGACTGCTCGCGGAGGTTGGTCCGCTGGGCGGCCGAGACCAGCGTGGGCTGGCCACCGCCCGCGTCGAGCGCGGCCAGCAGCAGTCCGCGGGTGGCGGACGCCTCCTCCACCGCGCGGCCGAGCGGGGCCAGCGCGGCGGTGCCGCCGGAGTCGGCGTCGGCCGGGAGCCGGCGGGCGAGGGTGTCGGTGATCCCGTTCAGCGCCTGGACGGTGCGGGTGTAGGCGGTGAAGACGTCGGTGGCCGAGCCCTTGCCGGTCAGCGCTTCCTGCCGCAGCTCGGGGAGGGCGTCGAGGCGCCGCCGGACCGAGGCCGGGACCTCCTCGCGCACCTCGCGGACCCGGCGGTCGACCCGGGCGCGCATCTCCTCGGAGACCCCGCGGCCGGAGGCGGAGGTGCGGCCGTCGGCGACATAGCGGGTCATGGCGTCGCGCTCGTCGGCGAGGGCGTGGGCGAGGGTCACCGCGCCGCGGTTGGTCTCCGCGAGGTCGACGAGGTGCTGGGCGTCGGTCGTGTCGTCGAGGGCGAGCAGGACGGCGGGGGTTCCGGCCCCGAGGACGGCGACGGAGACGAGGGCGACGGACGTGGTGAGCCGACGACGGACGCGTGCGGTGTGCCGTCGCGGCGCCGCCTCATCCTGGCGTGGCTCGCCGACCGCATCGCGCGTGGTGCCCCGAAGCCGCTTCTTCCGCACCGGTGCTCACAATCCATTCTCGCCCGACCGCTGACGTGGACCAGAGGTGACGACGGATCACCAATTGTGTTTCCCCACCTCTGGCAGGGATTCCGACCCTTTCAGGACGGGTCTGGGGCGGGCATGCATCACTCGCCCGGCCACCCGAACGAGTGAACCGTATTGCGTAGTTGACCACCAACTTTGACTCGCGGCCATACCTTCTCATCACCTTGCGCGGATTGGTAAAGACCTCGGCGCCCTGAGAAGATACGCACCCGCAGCTTCCCAGAAGCGTCAATCCCACCCCAATCAGGCAGCGGAGAAACCGGCGACGGATTTGGTACGGACCAAGGCCCGGTCCGACCCTCGCCGCGGTGGTGATCGACAGGGGTCCGGCAGACTGAGGGAATGCGCATCGAACTCGCGACCGCTCCCGGCGATCGGCACCATCCCAACGAGGACTACGCCTCGGTAGCCCTCCCGGCCTCGGGGAGCGGCGGTGCGCTGGTGGTGCTGGACGGGGTGACCCCGCCCGAGGGAGGAGACGGATGCGTCCACAGCGTGGACTGGTTCACCGCGCGGCTCGGCGGGTCGCTGCTCGAACTGTCCGGTTCGCGACGGGATATGCCACTGACACAGTGCCTCTCCGAGGCGATCACCCGGACCGCCGCCGCCCATAGTTCAACATGTGACCTTTCTCACCCCCTTACGCCCCAGGCGACCGTCGTCACGGCGCGCTGGAACGCCCAGCGGATCGAGTATCTGGTGCTGTCCGACTCGGTGTTGCTCATCGAGCGGACCCATGACGGAGTGACCCCGGTCCTGGACGACCGCATCGACCGGCTGCTGGCCGAGGGCCGGCGGCTCGCCCCGCTGCGCAACGTGGCGGGCGGCTTCTTCACCGCCGCCGCCGACCCCGCCGTCTCCCGCAAGGCGGTCGCCGGGGAGCTCCCGCGCGGCGAGGTGCGGGCGCTGGCGGCGCTCACCGACGGGGCGTCGCGCTGGGTGGAGACATTCGGCGAGGGCGACTGGACCGAGTGCTTCGCGCTGCTGCGCAAGGAGGGCCCACAGGCGCTGATCGACCGGGTGCGGGCGGCCGAGGACGCCGATCCGGACCGTACGGCCTTCCCCCGGGGCAAGAACCACGACGACGCCGCCGTGGTCTTCGTGGAGCCCTGACCGCGGGGCTCGCCGGGCTTGGCGTTCCAGCGGGGTAGCGCGGTTGCCACGTCCGCGTCGCCGGATGCCCGCGGGTCGCCGATCCTGACGGGTATGAGCGCCCTACTCCTGCGCCGCACGCGCCGTCTGACCGCGGTCGTCGGCCTCCTGCTCCGCGTTCAACCGGTGCAGCAGCCTGGCGAGTTCGGCGACCTCGCTGCGCTCCCACGCGGCGAGACGGCGGGCATACCGCGCCCGCCGTGCGCCCCGCACGGCGCGGAAGCGGCTGCGGCCCTCCTCGGTCAACTCCACCAGGAAGGCCCGTCCGTCGGCCGGATCGGGCGTCCGCGCCACCAGCCCGAGCCCTTCGAGCGCCCGGAGCTGACGGCTCATCGTGGCCTTGCCGACGCCCACGAAGCTCGCGAGCTCGGTGGCGCGCTGCGGACCGGCGTCCTCCAGCCGCATCAGCAGTCCATAGGCGGCGGATTCGAGCTCCGGATGGACCTCCCGGGCCAATTCCCCCGAAGCGGCTCGGGCTCTGCGGAGGAAAACCGCCAATTCGCGCTCCAGCGCCAGGAATGCTTGGTCCACACCAATGCCACCCACGGTGCCCCCCTCACCCCGCTCAGGCGGCAACGCCCCGTTGTTGTGCACGTCAGAGCCCTCTCCGGGTTTTCACTTCGTGAAAGTTTCTACCACGCGCGGCTGTTACCGCAGCTCCACCAGTATTTCGCAGGATTAGACCAACGGCATCACACTCTCCCCCTTCCGCCGGCCTATCTACGCCCGTAGCGTCACTCCTGACATGGTCATTCCAATCGGAGCACCTCTCCCCCCACCGAGGTTTCGGAGGCAACGCCATGCCCGTGCACAGACCTGGTTCGGCCCGACGCGCCCTCAGTGCGCTGATCGGTATTCTCGCCGCTCTCCTCGCCATGACCCTCGCACTGCCCGGTTCGGCGTTCGCCGCCCAGGGGCAGGGCGACAAGGCCATCCCCCATCCCGAGGACGACTGGGCGGGTTCCCAGATAGCCAAGCACGAGGGCGGATCCACGACCGGTGAGGCGCCGACGGGGCTGCTCGCCACCGTCGAGGGCGTGGACGTCAGCAGCCACCAGGGCAACGTCAGCTGGTCGACGCTGTGGAGCAGCGGCGTCCGGTTCGCCTACGTCAAGGCGACCGAGGGCACCAGCTACGTCAACCCGTACTTCGCCCAGCAGTACAACGGCTCGTACAACGTCGGCATGATCCGTGGCGCGTACCACTTCGCCCTGCCGAACAACTCGACCGGTGCCGCACAGGCCAACTACTTCGTCGACCACGGCGGCGGCTGGTCCAAGGACGGCAAGACCCTGCCGGGCGCGCTCGACATGGAGTACAACCCCTACGGCGCGACCTGCTACGGGCTGAGCGCCAGCGCGATGGTCAACTGGATCAAGGACTTCAGCAACACCTACCGGTCGCGCACCGGCCGCGATCCGGTGATCTACACCTCCACCAGCTGGTGGAAGAGCTGCACGGGCAACTCCGCCGCCTTCGGTGGCGTCAACCCGCTGTGGATCCCGCGCTACGGCTCGTCCGTCGGTGAGCTTCCGGCGGGCTGGGGCTTCCACACCATCTGGCAGTACACCTCCTCCGGCGCGACGGTCGGCGACCACAACAAGTTCAACGGCGCCATGGACCGGCTGCAGGCCCTCGCCAACGGCTGAGCCCCGCATCGCGTCACCCCCCACACCCGGCGCGTCCGACCGTGTTCGGCGCGTCCCGCCCTCCGGCGTACGGACAGGTCTGTCTGTACGCTGGAGGGCGCCGGTCGTCCCACGGCCCCGGTCGGTCCGCGGCCCGGGTCGTCCCACGGCCCCGTGTGTCCGCCTCAAGGAGCTTGATCATGAGCAGCGCCCGCCCCTCCGCCCATGAGCGGATCCTGTCCACCGCGACCGCGCTGTTCAACGCCCATGGGGTGCGCGGGGTCGGAGTGGACCGGATCATCGCCGAGTCGGGCGTGGCGAAGGCGACGCTCTACTCCCACTTCCGCACCAAGGACGATCTGGTGCTGGCCTATCTGAGCGCGTCGGACGGGCACTGGCGGGGGGCGCTGCGGGAGGCCGCCGAGGCGGCCGGCGCCGACCCCCGGGACCGGCTCATCGGCCTCTTCGACGCGCTGGGCTCGGCGACCGAGCGGAACGGCTTCCGCGGCTGCGCGTTCACCAGGACCGCGGGCGAGACCGATCCGGGCACCGCCACCCACGCCGCGACGGTCGAGCACAAGCGCGCCGTACGGGCCTGGCTGACCGAGCTGGCCCGGGAGGCCGGGGCCGCCGACCCCGAGCGGCTCGCCGTGCAGATCTCCGTGCTCGTGGACGGGGTGATGGCCGCGGCGGCGCTGGAGCCGAGGCCGGAGTTCACGGAGGCGGCCCGGGAGGCGGCCCGGTCGCTGGTGGCGGAGGCGTGCCCGGCCCGGGTGTAGACCGGCCCGTGCGTGGATACGGCGAAGGGCCCGGCCGCATCAGCGATACGCGCGGCCGGGCCCTTGTCCTCCGTCTGTTACGCGATGGCGAGGTCACGCTCGCGCGGCAGCCCGGACGCCAGCAGCGCGCGGTAGCGCTCCTGGTGCGCGGCGAGCGCCGCGTCGTCCATCCCGTGCGTACCGTAGACGACGAACGGCTCCTCGTAGGCCATGCCCGTGATGTTCGCGGCCGCGTCGAAGGGCTTCAGCAGTTCGACGACCGTGAAGCGGTTGAACCCGTCGGGCCGGTACATCTCCTCCTGCGCACCCGCCGTGGTGGCGATCCGCAGCGACTTGCCGTGCAGCGAGGTGCCCCCGCTGCCGTAGGCGAAGCCGCGCAGGAACACCTCGTCCAGCCACTTCTTCAGCAGCGGCGGCGCCGAGTACCAGTAGAAGGGGAACTGCAGAACGATCCGCTCGTGCTCCAGCAGCAGCCGCTGCTCGCGCTCGACGTCTATCCGCAGATCGGGATAGGCGGCGTAGAGGTCATGGAGCGTGACGTTCTCCACCGGCCGGGCCGCCTCGGCGAGGGCGGCGTTGACCCGGGATGCGGCGAGATCGGGGTGGGCGAGGACGAGCAGGGTGCGCACGGCGTTCCTCCGAAGGCGATATGACCCATGCGAACAGACAGGTCTGTCTGCTTCACCGCCGAAGCTACCAGACAGACCTGTCTGACTGTCAATGAGATGCCCGTCCGGTCCCGGGTCAGCCGCTGCTGGGCACGATCACCTGCCCCTGCGCCGTCCCCTCGACGACCCGCGCATACGCCTGGGCCACGGTCTCCACGGGGGTTCCCTCGGCGGGGTCCATGCCCAGCTTCTCCAGGGTCTCCCGCACCCATCCCGGGCAGATCGCGTTCAGGGGGCTCGCCGCCTGGCCCTGTGGGAACCAGGCAGCGGGGGGTGGATCAGTCGCGGGGGAACTCGTCGGTCTTGAGCGTCAGGCCGACGACGGTGTTCGTCAGGTCGATTTCCGTGCCGAAGTGCACCGACAGCTCACTGAGGTAGTCGCCCTCCTTGGGCTCGGTGAACAGGTGGCACTTGCCGGTGTAGGGGTCCGCGATCAGGTAGATGGGAACCCCCGCCTCCGCGTAGGCCGCTTTCTTGGGTCCGTAGTCGTTCGCGGCCGTGCCTTTCGAGATCACCTCGACAACGAACTCAACGTCCTGATAGCGCCAGAGCCCCTTGTCGTTCTTCACGGCACCCTCGGCAAGCAGGGTCACATCGGACGCGAAGCCATTCAGATGGCCGGGGTAGTCGACGCGGACATCCGACAACACGTTCACGTTCATCCCAAAGCGATCTTCGAGAGCCCGCACGATCCTACGGATGATGTTCCAATGAAC
Organism: Streptomyces sp. 5-10; assembly: GCF_014712245.1. Classification (NCBI taxonomy): domain Bacteria; kingdom Bacillati; phylum Actinomycetota; class Actinomycetes; order Kitasatosporales; family Streptomycetaceae; genus Streptomyces; species Streptomyces sp. 5-10. Next base: position 106,846 of record NZ_JACVYG010000035.1, read on the forward strand.
GTCCCTCTGCGGCGACATGAAGATGTTCCCCTCGACAATCTCGACCTTGAATCCCTCGGGGACGGGCATCTTCTCGAGCCACTCGAACATCGCGTCCAAGGTCCGCTCGTCGCTGCTGTCGGCCATCTCGATCCTGTCAGTGTCGATCCGGTCAATCTCCATGACGGTCACCGTGCCGCTCCTCCCCGCCGCGCACCGAACGTATGCGGCCGGTTAGTCCAACGATACGCACGGCCGACAGGTCACGCGTGGCCCGGAACCCCGTTCGACACGGGGCCCCGGGCCACTGCGCTCCCGGCAGCGTCCGTCACGCCGCTACCGGAACCTCGGGGGTCGCCGCCCGGGCGGGCTCGAGGGCCAGCTCCAGCACCCGGCGGACGTCGGAGACCGGGTGGACGTCGAGCTTGTCCAGCACCTCGGCGGGGACGTCGTCCAGGTCGGGCTCGTTCCGCTTGGGGATGATCACGGTGGTCACCCCGGCCCGGTGCGCCGCCAGCAGCTTCTGCTTGACGCCGCCGATGGGCAGCACCCGCCCGGTCAGGGACACCTCGCCGGTCATCGCCACGTCCGGGCGCACCTGGCGGCCGGAGAGCAGCGAGGCCAGGGCGGTGGTCATGGTGATGCCCGCGCTCGGGCCGTCCTTGGGCACCGCGCCCGCCGGGACGTGGAGGTGGACGCCGCGCTCCTTCAGGTCGCCGACCGGCAGCTCCAGCTCCGCGCCGTGCGAGCGCAGGAAGGAGAGCGCGATCTGGGCGGACTCCTTCATGACGTCGCCGAGCTGACCGGTGAGGTTCAGCCCCGCACCGCCCGTCTCCGGGTCGGCCAGCGACGCCTCCACGAACAGCACGTCACCGCCGGCGCCCGTGACCGCGAGCCCGGTCGCCACGCCGGGGACGGCGGTGCGGCGCTCGGCCGGGTCCTGGGCGGACTCGGGGGTGTGGTGCGGCCGGCCGATCAGCGGGCGCAGCTCCTCCACACCGACGGTGAAGGGCAGTTCGCGCTCGCCGAGCTCGTGCTGGGCCGCCACCTTGCGCAGCAGCCGGGCGATGGACCGCTCCAGGGTCCGTACGCCCGCCTCGCGGGTGTACTCGCCCGCGAGCTTGCGCAGCGCCTCGTCGGTCACCGTGACCTCGCCCGGCTCCAGACCGGCCCGCTCCAGCTGGCGGGGCAGCAGATGGTCACGGGCGATGGTGACCTTGTCGTCCTCGGTGTAGCCGTCCAGGCGCACCAGCTCCATCCGGTCCAGGAGCGCCTCCGGGATGGCCTCCAGGACGTTGGCGGTGGCGAGGAAGACCACGTCGCTCAGGTCGAGTTCGACCTCCAGGTAGTGGTCGCGGAAGGTGTGGTTCTGCGCCGGGTCCAGGACCTCCAGCAGGGCCGCGGCCGGGTCGCCGCGGAAGTCGGAGCCCACCTTGTCGATCTCGTCCAGGAGGACGACGGGGTTCATCGAGCCCGCCTCCTTGATGGCACGGACGATCCGGCCGGGCAGCGCGCCCACGTAGGTGCGCCGGTGGCCGCGGATCTCCGCCTCGTCGCGGACGCCGCCGAGCGCGACCCGGACGAACTTCCGCCCCATCGCGCGGGCGACGCTCTCGCCCAGGCTGGTCTTGCCGACGCCGGGCGGGCCCACCAGGGCGAGCACCGCGCCGCCGCGGCGGCCGCCGACGACGCCGAGGCCCCGGTCGGCGCGGCGCTTGCGCACCGCCAGGTACTCGGTGATCCGCTCCTTGACGTCCTCCAGGCCCGCGTGGTCGGCGTCGAGCACGGCCTTGGCGCCCTGGATGTCGTACGCGTCCTCGGTGCGCTCGTTCCAGGGCAGCTCCAGGACGGTGTCCAGCCAGGTGCGGATCCAGCTGCCCTCGGGGCTCTGGTCGCTGGACCGCTCCAGCTTGTCGACCTCCTTCAGGGCCGCCTCGCGGACCTTCTCGGGCAGGTCGGCGGCCTCCACGCGGGCGCGGTAGTCGTCGGACTCGTCCTCGGGGTCGCCATTGAGCTCGGCGAGCTCCTTACGGACGGCTTCGAGCTGGCGCCGCAGCAGGAACTCGCGCTGCTGCTTGTCGACGCCCTCCTGGACGTCCTTGGCGATCGACTCGGCCACGTCCTGCTCGGCGAGGTGGTCACTGAGCCAGGTGACGGCCAGCTTCAGCCGGGCCACCGGGTCGGTGGTCTCCAGCAGCTCGACGCGCTGGGCCACGGACAGGAAGGGCGAGTAGCCGGAGTTGTCGGCGAGCTGCGAGACATCGTCGATCTGCTGCACCCGGTCCACGACCTGCCAGGCGCCGCGCTTGCGCAGCCAGCTGGTGGCCAGCGCCTTGTATTCCTTGATCAGTTCGGTGACGGCACCGGGCAGGGGGTCGGGCACGATCTCCTCGACCGTGGTGCCCTCCACCCACAGGGCCGCCCCGGGTCCGGTGGTCCCGGCCCCGATGCGGACGCGGCGCACCCCGCGGATCAGCGCGCCAGGGTCTCCGTCGGAGAGCCGGCCCACCTGCTCGACGGTGCCGAGCGTGCCGATACCGGCGTAGGTGCCGTCGACGCGCGGCACCAGCAGCACCTTCGGCTTACCTCCTCCGCTCCCACTGGAGCGCGCGGCGGCCTGGGCGGCCTCCACCGCGGCACGTACCTCGGTATCGGAAAGGTCCAGCGGCACCACCATGCCGGGGAGCACCACCTCGTCGTCGAGAGGCAGTACGGGCAGGGTGAGCGGTGTGGGCAGCGAAGCCATGATCTCCCCTTCGGCAGGCAAGTTGAGTCGTGAGGACTCAATAAGTCGATGCCCACTCAATGCGCGGAGGGGGTTCCGGTGTTCCCGGAGGCGCGTTCGCTGTGAGCGAAGCCGGGCGAGGCGTCGTCGTTCCGCCGTGACGGCGGGCGCCGGCTGGTGTTTCGGCGGACGTACGGCCAGGACCGGACGTACCGCCAGGACCGGACGTACCGCCAGGAGAGGACGCCGAGCAGTAGGGCGAAGGCATGGCCCCAGGCGGTGAGCGGATCGAAGTCGACGAGCGTTCCGGCGCCGAGCGCGAGGGCGACCCCGCCGAGCAGCGCCCACCGCCGCCGGGGCGGCAGCAGCCCGGCGAGCGCGGCGGCGCAGGCGATCAGCCCGTAGCTGACGCCGTAGTCGAGGCGGCGCAGCGAGCTGTCCGGGAGATGCCCGGCGGCCACGGAGACGGCCACCGGGACCTCGGTGAGCAGCGTCGCCAGTACGTGGCCGAGCAGGAACACTCCGGCGGTGCGCACCCCGCCGAGCCGCCGCTCCAGCGCGCCGAGCACCAAGGGAAAGGCGACCAGATACGGCGAGGTGATCCCGCCCACCGCCCACAACGCGCTGACCAGCAGCGTCAGCAGCGGCCGCTGGGAGAGGTTGGACACATCGGTACTGGAGCTCGCGAGCAGATCGCGCACAGTGCCGGGGTCGCCGAGACGGGCGTAGAGGCCGGTGCCGAGCAGGATGAGCGTGTAGCCGAGGGTGAACGGCACGGTGCGCGGCACCCGGGGCAGCGAGCGCACCACCGCAGCGGCCGTGCGGCTCCCCCGTCCGGCCCGCAGACGCACCACCGCGGGCGTGCGGCGCCCGCGCCCCCGCCCGGCGTCCGGCACCCGCGGCGTACTGGCCCCGGCGGCGGCCGGCCAGGCACAGCCCACCTCCCGTGGCCGATCGGCGCGGCGGGCCCACGGCACGACGGGGGCGATGGCACGGGGCCCGCCCGGGTCACCGTCGTCCACCGCCCGCGCACCCGGAACGGCCGGACGCCGACCCGATGCGGCCGACGGGGGCTCGGCCGATGCCGCGTGGGATGCGGACTCTCCCGACCCCGCAGGCGTCTCGGGCTCCGCCGATGACACAGGGCCCACCGGCCCCGCCGACGCGGCAGCGGCCGCGCGCCCCGCCGACACCCCGGAAGCCTCGCCGGAGGCGTTCGCGTCCGTTCCTCTTACCGATGTCGTCAACGCCCGCGCCCCTTTCTCACTCCCGACGCCGCTCCTCCTGCTCCCCCTGCTCCCCGCTTATCCGCCACGACCGGAACAACAACCAGGACGCCGTGAGTCATGTCACGGCACCCCCGGCTGTGACATGGACGACGCCGCGCCACGCCACCGGGCCACCGTGAAACGGTTGGACCGGCGAGCCGGGGCGGCGCGAGGATGGCGGGGTCAGGAACCACCCGGGAGGACCCCACACCCATGCAGCCGCAGCCGCCGTACCACCTCCACGCCGCCGACGACGACCGGCCGGTGACCGTCGACCGCCGGGAGGGTCCGTACGGCGAGGTGGTGCTGCGGCGGCGCGGCGGCGGCGAGGGACCGTCGGCCGGCGCCGTCTTCGAGATCATCGCCAATGGGTGCTTCCTCATGGACACCTCCGACGGCCGCTCCGAGCGGCTGCTCATCCGTGCCGCCCTCGACGCGCTGCCCGCCGACCGCCCCTCCCCCGCCCTGCTCATCGGCGGGCTCGGCGTCGGTTTTTCGCTGGTCGAGGCGGTGGCGGAGCCCCGGTGGGGGCGGATCGCGGTGGTCGAGCGGGAGGCCGCGGTGATCGACTGGCACCGCGATGGACCCCTGGCGGCCATGACCGCCGACGCGCTGGCCGATCCGCGCGCCGAGGTCGTCCACGCCGATCTGGTCGAGTGGCTGCGGACCGGCCCGCGGACCCGTGCCGAGACCTATGACGCGCTGTGCCTGGACATCGACAACGGCCCCGACTGGACCGTCACCGAGGACAATGACGGCCTCTACTCCCCCACCGGGCTCGCGGCCTGCGCGGCGCGTCTCGCCCCGGGCGGGGTGCTGGCCGTATGGTCGGCGCAACCGTCGCGCGCGTTCGAGGAATCCCTCCGGAATGCCGGGTTCACGCGGGTGCGTACGGAAGAGGTCGCCGTTGCCCGGGGTGTTCCCGACGTCGTGCATCTCGCGGTTCGGGGCGCGTAGCAAAGCCGCGTACGCTGGCTTTACGCTTGCTTGCCTACCAAACGCGGCTGAGCGATGACCAGGCGCGAGCCGCGGGTTTCACCGGAAGACGCAGGGGCGGGCGTATGGAGCAGACTCACAACGGTCACAACGGGACCGCCACGACCACCCCTGGCGCACAGCGCCGGGTCCTCGTCGTCGAGGACGATCCGACCATAGTGGACGCCATCGCGGCCCGGCTGCGCGCCGAGGGGTTCCAGGTCCAGACGGCGGGAGACGGTCCGGCGGCGGTCGACACGGCCGAGGCGTGGCAGCCCGATCTGCTCGTCCTCGACGTGATGCTGCCGGGCTTCGACGGTCTGGAGGTCTGCCGGCGGGTGCAGGCCCGGCGGCCGGTGCCTGTGCTGATGCTGACCGCGCGCGACGACGAGACCGACATGCTGGTGGGGCTCGGCGTCGGCGCCGACGACTACATGACCAAGCCGTTCTCCATGCGCGAACTGGCCGCGCGGGTGCACGTACTGCTGCGGCGGGTGGAGCGGGCGGCGCTGGCCGCGCACACCCCGCGCAGCGGGATCCTGCGCCTGGGCGAGCTGGAGATCGACCACGCCCAGCGCCGGGTGCGGGTGCGCGGCTCGGATGTGCACCTCACCCCGACCGAGTTCGATCTGCTGGTCTGCCTGGCCAACACCCCGCGCGCGGTGCTCTCGCGCGAGCAGCTGCTGGCCGAGGTGTGGGACTGGGCGGACGCCTCCGGCACCCGCACCGTGGACAGCCACATCAAGGCGCTGCGCCGGAAGATCGGCGCGGAGCGGATCCGTACGGTGCACGGCGTGGGCTACGCCCTGGAGACCCCGGCGGCATGACGAAGGCCCCCTGGGCACGCAGGGTTCCCAAGGTCCGGGCAGACACCACGGCCCCCAGGGGCCGGGCACGCAGGGGCTGGGCGCACAAGGGCTGGGCGCGCGGGGCGCCCCAGGCCTGGGCGGACAAAGCGCCCAGGCTCTGGCCGCGCAGGGTCCCCCGGGCCTGCCGACTGCCCGAGGCCCCCGCGGGCCGGCGGGCGTGGTCCCGCGCCACCTGGGCCCGGGTCTGGGAGGCGCTGCGCCCCTTCGACCCGTACCGCTCGGTCAAGGCGGCGCTGGGGGCGCTGGTCGTCGGCTCGGTGATCATCACCACGCTGCTCGTCTTCGCGGCGATGCACTCCGACACCGAGCTGCGCGTCATCACCATCTTCTCGATCATCGCCTCGCTGCTGATCACCCAGTTCGTGGCGAACGGGCTCACGGCCCCGCTGGACGAGATGACCGAGGTCACCCGGGCGATGGCAGGCGGCGACTACACCCGGCGGGTGCGGGCGGCGCAGCGCGGGGACGAGTTCGGCGACCTGGCGTCCGCGTTCAACCGGATGGCGGCCGACCTGGAGGCGGTGGACACCCACCGCAAGGAGCTGGTGGCCAACGTCTCGCATGAGCTGCGCACCCCGATCGCGGCGCTGCGGGCGGTGCTGGAGAACGTGGTGGACGGGGTCTCGGAGGCCGATCCGGAGACCATGCGGGTCGCGCTGAAGCAGACCCAGCGCCTGGGCCGCCTGGTGGACCAGCTGCTCGATCTCTCCCGCCTCGACAACGGGGTGGTGCCGCTGCACGCGCGGCGGTTCGAGGTCTGGCCGTATCTGGCCGGGATCCTCAAGGAGGCCGGCATGGCCAAGGGCGCGGAGTCCCATTCCGGCGCCCACACCCGTAAGGACGTCCATCTCAACCTGGACGTCTCGCCGCCCGAGCTGACCGCCCACGCCGACGCCGAGCGGCTGCACCAGGTGATGGCGAACCTCATCGACAACGCGGTGAAGCACAGCCCGGCACACGGCCGGGTGACCGTGCGCGCCCGGCGCGGTGACGGCCCGGAGAGCCTGGAGCTGGAGGTGCTGGACGAGGGCCCCGGCATCCCGGAGGCGGATTGGCACCGGGTCTTCGAGCGGTTCAACCGGGGCGGGCTCTCCCCGGACGGCTCGGCGGACGGCCGACGGCGGGGTCCGGGCAGCGACGGCGGCACCGGTCTGGGGCTGGCGATCGCCCGCTGGGCGGTGGATCTGCACGGCGGGCGGATAGGGGTGGCGGAGTCCGCGCGCGGCTGCCGGATCAAGGTCAGCCTCCCGGGACCTGCCCCGGAACCCAAACCGGGCACCCCCTGAGATCGAATCAGGCATCCCCGAGATCAAACCGGGCACCCCCTGAGATCAAAGCTGAAGTAAAATCGACCCCGTCGCGCACATACGAGCGGCAGGGGTGCACGTCTGCGCTGCCCCGCGCCTGAGGAAACACACGAAACCTCGTGTGTTTCCCGGTGCGTCATGCGCTGAAACCCGCCAATGAATGTGACGTGCGCGACGTTGACCAGTGCGGCCTGCACGTAAGGGTCCAAGAGGCGTAGCCTTTATTCCCGCTGTCCACCACCTTTAGGAAGCGGAAGAGGGCGGTTGCCGCCGTGTCGCCACAGTCCCCCAACACCTCGAGCGTCTCGACCGATGAACAGGACGGGCAGGGGAGTAACCCTGCCGCTGCCTTCGGCCCCAACGAGTGGCTCGTCGACGAGATCTACCAGCAGTACCTCCAGGACCCGAACTCGGTCGACCGAGCCTGGTGGGACTTCTTCGCCGACTACAAGCCGGGTCAGGACACCGGCTCCGCGGTGGCAGCGCCACCACAGGGAGTAGCCGCGAGCGCCGCCCCGGCGGCCCCGGCCAAGCCCGCCGCGGCCAAGCCGGCGGAGGCCAAGCCCGCCGCCCCGGCCGCGAAGCCCGCCGAGGCCAAGCCCGCCGCGG
>NZ_JACVYG010000036.1:0-114059 GCF_014712245.1 Streptomyces sp. 5-10
GCGGTGAGGCCGTTGGAGGCGCCGTCCTGGTTGATCGCCGTGCCCCGGATGACGGCCAGCACCTGGTGGCCGCCGCGGCGGGCCTCCGACAGCCGCTCGACCAGCAGCACGCCCACGCCCTCCGCCCACGCGGTGCCGTCCGCGGCCGCCGCGAAGGGCTTGCAGCGGCCGTCGGGGGCGAGCCCGCGCTGGTGGCTGAACTCGGTGAACACACCCGGTGTGGAGATCACCGAGACGCCACCCACGAGCGCCATCCCGCAGTCGCCGTTGCGCAGCGCCTGTACGGCCAGATGCAGGGCCACCAACGAGGACGAACACGCCGTGTCCACCGTGACGGCCGGGCCGGTCAGGCCGAGGCTGTAGGCGATCCGGCCGGATGCCACGCTTCCCGCCGCTCCGGTGAAGAGGTAGCCCTCGGAGCCCTCGGTGTCGGCGCCCTCACCGCCGTAGCCGTGCGGTACGAGGCCGATGAACACCCCGGTGCGGCTGCCGCGCAGCGACAGCGGGTCGATGCCCGCGTGTTCCAGCGCCTCCCAGGAGGTCTCCAGCAGCAGCCGCTGCTGGGGGTCCATCGCCATCGCCTCGCGTGGCGAGATGCCGAAGAAGTCGGCATCGAAGTCGGCGGCGTCCGGGAGGAATCCGCCCTGGTGGACATAGCTGCTGCCGGGGCGTTCGGGGTCGGGGTGGTGGAGCGCGTCGAGATCCCAGCCGCGGTCGGCGGGGAACGCGGAGAGCGTGTCCTGGTCGGACAGCAGCAGCCGCCACAGGTCCTCGGGCGACCGTACGCCCGCGGGGAACCGGCAGCTCGTGGCCACGATCGCGATCGGCTCGTCCAGGGCGGCCGCCCCCGGCACACCCGGCGCACCCGGCACCCCCGGCGCAACGGCGCCCGGCGTGTACGGGCCCGCTCCGGCGGTGTCCCCGCCCGCTCCGGCGGTGTCCCCGCCCGTGATCCGGTCCAGCAGATGCCGGGCCAGTGTCAGGGGCGTCGGATAGTCGAAGACGACGGACGGCGCGAGCGCCACACCCGTCGCCCCGGCCAGCCGGTTCCGCAGCTCCACGGCGGTCAGCGAGTCGAAGCCGAGGTCCCGGAAGACCTTCCGCGTCTCCACCTCGTCCACCGAGGACATCCCCAGCACGGCGGCCGCGTGGCGGCACACCTCGTCCAGCACCACCCGCAGCCGGGGCGCGCCCTCGGCCGCGTCGGCCACCCGGCGTGCGAAGCCCTCAAGCGCCTCAGGCGCCTCGGGCCCTTCGGCCGCCACGGTGGCGGACGGCAGCTCGACCCGCACGGCGGAGCCGGGACCGACGGGCGCGAGCCAGTAGCGCTCGCGCTGGAAGGCGTAGGTGGGCAGATCGACGGCTGTGGCGGCGCCACCGGGCGCGAACACCGCCGTCCAGTCGGGGGTCACACCGTGGGCCCACAGGGTGGCGAGGGCGGTGAGGAGCCGCCGGGTGCCGCCGTGGTCACGGCGCAGGGTGCCGGTGGCGAGCACGGGCTGGTCGGCGGCGTGGCCGGTTTCCTCGACGGCGGTGGTGAGGACGGGGTGGGGGCTGGACTCCAGGAAGAGGGTGTGGCCGTCGGCCAGCAGCGTCCGCAGCGTGTCGTGGAAGCGGACCTGTTCGCGGAGGTTGCGGTACCAGTACTCGGCGTCGAGGGTCCCGCCGTCGATGAGGGCGGCGGTGACGGTGGAGTACAGGGGGATGTCGCCGGTGCGGGGGGTGATGGGTGCGGCGAGTTGGAGGAGCTGTTCCCGGATGCGTTCGACGTGCGGGGTGTGGGACGCGTAGTCGACGGCGATCGCACGGGTCCGGACCCCGATGGCCTCGGCCTTCGCCGTGGCCTCGGCGAGCCCGGTGGGACTCCCGGCGATGACCGTGGAGGTGGGCCCGTTGACGGCCGCGACCCAGACGTCCTCGCGGCCGGTCAGCAGGTCGTGTGCCCGGTCGGCGGAGGTGGCGAGGGAGACCATGCCGCCGAGTCCGGCGAGTTCCCGCGCGATGAGGCGGCTGCGCAGCGCCACGAGCCGTGCGCCGTCCTCCAACGAGAGCACACCGGCCACACACGCGGCCGCGATCTCGCCCTGGGAGTGGCCGATGACGGCGGCGGGCTCGACGCCGAGCGAACGCCACACCTGGGCCAAGGACACCATGACGGCCCAGAGGGCGGGCTGGACCACATCCACCCGCTCCAGCGCCGCCTCATCCCCGGTCGCCCGCAGCACATCGAGCAGATCCCAGTCGATGTGGGGCGCCAGCGCTTGCGCGCACCGGTCGATGGATTCGGTGAATGCGGTTGAGGCGTCGAGCAGTTCGGCGGCCATGCCCACCCACTGCGACCCCTGCCCCGGAAAGACGAACACCGGACCGGCGGCCGACCCGGCGGACACCCCACTGACCACATGAGCGGAGGGCTCCCCGGCGGCGATCGCCTCGAGCCCGGCCAGGACGTCGTCCCGGTCCCCGGCCACCACCACCGCACGGTGTTCCATGGCGGCCCGCCGCGTCGCCAGCGCCCACGCGATGTCCGACGGCGTGGCGTCGGAGGTGGCGGCGAACGCGCCCAGCCGGGCCGCCTGCGCCCGCAGCGCGGCGGGCGTCCGGCCCGACACCACCCACGGCAGCACACCCTCCGTCCCGACGAGTCGATGGGCGGGATCAGCGACGGGGGTGGGGACGGAGGCGGGGACGGGGGCCGATGGGGCCTCCTCCAGGACCACATGGGCGTTGGTCCCGCTGATGCCGAACGACGAGACTCCGGCCCGCCGCGCCCGTCCGGCCTCCGGCCACGGGCGCTCCGCCGTCACCAGCTCCACACCACCGGAGGCCCAGTCCACGTGCGGCGTCGGCTCGTCCACATGCAGCGTGGCGGGGACGACACCGTGGCGCATCGCCATGATCGCCTTGATGACGCCCGCGACTCCGGCCGCCGCCTGGGTGTGGCCGATGTTGGACTTCACCGAGCCCAGCAGCGCGGGCCGGTCGGCGGGCCGGTTCCGGCCGTACGTGGCGAGCAGCGCCTGTGCCTCGATCGGATCGCCGAGCGCCGTACCCGTGCCGTGTGCCTCGATCACATCCACATCGGACGGCGACAGGCCCGCGTCCGCCAGCGCCTGCCGGACCACCTGCTCCTGGGAGAGGCCGTTGGGCGCGGTGAGGCCGTTCGAGGCGCCGTCCTGGTTGACCGCCGTGCCACGGATCACGCCGAGCACGCGATGGCCGTTGCGGCGGGCGTCGGACAGCCGCTCCATCAGCAGAAGCCCCACGCCCTCCGCCATTCCGGTGCCATCGGCCCCGGCCGCGAATGCCTTGCACCGGCCGTCGCGGGCCAGCCCGCCCTGACGGCTGAACTCGGTGAAGATTCCCGGGGTGTTGAGGACGGTCACCCCACCGGCCAGGGCCAGCGAGGACTCTCCGCGCCGCAGCGACTGCACCGCCAGATGCAGGGCCACCAGCGATGACGAGCAGGCCGTGTCCAGGGTGATGGCGGGGCCGGTGAGCCCGAGCAGATAGGCGATACGGCCGGAGGCCACACTGGCGGTCTTGCCGGTGAGGAGATAGCCGTCCACCGCCTCCGGCGCCTCGTGCAGCCGTGGCCCGTACTCCTGGTCCATGGTGCCGACGAACACACCGGTACGGGTGGCGCGCAGCGCGTCGGGCGCGATGCCCGCCCGTTCCAGCAACTCCCAGGAGGTCTCCAGCAGCAGCCGCTGCTGGGGGTCCATCGCCAGGGCCTCGCGCGGGGAGATGCCGAAGAAGCGGGCGTCGAAGTCCGTGGCCCCGTCGACGAATCCACCGCTCCGGGCGAAGCTGCTGCCGGCGCCCTCGGTGCCGTGCAGCCGTTCCAGATCCCACCCCCGGTCGTCCGGGAACGGTGAGATGGCGTCCCGTCCGTCCGCAACCAGCCGCCACAGGTCCTCCGGGGAGCGCACGCCACCGGGGAGGCGGCAGCTCATCGCGATGATGGCGATCGGCTCGTCGGTGGCGGTGGCGGTGGCGGTGGCGGTGGCGGCCTCCGCGGTGGGCGCGGAGGACGGACCGGCGGTGGTGGCGGTGAGGTGTTCCGCCAGCTTGGCCGGGGTCGGGTGGCTGAAGAGCGCGGCGGGGGAGAGGCGGGTGCCCAGCGTGGCGTTGATGCGGTTGCACAGATCGCTGAGCGAGATCGAGTCGAAGCCGAGGTCCTTGAAGGTCCGTCCGGTGTCGAGCTCGGCCACCGTCGTATGTCCGAGGACGGCGGCGGCCTGGGCCCGCACCTGATGAGCCACATCAAGGCCCGCGGCCCCCGGAACACCCACAGCGCCCGCGGCCCCCGGAACACCCGCACCCCCCGCAACGTCCTCAGCCCCTGGAGCGCCCGTAACCCTCGCAGCGCCCACAGCCCCCGGCGCGGCGTCCGTGGCCGCCGGAGACGCCACGGCGTCCACGGCGTCCACGGCGTCGAACCAGTGGCGCCGCCGGTGGAAGGCGCGGCCGGGTAGTTCGGTCCGGCGGGCGCCGGTCCCGGCGAACACCCGCGCCCAGTCCGGGGCGGCTCCCCGCACCCACAGTTCGGCCAGCGAGAGCAGCAGCCGCCGCGTGCCGCCCTCGCCCCGGCGCAGGGTCCCGACGGCGAGACCACCCGTGTCCTGGACGGCGGTGGTGAGCACCGGGTGCGAACTGCTCTCCAGGAAGAGGGAGTTGCCATCCGCGATCAGGTTCTGGACGGTGTCGTGGAAGCGGACCTGTTCGCGGAGGTTGCGGTACCAGTACTCGGCGTCCAGCGCCTCGCCCGCGATGGGGGCGGTGGTGACCGTCGAGTACATCGGCACGTCCCCGGCACGCGGCGCGACCGGCGCCGCGAGCCGCAGGAACTCCTCGCGGATCGCCTCGACATGCGGGGTGTGCGAGGCGTACGCCGTGGCCACCCCGCGGTGGCGCAGCCCGGCGGCCTCCGCCCTGGCCGTGACCTCGGCCAGCCCCTCCAGACTGCCCCCGACCACCGTCGCGCCGGGTCCGTTGACCGCGGCGATCCATACGTCGTCGCGGCCCGCGAGCAGTTCGGCCGCCCGCTCCTCCGACGCGCCGATGGACGCGAGACCGCCCCGGCCGATCAGTGCCCCGGCGATCCGGCTGCGTACGGCGATCAACCGGGCACCGTCCTCCAGCGACAGCGCTCCGGCCACGCACGCGGCCGCGATCTCGCCCTGTGAGTGGCCCACGACGGCCGACGGGACGACGCCCAGCGAACGCCACACCCGCGTCAGCGAGACCATCACGGCCCAGAGCACGGGCTGTAGCACCTCCACGCGCTCCAGCGCGGCGCCGTCCTCGGCCTCCCGCAGGACGTCGAGGAGGTCCCAGCCGGTGTGCGGGGCCAGGGCCCGGGCGCAGCGGTCGATGGATGCGGCGAACACGGGTGAGGCGTCGAGCAGTTCGGCGGCCATGCCCACCCACTGCGAGCCCTGCCCCGGGAAGACGAACACCGGACCCGTGTCCGCCTCGCCGGCCACCCCATGGATCACATGGGCGGACGGCTCACCGGAGGCCAGCGCGTCCAGCCCGGCCAGGAACCCGTCGCGGTCCCCGGCCACCACCACGGCACGGTGCTCCAGGGCCGTCCGGTGCTCGGCGAGCGACCATCCGATGTCGGCGGGGGAGGCGTCGCCGTCCGCCGCACCGTCCCCCGCGAACGACCTCAACCGGGTGGCCTGTGCCCGCAGTCCGATCGCCGTGCGCCCTGAGATCACCCACGGCAGTACGTCACCACCCCACGCGCCCGCAGCGCCTTCGGCCGCACTCGTGGCGAGGGGGAGTGGGACCGCCGGGGCCTGCTCCACGACGACATGGGCGTTGGTCCCGCCGACGCCGAAGGACGACACGCCGGCGATCAGCGGTGCGTCCGGGCGCGGCCACGCCGACAGCTCGGTCTGCACCCGCAGATTCCACTCCTCCAGCGGAATCGCGAGGTTGGGGGAGCGGAAGTTGAGGCTGGGCGGGAGGTGCGCCGCCTTCAGGGAGAGCAGGACCTTGATCAGGCCGGTGATCCCCGCGGCCCCTTCCAGATGACCCACGTTCGTCTTGGCGGACCCCACCAGCAGCGGGCGGTCCTTCGTCCGCGCCGCGCCGATCGCCTCGGCCAGCGCCGCCGCCTCGACGGGGTCGCCGACGGGCGTGCCGGTGCCGTGCAGTTCGACGTACTGGACCTCGTCGGGGGCGACCCCGGCCGCGGCGTACGCCCGGCGCAACACCTCCGCCTGGGCGGTCCGGCTGGGCGTGGTGAGACTGTCCCCGCCGCCGTCGTTGTTGACCGCGCCGCCGCGCAGCACCCCATGGATGCGGTCGCCGTCGGCGAGCGCGCGGGCGAGGGGTTTGAGCAGCACCAGACCGCCGCCCTCGCCGCGCACGAAGCCGTTGGCCCGGGCGTCGAAGGTGAAGCACCTGCCGTCGGGGGAGAGCCCGCCGAAGCGTGCGGCGCTCAGCGCGCCGTCGTACGCCAGATTGAGGTGGACACCGCCCGCGAGCGCGGTGTCGCATTCGCCGTTGCGCAGGCTCTGGCACGCCGTGTGCACCGCGACCAGCGAGGACGACTGGCCCGAGTCCACCACCATGCTGGGGCCGCGGGTGCCCAGCAGATAGGAGAGCCGGTTGGCGATCATGCCGCGCTGGAGGCCGGTCAGGGTGTGATGGGTGACCGCGGAGTCGCCGCCGTGGCGCCGCAGCAGCGTGGCGTAGTCGTCGTTGATGGCGCCGACGAACACCCCGGTCCGCCCTCGGGCGAGCCGGGCCGGTGTGAGGCCCGCGTCCTCCAGGGCTTCCCAGCCCAGTTCGAGCATCAGCCGCTGCTGGGGGTCCATGGCGGCGGCCTCGCGCGGCGATATGCCGAAGAAGTCGGCGTCGAAGTGATCCACCTCGTCGAGGAAGGCGCCGAATTCCGTCCCCGCTTCGGCTCCGGCCGTCCTCACTTCGACTCCGGCTTCGGTTCCGGCACCGGACCCGCCGTCGGATTGACGCCGAGTCCACCGCTCTTCCGGTACGGAAGTGACCGCGTCCGCGCCCTCGCTGAGCAGCCGCCAGAATTCCCCGGGTGTCCCGGCCCCCGGTAAACGACAAGAGAAACCGATGACCGCTACCGAATCATGGACAGCGTGCTGCCATGGCGAATCGGCGACTGTGGACAACTAGGTACACTCCCCCGTGACCTGGTGACCTGACCCATTTATCGCGCGTGAAAAACAAAGATCAACTGCCGCGAAGGTACCTCAGCGTCCGACGGGTGCGCAAGCATGTTCGGGGGTCGCCGTCCGAAGGCACGTTCCCCTGGTCACACGGTGGTTGAAGGCGGCCCTTCGTTTTCGGCCGAAAGAAAAACGGATGGCGCCCCGCGTGGGGATGGGCTACGGTTTCCCCGTTCCGTGCGGGCCGTGTTGGCCCGCGTTGCCGCGCGTTGAGGAAAGCAGGAGGTGAGGACATTGATGACGGTCTCGGTGGCGAGCGCCGCTCGCGTTCAGGAGTTCCTCATTTCCACCCCTGCGGTCTCCGGCTGACACCTCTTCGGAGGCCGCCCTTCGAAGGGTTTCCTCCGTGTTCCACACTTCCTCCGACTCCGCGTCTCCGTACTCCCTCGCCGTCTATGGCTGGGACGACGGCTGGGCGGAGGCGTTCACCCCGTACGCCGAACGGGGCCTGGTGCCCGGCCGGGTGATCCGGGTGGACCGTGGCCAGTGCGATCTGGTCACCCCGAGCGGCCCGGCGCGCGCCGACACCGAGCTGGTGACGCCGCGCGATCCGATGCGGATCGTGTGCACCGGCGACTGGGTCGCCGTGGACGCCGAGGGCGATCCGGCCTACGTCCGTACGCTGCTGCCGCGCCGTACCGCCCTCGTACGGTCCACCTCCTCCAAGCGCTCGGACGGCCAGGTGCTGGCGGCCAACGCCGACCACGCCGTCATCGCCGTGTCCCTCGCCGCCGAGCTCGACCTGGGCCGGGTGGAGCGGTTCACCGCGCTGGCCTGGGAGAGCGGCGCCCAGCCGCTGCTCGTCCTCACCAAGGCCGATCTGGTGCCCGACCCGGACACCCTCGCCCATCTGGTGTCCGACACCGAGACGGCGGCGCCCGGCGTGCGGGTGCTGCCCGTCAGCTCCGCGACGGGGGAGGGGCTGGAGGAACTGGGCGCCCTGCTCGCCTCCGGCACCTCGGTACTGCTCGGCCAGTCCGGCGCGGGCAAGTCCACGCTGGCGAACGCGCTGGTGGGCGAGGCCGTCCAGGACGTACGGGCGATCCGCGACAGCGACGGCAAGGGGCGGCACACCACGACCACCCGCGATCTGCTGCCCCTGCCCTCGGGCGGGGTGCTGATCGACACCCCCGGGCTGCGCGGGGTGGGGCTGTGGGACGCCGGGGGCGGTGTCGCACAGGCGTTCGCCGAGATCGAGGCGCTCGCCGAGGGGTGCCGCTTCCCCGACTGCGCCCACCGGGCCGAGCCCGGGTGCGCGGTGCTCGCCGCGATCGACGACGGCTCACTGCCCGAGCGGCGGCTGGAGAGCTACCGCAAGCTGCTCCGCGAGAACGAGCGGCTCGCGGCCCGTACGGACGCACGGCTGCGTGCCGAGCTGCGGCGGGACTGGAAGCAGCGGCAGGCGCTCGGCCGCCACATGGGGGAGCGCAAGCGGGGGCCGATGCGCGGGCGGTAGCGGTAACGGTACGCGCGTCCCGGGGCTCGGGTCGTGGGCCGCCGTCCCTGGGCTTCGGGTCGTGGGGTGGCCGTCCCTGGGCTCCGGGTCGTGGGATGCACGCGTCCCTGGGCTTCGGGCCGTGGGGCCGCCCTCCCCGGGCTCCGGGGGGTGGGATGCGCGCGTCCCGGGGCGGGGTTTCGTTAGTCGGGGCGGGCCGGTGGGTGGGTTGTGCCCACCCCGGCTCGTCGGCGCGGGTCGGCCATCAGCCCACGCGCGGCCGCGCCCCGTCCGCAGGGGACGCGGGACGGGGCCAGGACCTCCCGCGTGTCGAGAGCGCGCGGCCGAAACGCCGATTGGGGTGGCCGTGCGCGGTAACTCGACGCCACGATGACCCTGCGAGGCCCCCGGAAGGCCCTGCGACCGTGATACGAGCGAGAGAGCGGGTTGCGATGAATCAGGCCACGGACGAGTACGACGTCATCGTGCTGGGCGCGGGCCCGGTCGGTGAGAATCTGGCCGACCGGACCCGCGCCGCCGGGCTCTCCACGGTGATCGTGGAGCGGGAGCTGGTCGGTGGTGAGTGTTCGTACTGGGCCTGCGTCCCCAGTAAGTCGCTGTTGCGCCCGGTGCTCGCGCGGGCCGAGGCACGCCAGGTGCCGGGGGTGCGGGAGGCGGTCGGGGGGTCGCTGGCGGCGGCCGACGTCTTCGCCCACCGCGACAAGCAGGTCGGCAACTGGAAGGACGACGGTGCGCTCACCTGGCTGGAGTCGGCCGGGATCGACCTGGTGCGCGGCCACGGGCGGCTGGTCGGGCCGCGGCGGGTCGCGGTGACGCCGCAGGACGGATCCGGTGGCGAGGAGCGGACCCTCACCGCGCGCCACGCCGTGGCCCTCTGCACCGGCACCGGGGCCGCGCTGCCCGACATGCCCGGGATCGCCGAGGCTCGGCCCTGGACCAGCCGGGAGGCCACCAGCGCCGGCACGGTGCCGGGCCGGCTGATCATCGTGGGCGGCGGTGTCGTGGCCGCCGAGATGGCCACGGCCTGGTGCGGCCTCGGCTCGCGCGTCACCGTGCTGGTGCGCGGCTCCGGGCTGCTGGCCCGGATCGAGCCGTTCGCGGGCGAGCTGGTCGCCGAGACGCTGCGGGAGGCCGGGGCCGAGATCCGCACCGGTACGTCGGTGAAGGGGCTCGCCCGGCCGGGCGGGGCGGAGGGACCGGTCACGGTGACCCTGGAGAGCGGGGAACAGCTCGAGGCGGACGAGGTGCTCTTCGCCACCGGGCGCGCCCCGCACACCGCGGATCTGGGCCTGGAGACGGTGGGGCTCGAACCGGGCGGCTGGCTGACGGTCGACGAGACCTGCCGCGTGAAGGACGTCCCCGACGGCTGGCTGTACGCGGCGGGCGACATCAACCACCGCGCGCTCCTCACCCACCAGGGCAAGTACCAGGCGCGCATCGCGGGCGCGGCGATCGGGGCCCGCGCGCGGGGCGTCGAGCGGCTGGACACGGGCCGCTGGGGCGAGTACGCGACGACCGCGGACGAGGCGGCCGTACCCCAGGTCGTCTTCACCGACCCGGAGGTCGCCGCGGTCGGGCTCACCGCGGAGCAGGCCGAGTCCGAGGGCCGCAACATCCGCGTCGTCGACTACGACATGGGCCAGGTCGAGGGCGCGGTGCTCTTCGCCGACGGCTACCGCGGCCGCGCCCGCATGGTCGTCGACCTGGACCGGGGCCACCTGATCGGCGTCACCTTCGTGGGTCCCGGGGTCAGCGAACTGCTCCACTCGGCGACGGTCGCGGTAGCGGGCGAGGTCCCCATCGACCGCCTCTGGCACGCGGTGCCGTCATTCCCCACGATCAGCGAGATCTGGCTCCGGCTGCTGGAGGCGTACCGGGGGTGAGGCCGGGCTGCGGGTGCTCGGGCCAGGGCCGCCCGGCCGCTTCGGCCCCGGCCTACCGATGAACGGCCCCAGCGTTCTGGCCCCGACCTCCTGGCCCCGGCCTCCCGGTCCTGGCCCCCCGGTCCTGGCCTCCCGGCCCGGCCTCCTCTGGTCTCGGTCTCCTGGTCTCGGTCTCCCGGTCCTGGTCTCCTGGTGCCGGTCTCCTGGTCGCGGTCTCCCCTCCCCGCCCCTTCCCGCGGCGTCGATATGCGGTTCCGCCGCGTGGCAGGGGCCCCGCCCCTGGAACCCGGGGTCTGGGGCGGAGCACCAGTTTCGGGAAGGGGCGGGGAGGGGAGTAGCCCGCCTCGGGCCGGTCATCGCGTGGTGTTCCCGTGGAGCCTCCCTGTGGACAATGTGGGGATGAGCCAGCAGGGCGACCGACGCCGTCACGAGGACGACTGGTGGGGCGAGTTGTACGACCCGCGTCGTGCCGACGCGGGGCCCGCCGCGGCCTCCGACTCCGTGGACGAGCGGTTCGATTCGGCCTCCCGCACGCTCGCCGGCGATAAGGACGCCAGTAACCAGAGACCGGCCGCGGGCGCCCCCTGGGGCCCGCGGACGGGGGAGCCGGGCGGTGCCGCCCCGGGCCCCGCCGCCGACGCCGGAGGTGGCCCGCAGGGGTGGCGATCTCCCGCCGAGGAGGAGCCCGGTGCCACACTGCCCACCCAGGACCGCGCGGGGCCCGACGCCGCATCGCCCTCGCGGGGCAGCTGCGCGGGGTCCGGTGCGGCCCCGCCCTCCGAGGGCCGCGGGGGTTCCGGTGCCGGGCCGGGACGCGCGCCGGGACCCATGAGGCCGGGAAGTTCGCCCGGACCCACGGGCCTGGCGGGCGCACCTGGGTCCGCAAGCCCGGCGGGCGCGCCCGGACCCACGGGCCCGGCGGGCGCGCCCGGACCCACGGGCCCGGCGGGCGCGCCCGGGCCCACCAGATGGGAGAGCTCACCCGGACCCGCGAGCCGGTCGGGTGCGCCCGGATCCATGAGTCCGGCGGGCGCGCCCGGGCCCACCAGCCGGGGGAGCTCACCCGGATCCGTGGGCCGGTCGGGCGCGTCCGAGCCCACAAACCCGGCGGGCGCCCCCGGGCCCACGAGCCCGGGAAGCGGGCCCGGGCGCACCGGCCCCGCGGGTGCGCCCGGGGGCGGTCGCTCGGGCGGCCCACCCAGGCGCGGCGGGGTGCCGAGGCCGCCCGTGCCGTCCTCGGGACCGCGTGGGGCCGGGGTGCCGCCTCCGCCGGAGGGGGCGTTGCGGGCGGATCCGTCGCGGCCCTGGCGGGCCGCGACGGCCTCGTACGTCGGGGACGAGCCGCCCACGTACGAGACCGAGCCGACCACGCTTCCCGTCACCGATCCGGAGGATCTCCGGGACGTGGTCCCCGACACCGTGCTCGAGGGCGCCCGGTACGGCACGCTGACGCTGCGGGCCGCCTCCCTGCGCGGGGACGCGGCCCGCTACCGGGGCGAGCCGCGGCGCGATGCGCTGCTCGCGGTGCGGTTCGGGACCGGGGACAGCGCCCTCATCCTGGTGGCCGTGGCGAGCGGGCAGCGCGCGGCGCCGGGGGCGCATCGGGTGGCGCGCGAGCTGTGCGAGTGGATCGCCGGGGCGGTCGGCGGCAACCAGGCCCGGCTGACGGAGGACATCCACACCGCCAACCGCGGCGCCCTCAGCTCCGGGCTGCACCGGCTCACCGACCGCGCCTACGGGCGGCTGCGCGCCGGCGCGACCGTACGCGGCCTCGCCCCCGCCGACCACACCGCCTCGGTGCGCTGCCTCCTGCTCCCGGCGCATCCGGCCTGCCGTACCCGGGTGTTCTTCGGCGTCGGCGACGGCGGGCTCTTCCGGCTGCGGGACGGCGTGTGGCAGGACCTGGAGCCCGACGGGGGCGAGCGGGACACCGTCGGCGGACCCGTCATCGGCTATGGGAGCGGTCGCCCACCCGTTCAGCGAGCGGCCCACGAGCCCCAGCATCCTCAGCAGGCCCCCGACCTCGACGCCGACCCCGACCCCACGCCGCCACCCGAGTCCGAGCCCGTCCACGGGCCCTTCCGGTTCCGCGCCTCCGTCGCCCGGCCGGGCGACACCCTGCTGCTGTGCAGCGCGGGCCTCGCCGAGCCCCTGCGCGGCGAGGCCGCCCTCGCCGATCGCCTGGCCGAACGCTGGGACACCGCGGAGGCACCGGGTCTCGCCGCGTTCCTCGCCGACGTCCAGACCGGGGTGAAGGGCTACGCCGACGACCGTACGGCGGCCGCCGTCTGGGAGGCGTAAGCGCGCCGTCCATGGGTTGATGGACAAGAGGTACAAGGTGGCGGACACGCGTCACCGATCCCATCGACCCTGGACGACGAGAGGGATGAGGGCGCGCGATGGCCAAGCAGACCGTGGCGGAGCAATACGTGGACATCCTGGTGCGCGCCGGTGTGCGGCGGCTGTACGGCGTCGTCGGCGACAGCCTCAACCCCGTGGTGGACGCGGTCCGCCGCAACGCCGCGATCGACTGGATCCAGGTGCGGCACGAGGAGACCGCCGCCTTCGCCGCCGGTGCCGAGGCGCAGCTCACCGGCTCCCTCGCCGCCTGCGCGGGCTCCTGCGGCCCCGGGCACGTCCATCTGATCAACGGGCTCTACGACGCCCACCGCTCCATGGCCCCGGTCATCGCGCTCGCCTCGCACATCCCCAGCAGCGAAATCGGCACCAGCTACTTCCAGGAGACCCACCCCGAGCGGCTGTTCCAGGAGTGCAGCCACTACTGCGAGCTGATCTCCCACCCCCAGCAGATGCCGCGCGTCCTGCAGACCGCCGTCCAGCACGCGATCGGCCGCAGCGGGGTGAGTGTGGTGGCACTCCCCGGCGACATCGCCGCCCGCCCGGCGCCCGAGCGTGCCGAGGAGCACGCCCTGGTGACGTCCCGGCCCACCGTGCGCCCGGGGGACGAGGAGATCGACCGGTTCGCCCGCATGGTCAACGAGGCGGGGCGGGTGACGCTCTTCTGCGGCCGGGGCTGCGCCGGGGCGCACGAGGAGGTGATGGCCTTCGCCGAGCTGCTGAAGGCGCCGGTGGGGCACGCCCTGCGTGGCAAGGAGTGGATCCAGTACGACAACCCCTACGACGTCGGCATGAGCGGTCTGCTCGGCTACGGCGCGGCGTACGAGGCCACCCACGAATGCGATCTGCTGATCCTGCTGGGCACCGACTTCCCGTACGGCGCCTTCCTGCCCGCCGATGTGCGGACCGTACAGGTGGACGTCCGCGCCGAACACCTCGGCCGCCGCTCCAAGCTGGACCTCGCCGTCTGGGGCGACGTCCGGGAGACGCTGAGCTGTCTGACGCCGAAGGTGCACCCCAAGACCGACCGCCGCTTCCTCGACCGCATGCTGAAGAAGCACGCCGACGCGCTGGAGGGCGTGGTCAAGGCGTACACCCGCCGGGTCGACAAGCACATCCCGATCCACCCGGAGTTCGTGGCGTCGGTGCTGGACGAGGAGGCCGCCGACGACGCGATCTTCACCGTGGACACCGGGATGTGCAATGTGTGGGCCGCCCGCTATCTGTCCCCCAACGGCCGCCGCCGGATGATCGGCTCCTTCACCCACGGCTCGATGGCCAACGCACTGCCGCAGGCGATCGGCGCCCAGTTCATGGACCGCCGCCGCCAGGTGATCTCAATGTCCGGCGACGGCGGATTCACCATGCTGATGGGCGACTTCCTCACCCTCGTCCAGTACGACCTGCCGGTGAAGGTGATCCTCTTCAACAACTCCGCGCTGAGCATGGTCGAGCTGGAGATGCTGGTCTCGGGCCTGCCCGCGCACGGCACGGGCTACCGCAACCCCGACTTCGCCCAGATCGCCCGCGCCGCCGGGGTGTACGGCGAGCGGGTGGAGAAGCCCAAGCGCCTGCGGTCCGCGCTGCGCGCCGCACTGCACCACAAGGGGCCCGCGCTCCTGGACATCGTCACGGACCCCAACGCGCTGTCCATCCCACCCAAGATCAAGGCCGAGATGGTGACCGGCTTCGCGCTCTCGGCCAGCAAGATGGTGCTGGAAGGCGGCGTCGGCCGAATGCTCCAAATGGCCCGCTCCAACCTCCGCAACGTACCGCGCCCCTGACCGGCCTCCCGCCAGACGAAATGACCAGTAACGCAGCAGCCCCGTCGGGATCATCCGGCGGGGGCTGTTTGCGTTCCGGGTGGCTACTCCCAGACGGGCCGTCCGTTCTCCCAGAGTGCGGACACGTGGCCGGCGAATCGGTCGTACAGCCCATCGTCGCCCATCCGATGCAGGTGGAACATCGGTGACTCATGGCCGAGCAGACTCGACAGGTGCGGAGTCACCAGCATTTCGGAGTCGAAGCTGAACACCGACAAGGCAATGTGATCATCACTGAACCGAGCGTCGACGCCGTCAATATGCTTCAGCTTCGACAGCGCATCAAGGGTGATCTGGATGCGTGTGCTGACGGTGAGTGGGACGCCCTCGATCTCCTCTCGACGCCGAGTCACCTCTGATTCCGGGTCGCCGATGAGGAAGTGCACAGCACAACCAGCCGCCGCTTTGGCTGCCAACCGGTCGACGAGACGTGATTGCTCCTGCCAGACGAAGTAGTTGGTGTATCCGGCAAAGGTGATGCAGTGTGTCGCGGCGTCGATCAACTGCCCCCACACGGTCGTGGGGCAGGCATTGCGGTATGGATAGGCTTGGATGATTTCGCGGCTTGCCCCCGTCTTGACAACCGATCTGGCTGCCCTTGGCCACAGCATGCCCTCATCTGCTCCTAACGCCTTAGCGACGGCGATCCTCGTGTCGGGATGTGGAGCCCGACCGGGATCCTTCAACCAGCGCTCCGCTGTCTTGGTGGACACTCCCACCATACGAGCGAGGCGGCTAGTACTTACCTCCGCTTGCGCCATAGCATTTCGAAGGGCTTCGTTCAAGATTCCTCCCCCGGATGTTTGGGACACTTGGGACCATAGCGTGAAGCTGTCCTGGCTGTCCCGTCCCGAGAGGTTCAAACGTCCTGTCAAGGCGGCGACAGTATGTACATGGACAGCGACGCAACGAAGCCGATCCTCGCATTCATCTACGACCGTGAGGTCACAGCAGAGGATTCAGCGGATGATCGGATCCTCACCTGTCGTCAGTTCGCCCGCGAACTGGGGTGGACAGTCGCGGGGCAGTGGGTGGACCGCGGGGCCAACGCTGTAGCCCTGCGACGGACGTTCTGGACGGGCATGGTCGCCGCGATGGAGCACGAGGGCCGGGAGCGGCGAATCATCTGTCTCGTCGCCGACTGGCATCGGATCGCGTTCGACGAGGCAGCGCGTAACACACTGCGGCAGACGGTCAGCGACGTCGGAGGTGTGTGCGTAGCCCTCAGTGACGAGCAAGCCCCTGGCAACTCGCGAGACGTGGTTGTGCGTCGGCTTCGCGCTAGCGGGAAGCAGATCGGCCCGGGTGCGACGCTGGTCCGGCATGACGGGGCGACGGCATGAGCTGGTTCCCTGGCCGGGGCGTCGACTACCTGTCCCGACGAGAAGCGGTCAAGCGCGTCGCGACCTTGGCACCCCGTGAGGCTGCGGTGTCGTTCGAGGACCGGGGACGCGCGGCCATCAGGGCGTCGTCGTGGTATCTGGCGGACTCGTCGAGGAGCCTCGAAGACGCGCATGCCGTGATCATCTCGGAGGCTCCCGCGTAAACCCCTACCTGTTGGGTGCTGGAACGCCTGGCAGGCAGGAAGCGGTCCGGAAGTACCTTGGTCGGCTCCTTTCGGACCGTGGTCCCTGCTCCGAGTCTCGGTGACGTGCGACGGGATGAGGGGCGGGGGTCGCACACAACCTCGTCCCGGTCGGATGGTTGGTGGCCAGTGACCGGGACGAGGGCAGCGCACCACTCACAGAGAAGAGGCACGCGTATGAGCAACGTTACTGCGTTACTGGAACGACCCAAGCGGGCCGGAGTGATCCGGACTGTCTTGGACAACAACCCCGGCATGGAGCCGGGTATGGCCGAGCGGATCGTCGACGAGGCCGTCAAGTTCACCGCGACCTGCGCCGCCTTCCCGGACGCCCGGCTTCGCCCGTCCCGGGTGGTCGACGAGGGCTGGCACGCCCTCATCCTTCACACCCGCGTCTACAGCGAGCTGTGCGAGGGGTTGGGCCATTTCGTGCATCACATGCCGGAGCCGCCGAACCCGTCCCGCCACGACGCGGGCGAGCTGACGCGCACCCAGGAGATGATCGCCCAGGCGGGGTTCACCGTGGATGACGCGCTGTGGCTGGCGCCGACCGACCAGAGCATCCTGGTCGCGGCCGGATGTGAGCACAGTGAGCCCGGAGGCGAGGGCACATGCACCGGCGACTGTAGCAACACGGGCCCGAACTGAGTTGACGCGCTGACAGCCCGACGCGCGGCACGTACTCTCGGCTACAGGAGGTGGCGGCCGCTATGTCGCAATGGGTGAACCCTCGTGCGGTCGACGTAGTCCGGTTCGCGAGTCGGTTCCAGGCGCCGTCAGCACTCCCGGACGATGCCTGTGGCTGCTGGGCCGGACGCAGACGCCGGTGGGGACCGCCTCATCGAGCTCGGCGCCGATTCTCGGCGACTGTGCTTGTCGGTGAGGACGGCGCGATGTATGCCGTCCCGTGTAGCAGGTGCAGTGGAACGGGCGTCGTCTCGTAGGTCAGCCAGCACCCGTCAACGGCCCCGTCCGTGCGCTTCCCTGTGGCGCCGGGCGGGGCTTCCTCATGGCGTCGAGATACGCACCTTCGTCCAGTACGACAACCCGCTCCAAGCTGGACCTCGCCGTCTGGGGCGATCCCGATCCACCCCGGAGTTCGTGGCGTCGGTGCTGGACGAGGAGGCCGCCGATGACGCGATCTTCACCGTGGACACCGGGATGTGCAATGTGTGGGCCGCGCGCTATCTGTCCCCCAACGGCCGCCGCCGGATGATCGGCTCCTTCACCCACGGCTCGATGGCCAACGCGCCGCCGCAGGCGATCGGCGCCCAGTAGGCTGCCTGAGCTGACAGTGACGCTCTGGTGACTGTCACGCGAACACGAGGTGACCCGTACGTAGTGAGGACCCTTCCGTGACCGCTGGCGCCCCGCGTCCCAAGGTCGGCGCGGTGGTGCTGACCATGAACGACCGGCCCGAGGAGTTCCCTCGGGCCATGGCCTCCCTGCTGGCTCAGCAGGGCGTCGATCTCGACGTGGTGGTCGTCGGCAACGGCTGCCGCCCTGCCCAGGTCCCCGCGGGGGTGCGCACCATCGAACTGCCGGAGAACGTCGGAATCCCCGAGGGCCGCAACGTCGGCGCCGCCGCTGTCACCGACGACCGCGACTACCTGTTCTTCTTCGACAACGACGCCGTCCTCCCAGCCACCGACGCCCTGGCCCGGCTCGCCACCGAACTCGACTGCGACGCCCGGCTCGCTTATGTACAGCCCCGCATCATCGACCCCAACAGCGGCGTCACCCAGCGCCGCTGGGTGCCCCGGCTGAAGGCCTCCGACCCCGCTCGGCCCGGCACCGTGACCGTCATGGCCGAAGGCGTCGTTCTGATCCGCCGCTCCGCCTTCCAGGCCGTCGGGGGATGGCCGGGCCACTTCTTCCTCTTCCACGAGGGCATCGACCTGGCCTGGCGACTGTGGGACCGAGGCTACACCGGCCGGTACCTGCCCGCCGTCACCGTCCACCACCCGGCGACCAACCCGGCCCGCCACGTCACCTTCTACCGGCTCAACGCCCGCAACCGTGTCTGGCTCGCCCGTCGCAACCTGCCCCGGGTTCTCATCCCCTTCAACCTCCCCACCTGGCTGGCCCTGACCCTGTGGCGGTTCCGCGACCGCGCGGCCCTCCGCGCTTCTCTGAGCGGGCTACGCGAAGGGCTGCGCGGGGGGCACGGCACCCGGGCGCCGATGAGTTGGCGGACGGTCGTCCAGCTGACTCGCTGCGGACGACCGCCCGTCGTATAGCCGTCAGACCGTATGCGCCGGTCAGCCGCCCACCGGCCGCAGCCGCAGCGTCAGGATCTGGTGCGGGCGCAGTGCCAGGGTCAGCCCGCCCGGGCCCGTGGCCGCCTCGTGGAGCGGGCGCTCCAGCAGGTCAGTCACCTCCGCCCCGAGCACCGGGAAGCCGGTGACCAGCGTGCCCGCCGCGCGGCCGCCCTGGGACTCGTACAGCCGCACCACCACATCGCCGCTGCGGTCCTCGGCGAGCTTGACCGACTCGATCGTGATCGCGGGGTTGTCCACGGACACCAGCGGCGCCCGTTCGGCCGGTCCGGCGGGGAGGGCGCGCAGCGGCAGGTTGAGGGCGAGCCCTTCCGCGACCGCCTCGGCGACGCCCGCGCCCGGCAGCAGGGCGTAGCGGAAGCGGTGGACGCCCAGGTCGGTCTCCGGGTCGGGGCTGTGCGGGGCGCGCAGCAGGGTGAGCCGCACGGTGGTGCCCAGCACCTCGCCCTCGCCGGTGCCCTCGCCCGCGCCCCCGTCCGTGCCCGCGCCACCGTCGTGCGCCGTACGGGTCACATCGTGGCCGTACGTGGAGTCGTTGAGCAGCGCCGCCCCGTACCCGGGCTCGGCGACCCGCAGCCAGCGGTGGGCGCAGATCTCGAACCGGGCCGCGTCCCAGCTGGTGTTGGTGTGGGTGGCGCGGTCCACATGGCCGAACTGGATCTCCGCGGTGGACACCTTGGCGTGGATGTCCAGCGGGAACGCCGCCTTGAGGACCTTCTCCGACTCCTGCCAGTCCACCTCCGTGGCGATGTCGAGGCGACGGTTGCCCGCGGCCAGCGTCAGCTCCTGGGTGATGCGGGAGGCGCCGAAGGACCGTATGACCCGGACCGTGGCGCGCAGCGGACCGGACTCGATCAGCTCGACGGACTCGGCGTCGGTCAGGTCGGTGTGGCTGCGGCGGTAGTGCCGGTCGATGTCCCAGGCGTCCCAGTGGTTGGGGTGGTCGGGGTGGAGCTGGAGGAGGTTGCCGCGGGCGCCGGGGGCCAGCACCTCACGGCTCGCGTCCAGGTCCAGCACCGAGGTGAGCAGCCCCTCGGCGTCGATGGTCACCCGCAGCCGGTCGTTGTCCAGGACGATGGACTGGCCGTCGCTCAGGGCGGTCACCGGCGGCGCCCCATGGGGTGCGCCGCCGGCGGCCGCGGGTGTCTGCGGGGCGGTCCCCAGGGGTGCCGCGCCCAGCCCGGCGACCCGCACCGCGACCGCCGTACGGCCCTCGCCCAGCGGCTGGACCGGGGCCCCGGACGGCAGGGCGGCGGTCGTCCGCGCGTCCAGGACGGCGATCTCCTCGCGCTCGTACGGCGAGGCGTTGAGCACGGCGGGCCCGCCGCCGCCCAGCGCGGCCACCGCCCCCGCGATGATCTCCTCCAGCTCGGCGAACACCATCTCGTAGGTGTCCCGCGCCTCGCGGTGCACCCAGGCGATGGACGAGCCGGGCAGGATGTCGTGGAACTGGTGCAGCAGCACCGTCTTCCAGATCCGGTCCAGCTCGTCGTACGGATAGGCGTAGCCGGGCGTGTGCAGCGCGGCGGCCGTGGCCCACAGCTCGGCCTCGCGCAGCAGATGCTCGCCGCGCCGGTTGCCCTGCTTGGTCTTGGCCTGGGTGGTGTACGTGGCCCGGTGCAGCTCCAGATACAGCTCGCCCGACCACACCGGCGCCTTGGCCCCGTACTCCCGCTCGGCCTCGGTGAAGAACACCGAAGGTGGCTGGATCTCGACGGTCGGCGAGCCCTCGAGGGAGGCGAGCCGCCGCGCCTTCTCCAGCATCTCGCGGGTGGGGCCGCCACCGCCGTCGCCGTAGCCGAAGGGCACCAGCGAGCGCGTGGCCAGCCCCTTGTCGGCGAAGTTCTTCTCGGCGTGGGCGAGTTCGGAGGCGCTGAACTGGGCGTTGTAGGTGTCCACCGGCGGGAAGTGGGTGAAGACCCGGGTGCCGTCGATGCCCTCCCACCAGAAGGTGTGGTGCGGCATCTTGTTGGACTGGTTCCACGACAGCTTCTGGGTGAGGAACCACTTCACCCCCGCCAACTTGGCGAGCTGCGGGAAGGCGGCCGTGTAGCCGAAGGAGTCCGGCAGCCAGATCTCCTCGGTGTCCACCCCCAGCTCCTCCAGGAAGAACCGCTTGCCGTGCACGATCTGCCGGGCCAGCGCCTCACCGCCGGGCATGTTGGCGTCCGACTCGACCCACATCGAGCCCACCGGCGCCCAGTTGCCGTCCGCCACCGCCTTCTTGATCCGCTCCCAGATGTGCGGCTGGTGCTCCTTGACCCAGGCGTACTGCTGCGCCTGCGAGCAGGCGAAGACCAGCTCCGGGTACTCGCCCGCGAGCGCGGTGACGTTGGCGAAGGTGCGGGACGCCTTGCGCACCGTCTCGCGCAGCGGCCACAGCCACGCCGAGTCGATGTGGGCGTGCCCGGCCGCCGAGACCCGGTGCGCGCTGGAGTGCGCGGGACGGCCGAGCGCGTCGGTCAGCTCGGCGCGGGCGGCGGCCGCGGTGCCGGGGACGTCGTGCAGGTCGAGCGCGTCCAGCGCGTTCTCCAGGGCGCGCAGGATCTCATGGCGGCGCGGCCGGTCCTCCGGCAGCTCGTGCATCAGCTCCGATAGCACCTCGATGTCCAGGACCAGATGCCAGACGGTCTCGTCGAGGACGGCCAGCTCGGCCGAAGCGAAACGGTACAGCGGCTCGTCCCCGGCGGTCAGTACGTCGCCGAGCCGGGTCGGAATGAAGCCGTCGCGCAGCACGGACGGGTTGGCGGCGGCCTCCAGCAGCAGCCGTACGGGCTCGCCACCGGCCGCGGGGGCGGCTACGGGGATGTGGCGGTTGCGCGGATGGATGCCCTTGATCGGCACTCCCTCCGCGTCGTACACCAGCCCCTCGGCCTGGAACCCCGGGGCGTCGTCGGTGAAGCCCGGGTCGATGACGGCCTCCACCCGCCGCCCCGCCCAGCCCTCGGGCACCGCGCCCTCCAGCCGGAACCACCAGGTGGACCACGGACTGCCCCAGTCCGTGCCGGTGGTGAACGGCTCGTAGGTGCCCGCCAGCGCCTCCGCGACCGGCACCGGCTCACCGGGGGTGCGCCACGCGGAGAGGGTGAGCGGCACCCGGGCCGTGTACTGGGCGGGCCTGATGAACTGGCGCAGCGCGCGGTCCAGGCGCCCCTCCACCAGTGGTCGGTCGTCGTGCATCACGGCTCCTCGGTTCGAGCTCGGGGGATCACTCAGCGGATCACTCAGGGGATCATTCCCAACAGTTCCCTCGGTGTGTGGGGGGCCACACGCGGGCATGCATTTCCGTGAGCGTGTTCGACGACATTCGACGCTGGCCGCCGCGATGGCGGCGGCCGGGGCGGGGGAGGATGAAGCGTCAGCCTGTACGGCCGAGCCGGGGGTATGGACACGGTCGGCCGGATGCGAGGCCGAAGGCCGCGGAGGCCGTTCCGGAGGGTGTTCCGGTGGAGCGTGGCCCGGTTCTGACCCAGCGATTGGCGCACGACGATCTCGCGGCGGTGGCGCGGGTCCGCGCGGAGCTGCGCGAGATGCTGCGGCACTGGGGAGAACCCGGC
The DNA here is from genome assembly GCF_014712245.1 of Streptomyces sp. 5-10. Taxonomy (NCBI): domain Bacteria; kingdom Bacillati; phylum Actinomycetota; class Actinomycetes; order Kitasatosporales; family Streptomycetaceae; genus Streptomyces; species Streptomyces sp. 5-10. The sequence continues at coordinate 22,156 of NZ_JACVYG010000036.1, forward strand.
CGGGCCGATCTCGCCGAGCTGCTCACCAGCGAGCTGGTGACCAACGCGCTGGTGCACACCGGCCGCGGTGCGCAGGTCACGGCCTCGCTGGGGGACGGGCCGGGCGCGCGCGTCACCGGGCGATTACGGGTGGAGGTGCGGGACTTCGTGTCCCGGCACCCGACGCTGCGCGACCGGCCCGCCGAGGACAGCACATCCGGGCGGGGACTGCTGCTGGTGCATACGCTCGCGGACGCCTGGGGCGTGCGGGCGCACGGGGTGGGCAAGGTCCTGTGGTTCGAACTCGAAGCCGAGGGCGTTCCGTAGCCGCTGCTCCGTGGACGCGTGGCACGTGTGGCAAGCGTGGCACGTGTGGCGCGGAGGTGTGACGCGTCGGTGCCCGACGTGTGGCGTGTGCTGACGCCTGACGCGTCGGCGCGTTGCGCGGTACGGACCCGCCGGGCGGCGGGCGGGGACCCGCGCCCCCGCCCCGGCCGCCGCCTCAGCCCCGCTCAGCCGAAGGCGCGCTCGATCTGCGCCAGCTTCTCCTCGAGGGAGTCCAGCCGCGGGATGGTGAGGGTGTCGTCCTCGGCCGTGAGGTCGATGGTGTGGGGACGGTCGGCCTCGGCGTCCTTGTCCTTCTCACCGAAGCCGAAGCTGAAATCCCGGTCGCGGTCCTTGTCCCGGTCATGGCCCAGGTCGCCGCTCGCGGACTCGGCGCCGCCCGCGGACCGCAGGGCGGGCCGGGTGGAGGCGGCGGCCAGCTGGGCCTGCTCCGGGGCCCCGGAGGTCTCCAGCACCTTCTCGCCTATGGCAGGCTCCGAACTGAGCTGCGCGGGCGGCGGGGTGGCGGCGGTGACCTCCACCTGACGGCCGCCGCGGCGGCCCCACATCCGGTGCTGCCGGTTGATCGCCCGGATCCGGGCCCGGTCCAGCTTCTCCTGGTCGCGTCGGCGGGCGCGGTTCTGCTCCTTCTCGCGCCGGTCCTCACGGACCTCCTCGACCGCCTCGTCCAGCGTCCGCACGCCCTCGAGCAGCATCAGCGACCAGGCGGCGAAGGTCTCGCGCGGAGCGCGCAGCCAGCGCACGACGCGGATCTGCGGCAGCGGCCGCGGCACCAGGCCCTGCTCGCGCAGCGCGGCCCGGCGGGTCTGCTTCAGGGCCCGGTCGAAGAGGACCGCGGCCGAGAGCGACATGCCCGCGAAGAACTGCGGGGCGCCCGCGTGGCCCATGCCGCGCGGCGCGTGCACCCAGTTGAACCAGGCCGCGGCGCCCGCGAACAGCCAGACCAGCATGCGCGAGCCGAGCGCGGCGTCACCGTGGCTGGCCTCCCGCACCGCCAGCACCGAGCAGAACATCGCCGCGCCGTCGAGCCCGAACGGCACCAGGTACTCCCAGCCGCCTGACAGCGCCAGGTTCTCCCGCCCGAAGCCCACCAGGCCCTGGAAGGAGAGCGCCGCGGCCACCCCGGCGCAGCAGAACAGCAGAACATAGGCGGCCATCCCGTAGATGGCCTCCTTACGGCGCCGACGCTCCTCGCTGCGCTCCCAGGAGTCGGTGATGACGTTCTCGTCCTTCTTCCGTCGGCCGCGCGCGAGGACAACCGCCGCCCCCACGACGCCGGCGAGCGCCACGACGACTGGCAGAACCAGCGATATGTCGGTCAGTCTCATCCGGTGCCCCTTGATTGGCTTCCATGAAGTTCTGGCCGCAGTGCGGCCTACCGCGCGCGACATCCTGGCGGAATCCTGCCGGGCCTCGAGCGGTTTTGGGACAAGAGGCCGCCAAGTAGGCGGGGGGACACGCGGATAGGTGCGATGCGATCCGAACACTCGCGCTGTGCAAGCGGCTTGATTCTATTCACGGAACCTGATCGCGGGTAATCCGACCGACCGGCTAGCCGGTTGAGCTACGGTCCGTGCACGAGGCGCAACGTTACCGCGACCTTAAATGATGTTTACGGGCTTTGCCCCGGGGCGGCCTCCGCATATCGTTTCGATGGGATGTCAGGAGGACCGGAGTGGATCAGTCCGAAGCACGGTCGGCGATGGAGCCGCTGCCCTCCTGCGGCGCGCCCGCGGCACGCAGGTCCCCGCGCCGGCACTCGGTGCGCGGCCAGATCCTGGACGCACTGCGGGACGCGCTGGCCGGCGGTGAGCTGACCCCGGGCGAGGTGTACTCCGCGCCGGTGCTCGCCGACCGCTTCGGCGTCTCTCCCACCCCCGTACGGGAGGCCATGCAGCAGCTCGCGGGCGAGGGCGCGGTCGAGGTGGTGCCCAACCGGGGCTTCCGGGTCGCCCGCCGCAGCGAGCGCGAGCTGGCCGAGCTCGCGGAGGTGCGGGCGCTGCTGGAGGTCCCGGTGATGCTCGGCCTGGCGGAGGCGATCGCGCCCGAGCGCTGGGCCGGGCTGCGGCCCTTCGCCGAGGCGACGGCGGCGGCCGCCGTACGGGGCGACCGGGCCGCCTACCTGGAGTCGGACCGCACCTTCCACCAGACGGTGCTCGGCCTGGCCGGAAACCAGCAGCTCGTGATCGTCGCCGACGATCTGCACCGCCGCGCCCAGTGGCCCCTGGCCTGCGGCCGTGTCACGCGCACCGCCGACCTCGTCGCCGACGCGGAGGAGCACATGGCCCTCCTCGACGCCCTGGCCGCCCGCGACCTCGACACGGTCGAATCCCTCACCAGGGCCCACTTCGCCCCGACGATCTGAGGGCTGGGGGTCGCAGGCGCCCTGGCGTACCGCGGGCGGAGCTGATGCGCCCCCCGGGCCCGACGCGTCCGGGGCCTGGATGGTGGAGCGGTCGCGGCCGCTGCTGGGCAGGTTGTGCGCCTGATCAGCGCAGGTCGAGTACGGCCTTCCCGATGATGCCGTTCTCGACGGCCTCGTGTGCGGCGGCCACCTCGTCGAGGCTGAAGGAGTGCACTGGCAGCGGCGTGAGAGCGTCCTCGCGCAGGGCTGCGGTGATCTCAGCGGCGGCGCGCAGCAGCGCGTCCCGCGGCTCGGTCAGGAACAGCGCGAACCGCAGCACCAGGTTGGACCACATGAGCCGGAAAACCGGCACTGTCGGGTCGTCGGGTTGCGCTGCGTAGGTCACGATGGTTGCTCCCGGGCCGGCGACGGCCAGGTCCAGTTCGAGGTTGTCGGTCAGCGAGACCTCGATGATCCGGTCGACGGGCCCGACTCCGTCGAGGATCTGCTGTGCGGCGTCGGCGTCGCGGTAGTTGACGACGAGTTCCGCACCCGCGGCCCTGGCCAACTTGGCCTTTTCCGGCCCGCTGACCGTCGTCGCGATCGTTGCGCCCGCGATCCGGCCGAGTTCGATCGCGTAGTGCCCGACGGCGCCCGCACCGGCTGCGACGAGTACGGTGCGGTCGCGGGGCGAGCCGTCGGCGTGCAGGCACCAGTGCGCGGTCATCGCCGGTATGCCGAGGCAGGCGCCGAGCTCGTCGGAGATCCCGTCCGGCAGCGCAACGGCCTGCTCGGAGGGGACTACGGTCCACTCCGCCGCGGTCCCCCACGGATGGCCCGCGCCGGCCATCCAGATCCACACGCGTTCGCCGATCCGGCTCGGGTCGACGCCCGTGCCGACCGCGTCGATCGTGCCTGTGCCGTCCTGGTGCGGGATGCGTCCGGTGTGCTCGCCGACGCGTTGGAAGTCCTGCGCGGTGGAGTTCAGCCGCATGAACATGTCGCCCGGATTGATCGCCGAGAGTGCGACGCGGACGCGGACCTGGCCGGGGCCGGGTTCGGGGCGATCGACGTCGAGCACCCGCAGCACGCTTCTCGCGGGACCGGGCGTGTCGTAGAAGGCTGCCCTCATTGGTTCATCTCTCCTCTTGGTCGTGGTGCGATCCCTGGCACCGGCCAGGGATCGCGCACGTCACCACGGCCGGGCCCGGGTAGCGCGGCGTGGTCTGATGTTCTCGGCCGTGAGACCGCCGCCTCGCGAACGGTCAGCTGAGACGTATCGAGCCTGCCGCGGGGCATCGGCACCCCGGGCCGTGACTTCCGGCTCTACAGGGTGGCGGCGAGGCTTCGCATGACCGACTCCAGGTCGCGTTCCCCCGCCGGGGTCTGCACACCGCGCTCCAGAGCGCCCGTCATGAGCCGAGGCGGCAGATCCCCGCTCACCAGCTCGGCCCATGCGTCGTTTTCCGCCCGCAGGCCGTCGGTCAGGTCCGCCGGAGGGACCAACCGCTTGGCGGCGGCGATGAGTTCAGGGGAGAGTGCGGCGATCTTCTCCGCCACCCCGTCGACGAACGCGTCCAGCTCGGCCGCGGGCACCGCGCGGTTGATCCACCCGTAGGCGGCCGCGGTGTCCGCATCCACCAGGTCACCGGTGAGCAGCAGCTCCAGCGCCCGGTTGCGGCCGACCCGGTCACGCAGGTACTGCGTGCCTCCGCCGCCCGGCACGATACCCATCAGTACCTCGGGCTGGCCGATGCCCGCGGTCTCCCGCGCGGCGAAGGTCATGTCGGCCGCCGTGACGAACTCGGCGCCTCCGGCCCGGACCTTGCTCGCCAGTTTGACGATCGTCACCTGCGGCTGGTGACGCAGCAGTTCGCCGACCCCCTGGAACAGATTGGCATCCGGGTTGCGGTCCGCGATCTCCTGCAGCTCCTCCATCTCGTCGAGGATGTGGATGTCGACGTGGGCGATGAAGAACTCGGGATTGGCGCTGGAGAACACGATGACGCGGACTGAGCGGTCGTCCCGCAGCGTCCCGAGAGCGTCGTGCAGTTCGCGGATCAGGGTCCCGCTGAGCACGTTGACAGGGGGGTTGTCCAAGGTGATCCGCGCGACTCCGGCATCGATGGCGACGCGGAGTGTCGTGTACTGGTCCAGGTTCATGAGTATCCCAAGGTTTGCGATGAGCCAGTAGGTTTGCGATGGATACCAACCCTGGGCTGTGCGCCGTGAACGGTCAATAACGCACTTTTCGACAACCAAGGATCATGATGGATACCAACCCCTCGCCCCTGCCGCCCCGTGACACCCCGCGGTTCAGTGCCGAGTGCCCGAGCCGGCCCATCCTCGATCAGATCTCCGACAAGTGGTCGATGATGGTCATGGCGGTGCTGGAGCAACCGACGCGGTTCAACGAGATCAAGCGACAGCTGGAGGGCGTCACACAGCGGGTACTGACCCAGACACTGCGCAGGCTCGAACGCAACGGCATGATCCGGCGCCGGGTGCTCGAGACCTCCCCGCTCGGCGTGGAGTACTCCCTCACACCACTCGGCGAGTCGTTCCGCGGCCCTTTCACATGCCTGCACGAATGGACGATCGAGCACAGCGACGCGGTCCTGTCGGCGCAGCGCGCATACGACGCGCGGTCATCGAGGCAGTAGTCGTCCGACCAGCCCCTCGCAGCGCCCGGGACGTATCACTGGCACGGATCCGAGCGGGTGCCGTGCGATCCGCGTGTGCGGTGCCGGGTCAGTTGCGGACGACCGGAGGACGATCCGGGACGGTCGGCGATGGCCGCGAGCTCGGCCGCCCGCGGTTTCGCGGTGCCTCACCTGCACGTTTCACTGTACGGGCCTCACTGTCCGTTCACTGTACGGGCCTCACTGTCCGTCGGTGGTGGCCTCGGGGGTCGCCAGTTGTTCCGCGAGCCAGACGGGGACGCCGCCCAGGAGGCGGACCAGGCGGCCGGCCTCGGTGCGGAGGCGGGTGGCCTCGTCGGGGTCGGGTTCCACGTCGGCCAGGGCGGCGAGGGCCGGGGCGATGCCGACCAGGTAGCCCAGCTCCTCACGGATCCGCAGCGACTCCGCGAAGCCGTGCCGCGCGTCGGGCAGATCGCCGTCCGCCTCCGCCATGGCGGCCAGATGGCGCCAGGTGAACGAGCGCAGCAGGGTGTCGCCGTGGGCCGCCGCGCCCGCGTGGGCGCGCTGGAAGGCGGCCAGGGCGCCGGTCGGGTTGTGGGCCAGGTGCTGGGAGATCAGCCCGCGCCGGAAGTCCAGCAGCGGCCGGATCGGGGAGCCCGGTGAGAGCAGCGCGGCGGCGCGGCCGAGCGCGGTCCGCGCCTCGTCGGCCCGGTCCCGCACCCCGAGCAGCGTGGACGCGTACGCCAGATAGCCCCGCTCGCACGCGGTCGCACCGCGCTCGGTGTCGGTGAGCGCGAGCGCCTCCGCCGCCCGCAGGGCGTCCTCGGCCGCGTCCCAGCCGGTCGAGGTGTACATGCACCGTTCCGTCAGGACGACGCTGCGCTTGAGCGCGGCCGAGGCGTCGTCCGCCGCCCGCGGGGTGAGCAGCTCGGCGGCGTCCTTCCAGCAGCCGCGCGAGCGCAGCCGCCATACCGCCGTGTCGAGTGGGTCGTCCACAAGCGGGTCGAGCCCGCGCCCCGTTCGTACCTCGGAATGGGAACCTGACGATCCAGGTGGTGACATGGCGGTGTCCGCCACATTGCCCTCCCCAAGCGCGCCATCGAGCCGGAAGCCGTGGGCGAATCTCAGCATGAATGCGCGCGCCCGGCCAAGAGGTTGGTGTGAATGAATTCACAAACCCCTGGCAAGGGTGATGTCGCGGTGGGGCACGGAGATGCGCTCCGGGCGCTTCCGCGGATGCTTCCGCAGACGTTTCCGCTGGTGTCTCCTCAGACGCTTCCGCGGGCGCTTCAGCGGTCGCTTCGCGGCGCTTCAGGGGGCGCTTCCGCGGCGCGTCAGCTCATGCGCAGCGCGAGGAAGAAGTCCAGCTTGTCCTCCAGGCGCGACAGCTCGCGCCCGGTCAGCTGCTCGATCCGGCCGACCCGGTAGCGCAGCGTGTTGACGTGCAGATGGAGCCGGGCGGCGCAGCGCGTCCAGGAGCCGTCGCAGTCCAGGAACGCCTCCAGCGTCGGGATCAGCTCGGCCCGGTGGCGCCGGTCGTACTCGCGCAGCGGGTCCAGCAGCCGGGCGGTGAAGGCGCGCCGCACATCGTCCGGGACGAACGGGAGCAGCAGGACGTGCGAGGCCAGCTCCTGATGCCCGGCCGCGCACACCCGCCCGGGGCGCGCGGCTGCCACGCGCCGGGCGTGCCGGGCCTCCTCCAGGGCGCCGCGCAGCCCGTCGGCGGAGTGCACGGCGGCGCTGACGCCGAGGGTCAGCCGGCCGTCGCCGTCCAGACCCCGGGAGAGCGGCTCCCGGACGGCGGCGAGCAGCGCGTCGGCCTGGATCCCCTCCGCCTCCGGGTGGTCCGTGGCGCGGTCCGACGGGCCGTCGGAGAGCGCCGGGAGCGGTACGAGTGCCACCGCCTCGTCACCGGCGTACGCCACGGCGATCCGGTCCGAGGGCTCCGGCCCGGTCTCGTACGGGTCGACCAGGATCTCCTCCAGCAACGACTGGGCCACCCGGCCGCCGGGGACGCCCCCGCTGTCCGGCGAGAAGCCCTCCCGCGCGCCCCGCTCCCGCCCCCCGCCGTCCTGCGCCAAGCCCTCCCGAGCGCTCCGGTCCCACGCGGCGCCGTCCTGCGCCAGGCCCTTCCGAGCGCCAAGGTCCCGCGCGCTCCCGTCCCACGCGGCGCCCTCCCGCGCCCCGCCGGCCGAACTCTTCCGCGCCCCGCCATCCGGGCCGCCTCGCGCCCCGCCGTCCCGGCCTCCCCGGGCCCCGCCGTACGCGCCCTTCCCCGCGCTACCCAGCTGCGCCCCGGCGTCCCCGCCGCCCCGCGTTCCGCCGTTCCCGCCGCGCTCCTGCTCCGCCGCCGTGACGCCCCACTCCACCCGGGCCACCACCACCTGCCAGTGCGGCGCCGTGCCGAGGCCCGGCAGCAGGACCGGTGCGGCCACTCGCAGTCGGGCCGCGACCTCGGCGGGTGGCGCGCCCGACTGGACCAGCTCCAGTACCTCCTGGGCGAGCCTGCGCCGCACCGTGCGGGAGGCGTCCCGCCGGTCGCGCTCGACCGCGATCAGTTGGGTGACCCCGTAGAGCAGATCCAGCCGCTCCTCCGGCCATTCGTCGGCGTCCGCGCCGACCGCCAGCACCCAGTCGGACAGCACGGTCTCGCGCACGTCGTCGCCGGGGTCACCGCTGCGGATGGGGAAGAGGGAGTACGTCATGCCGTCCGCGGCGGTCAGCCGGTGCGGGCCGCGCCGCCCGTCGCGCCGGGCGGCCAGTAGCTCGCCCGCCAGCTGGGCGCGGACCGCCGCGGGCGGCTCCGCGGTCGCCCCGGCGGCGGTCGGGCCCGCGATCCGGCGGCCGGTGGGGGAGAGCACCCACGCGGTCAGGTCCAGGTCGGAGTGGAGCAGGTCCAGGGCCACCTCGGGGCCGCCGCCCGCGGGCCCGGACGTCATCAGCCGGCGGTGCCGGTCCACGACCGCCGCCAGATCCCCGGCCCGCTCACCGGAGACCCGGCGCACCACATGCTCGGTGATCGTGGCGAACGCGACGTCCTCGACCACGGAGAACAGCGGCAGCCGGTGCCGTCCGCAGGCCAGCACCAGATCCTCCGGCACGGCGCCCAGCTCCGCCTCGCCCGCCGCGAGACCCGCCACCCCGGCCGCCGCGAGGATGCGGACGAACCGCTCGGAGTCCTCCGGCTCACGCCGCCAGGCGAGCCCGGTCAGCACCAGCTCGCCACCCGAGAGATAGCGGCTGGGGTCGCGGAGGTCGGTGGTCATCACGCCGCGCACGGTGCGGTCCAGCTCGTCCTCGCCGCCGAGCAGACGCAGCCCCAGGGTGTCGTTCTCCAGCAGTGCGCGCAGCCGCATGTGATGCCAGCCGATCTTGTTCCGTGTTGCCGGTCGAATACCGCGAGGTTTCCGGTCCCCGCCGTTCGTTCGAATCTACAAGACCCGCCGCCTGGCCAGCCAATTGCTTCATGTCTTTGGTGACTGCACCATGTGGCCCACACCTCGGTCTACTGGCGTTGAGCCGTGTGCAGAGTTCTTGGAGGACCCCCTCCCCACGACGCCGACGCCGACGATTCGAGAAGAGAGACCTATGGACTTCCTGCGCCCCGCCGGCTGGGAGGAGGCGCTCGCCGCGAAGGCCGAGCACCCCACCGCCGTGCCCATCGCGGGCGGCACCGATGTGATGGTCGAGATCAACTTCGATCACCGGCGGCCCGAGCATCTGCTCGATCTGACCCGCGTCGCCGAACTGGCCGAGTGGGAGGTCACCGACCGTACGGTCCGGCTGGGCGCGGGCGTCCCGTACACCCGGATCATCGAGGAGCTCCGGACCGAGCTGCCCGGGCTGGCGCTCGCCGCGCACACCATCGGCTCACCGCAGATCCGCAATCGCGGCACCGTCGGCGGCAACCTCGGCGCCGCCTCGCCCGCCGGGGACGCCCACCCCGCGCTGCTGGCGGCCGGGGCCGAGGTGGAGGTGGCGTCGGTGCGCGGCACCCGGCGGATTCCGGTCGAGGAGTTCTTCACCGGGGTCAAGCGCCATGCCCTGGAGCCCGACGAGCTGATCCGGGCGGTGCACATCCGACGAGCGGACGGTCCGCAGCAGTTCTCCAAGGTCGGCACGCGGAACGCCATGGTGATCGCGGTCTGCGCCTTCGCCGTTGCGCTCCATCCGCGCACCCGCACCGTGCGCACCGGCATCGGATCGGCCGCGCCCACGCCCGTACGGGCCCGCGAGGCCGAGGAGTTCCTGGGCGCGGCGCTGGAGGAGGGCGGCTTCTGGGACAGCGGCGCGCCCCTCGACCCGTCGGTCGCCCGGCGCTTCGCCGAGCTGTGCGCCGGGGCCTGCCGCCCGATCGACGACGTACGCGGCACCGCCGCCTACCGCCGTCACGCGGTGGGGGTCATGGCGCGCCGCACGCTCGGCTGGACCTGGGATGCGTATCGCGAGGGAGAGGGGAGGGCCGCACAGTGCGCGTGAACATGACGGTCAACGGGCGGCCGTACGAGGCCGATGACGTCTGGGAGGGCGAGTCCCTGCTGTACGTGCTGCGCGAGCGGCTGGGGCTTCCCGGTTCGAAGAACGCCTGTGAGCAGGGCGAATGCGGCTCCTGCACGGTCCGCCTCGACGGGGTGCCGGTGTGCGCCTGCCTGGTGGCGGCGGGGCAGGCCGAGGGGTGCGAGGTGGTCACCGTCGAAGGGCTCGCGGACCACGCCCGGCAGCGGTCCGGGGAGGCCGCCCCGCTGGCCCCCGTCCAGCAGGCGTTCATCGACGCCGGTGCCGTCCAGTGCGGCTTCTGCACCCCCGGACTGCTGGTGGCCGCCGATGAGCTGCTGGAGCGCAATCCCGACCCCTCCGACGCCGACATCCGCGAGGCGCTCTCGGGCAACCTCTGCCGCTGCACCGGCTACGAGAAGATCCTCGACGCGGTCCGGCTCGCGGCCGCCCGCAGCGGGGAGGCGGTCTGACCATGGCAGCCGACCGCACCGCCAGCGCCCCCACCACCCTCACCCAGGCCACCGGCGCCACCCGGGGGACCGTCGGCGAGTCCACCCTGCGCCCGGACGGCACCCTCAAGGTGACCGGCGAGTTCGCCTACTCCTCGGATCTGTGGCACGAGGACATGCTGTGGGGCTTCACCCTCCGCAGTCCCTACGCCCACGCCGCGATCCGGTCCATCGACACCGCCGGGGCGCTCGCCCTGCCCGGCGTGTACGCCGTCATGACGCATGACGACCTGCCCGCCGGGACCCACTACGGCCTGGAGATCCGCGACCAGCCCGTGCTCGCCCAGGACCGGGTCCGCTACCACGGCGAGCCCGTCGCGATCGTCGCCGCCGACCACCCCGAGACCGCCCGCCGCGCCGCCGCCCGGATCGCGGTGGAGTACGAGGAGCTGCCGCTGGTCGTGGACGAGGCCACCGCCACCGCGCCGGACGCCCCGCTGCTCCACCCCGGCCGCCGGGACCACCACGCGTCCCACGTCCCGCACCCGAACATCGTGCACCGCCAGCCCATCCGGCACGGCGATGTCGCCGCCGCCCGGGCCCGCGCCGATGTGGTGGTCCGCCGTACGTACGAGGTGGGCATGCAGGACCAGGCGTTCCTCGGTCCGGAGTCGGGGCTCGCGGTGCCCGCCGAGGACGGCGGGGTGGACCTGTACATCGCCACCCAGTGGCTGCACGTGGACCGTGACCAGCTCGCCCCGGTCCTCGGGCTGCCCGCCGAGAAGGTGCGGCTGACGCTCTCCGGCGTCGGCGGGGCGTTCGGGGCGCGCGAGGACCTGTCCATGCAGGCCCACGCCTGTCTGCTGGCGCTGCGCACCGGACGGCCCGTCAAGATCGTCTACAACCGGTACGAGTCCTTCTTCGGCCATGTCCACCGCCACCCCGCCAAGCTCACCTACGAGCACGGCGCGACCCGCGACGGCAGGCTGCTCTACGTCCAGTGCCGCATCGTCCTGGACGGCGGCGCGTACGCCTCCTCCTCGCCGGCGGTGGTCGGCAACGCCGCCTCCCTGTCCATCGGCCCCTACGTCGTCGAGAACGTGGACGTCGAGGCCGTCGCGCTCTACTCCAACAACCCGCCCTGCGGTGCGATGCGCGGCTTCGGCGCCGTCCAGGCGTGCTTCGCCTACGAGGCGCAGATGGACGCGGTGGCGGCCGAACTCGGCCTGGACCCGGTGGAGTTCCGGCAGCGCAACGCCATGTCCCAGGGCGCCACCATGCCCACCGGGCAGGTGGTCGACTCCCCGGCCCCGGTCGCCGAGCTGCTGCGCCGCGTCAAGGCGCTGCCGATGCCGCCCGAGCGCGCCTGGGAGGCGGCGGGCGGCCCGGTGGACGTACGGGCCCTGCCGGGCGGGCTGTCCAACACCACCCACGGCGAGGCCGTGGTGCGCGGGGTGGGCTATGCGGTCGGCATCAAGAACGTCGGCTTCTCCGAGGGCTTCGACGACTACTCCACCGCCAGGATCCGGCTGGAGGTGATCGGCGGCGAGCCGGTCGCCCTGGTGCACACCGCGATGGCCGAGGTCGGCCAGGGCGGTGTCACCGTGCACGCCCAGATCGCCCGCACCGAGCTGGGCGTCGACCGGGTCACCCTCCACCCGGCCGACACCCGGGTCGGCTCGGCGGGCTCCACCTCCGCCTCCCGCCAGACGTATATGACGGGCGGCGCCGTCAAGCACACCTGCGAGGCGGTCCGGGCGGAGGTGCTGCGGCGCGGCCGCGAGCGGTTCGGCGCCGCCCACCCCGCGTGGGCGGAGACCGAACGGCTGCGGCTGGAGGACGGCAAGGTGGTCACCGACGACGGAGAGGTGATCGGCGACCTCGCCGGGATCCTCGGCGACGAGGCGATCGACCTGGAGCGGGAGTTCCGGCACCGGCCGACCGAGCCGTTCGATCCGCACACCGGACAGGGCTTCGGCCATGTGCAGTACTCCTTCTGCGCCCATCGCGCGGTCGTCGAGGTGGACACCGAGCTGGGCCTGGTCAAGGTGGTCGAGCTGGCGGCCGCGCAGGACGTGGGCAAGGCGGTGAATCCGCTGTCGGTCGTCGGGCAGATCCACGGCGGTTCGACACAGGGCCTTGGGCTCGCCGTGATGGAGGAGATCGTCGTCTCGCGGGACGGGGCGCGGGTGCGCAACCCGTCGTTCACGGACTATCTGATCCCCACCATCCTGGACACCCCGGCCATGCCGGTGGACGTGCTGGAGCTGGCCGACGACCACGCCCCGTACGGGCTGCGCGGCGTCGGCGAGGCGCCCACGCTCTCCTCCACTCCGGCCGTCGTCGCCGCCATCCGCGCCGCCACGGGCCTCGCCCTGAAGCGCGTGCCCGTCCGCCCGGAACATCTGACCGGCACCTGAGGGCAGATTTCGCGGGCCCGGGGCGTTGACGCGGTTGTACATGGCTGCCCGAGGAGCTGATCGACATGCTGGACATCGCCGCCGAGCTGCGCCGCTGGTGCGAGGAGGGCCGGGACTTCGCCGTCGCCACCGTGGTCTCCGTGGGCGGCAGCGCGCCCCGCCAGCCCGGCGCGGCGCTCGCCGTGGACGCCGAGGGCACGGCGGTCGGCAGCGTGTCCGGCGGCTGTGTCGAGGGCGCGGTGTACGAGCTGTGCCAGGAGGCGCTGCGCACCGGCGAGAGCGTGCGGGAGACCTTCGGCTACTCCGACGAGGACGCCTTCGCGGTGGGCCTGACCTGCGGCGGGGTCATCGACGTCCTGGTCAGCCCGGTTCGCGCGGCCGACCGCGAGCTGCGTCCGGTGCTCGCCGCCGCCGCGTCCGCCGCCGAGGGCGGCCGGACGACCGCGCTGGCCCGGATCGTGGACGGCCCGCCCGAGCTGCTGGGCCGCGCCCTGCTGGTCCATCCGGACGGCGGCTGGGACGGCACCCTGGGCGGCCACCCCGAGCTGGACCGTACGTCCGCCGCCGAGGCCCGTGCCCTGCTGGACGCCGGGCGCACCGCGACCGTGGAGATCGGCGCCGAGGGGAGCCGCTGCGGGCGGCCCGTCACGCTGCTCGCCGAGTCCAGCGTGGAGCCGCCGCGCATGATCGTCTTCGGGGCGGTGGACTTCGCGAGCGCGCTGGTGCGGATCGGGAAGTTCCTGAACTACCACGTCACGGTCTGCGACGCCCGTCCGGTCTTCGCGACCGGGCCGCGCTTCCCGGACGCCGACGAGGTGGTCGTCGACTGGCCGCACCGCTATCTGGACCGGACCGAGGTGGACGGCCGCACCGTGCTGTGCGTGCTCACCCACGACCCGAAGTTCGACGTCCCGCTGCTGGAGCGGGCGCTGCGGCTGCCCGTGGCGTACGTCGGCGCGATGGGCTCCGCCCGCACCCATCGGGACCGGCTGCGGCGGCTGCGCGAGGCCGGTGTGGGCGAGCCGGAGCTGGCCCGGCTGCGCTCCCCGATCGGGCTGGACCTCGGCGCCCGTACGCCCGAGGAGACCGCGCTGTCCATCGCGGGTGAGATCGTCGCGAACCGGCGGGGCGGCAGCGGTACGCCGCTGACGGGTGCCCGGACCCCGATCCACCACGACACCCGGGCGCCCTCGGACCGGATCGGCTCGGTCGCCTGAAACGCCGTTCGGTTGCCTGAAACGCCGTCGAACGCGGTCGCCTGACACTCGCGTACCTGAAATCGCATCAGATCACAGAAGGATCGTCTGACATAAGGCCACCCCTGAGCGGGAAAAACCCTCTGCCATCTGGCGGAGGGTTCATTTGCCGGGCACCGGTTCCTGAGTGAGAGTCAGAAACCGACCTTGGTCCTGCCGCCCCCTGGAGTGCGCACGTGCGTAAGAGACGCAAGATCCTCACCGTGTCGACGGCCGTCGTGGCCGCGGCCACCCTGCCCCTGTTGATCAGCCCCGTGGTGAGCGCGGCCGTGCCGGAGGACGACGACGAGTCCTCGCGCGTGACCCGCCTGTACGTCCCACCCGCCGACCGGGACTCCTACCGCCAGGTGGCCCGGCTCGCCTGGCGGGGCGACTTCCGTGACTCCGCCGGGCTCCTCGCCATGGTGCGGACGCCGCACGCGGTCTGGTACGGGGACGAGACCCCGGAGCAGGTCGCGCGGCTGGTCCGCCGGACGACGCGGAGCGCCGACCGGCAGGGGAGGCTGCCGGTCCTCGCCCTGTACAACATCCCGGGCCGTGACTGCGGCAGCTACTCGAGCGGGGGAGCGGACGGCCTCGCCGCGTACCAGGCGTGGATCGACGCCATCGCCGAGGCCATCGGCGACCGCAAGGTGCTGATCGTCCTCGAACCCGATTCGCTGGCGCTGCTGCCCTCCGACTGCGCGGACGCCTCGAACGCCGAGGAGACGGCTGTCGAGCCGCAGCAGCCCGAGCAGACGGCCGTCGAGGAGCGGCCCGCCGTCGAGGCGTCGCCCACCGAACTGCCGCCGCTGCCCGACCCCGGCGCGTCCACGGCCCCGCCCGCCGCGTCGGCCGCCTCCGGCACCGGCCAGGAGGCCGCGCAGTCCACGGACCCGCAGCCCACCGATTCGCAGTCCACGGACCCGCAGTCCACGGGCTCGCAGTCCACGGATCCGCAGTCCGCGGATCCGCAGTCCACCGACCCGCGCCCCGACGCCTCCGAGCTCGTGGCGCCCACGCCCTCGGAGACCCAGGAGGCCACCGGCCCCGAGGCCTCCGCGTCCCAGAGCCCCGACCCCGAGCCCTCCGCCGAGCAGCCCAGCACCCTGCCCGAGCTGCCCCCGCTGCCCACCCCCGACCCCGTGACCCCCGACCCCGTGACCCCCGACCCCGTGACCCCCGACCCCGTGACCCCCGACCCCGAGGACGCGAGCGCCTCGGGCGACCTGGACACCCCGGTGGTCGAGGACCCGGAGACCGCCGCCCGCTACTCCGAGATCAACTACGCGGTCGACGCCCTCAGCGCACTCGGCAACGCGTCGGTGTACCTGGACGCGGGCCACTCCGGCTGGCACTCCGTCAGCACCATCGTGCCCCGGCTGATCAAAGCCGGGATCGACCGCGCCACCGGCTTCGCGCTCAATGTCTCCCACTACCAGACCGACCAGGACAGCGCCTGGTACGGCCGGCTGATCTCCTCCTGCCTCGCCTACGCCGACGAGGGCGGGGACCCCGAGGACTGCGCCGAGCAGAGCTGGTCGCGGCGGCACGCCCGCCGCTGGCTGCGCGCCCACGTACCGGACGACCCGGCCCGTATGAAGCACTACGTCACCGACACCAGCCGCAACGGCCAGGGCCCCTGGACCCCGAGGGCCGTGACGCACCAGCGCAACGACGTGCAGTCATGGTGCAACCCGCCGGGCCGGGGCCTGGGCCGGCGCCCCACCACCCGCACCGGCGAGGCACTGCTGGACGCCGCGCTGTGGGTGAAGACGCCGGGTGAGTCGGACGGGCGCTGCCTGCGCGGCACCGACGGGCCCCTGGACCCGGTGCGCGGGACCCTCAACCCCGAGGCGGGGGAGTGGTTCCCCGAGCAGGCGCTGGAGCTGGTGCGCTACGCGGACCCGGCGGTCAGCGCCTTCCGTCGGCACCACGGCCCCTGACGCCCCGCGGTCAGCCCGCCGGATTGTGCCGGACGAGGGCGTCGACCAGGCCGGACGCGGTGTTCGGGAAGTCCATCGGAACGATCCCGAGCCCGGTCCAGCCGTGTGCCTCGGCGCCCTCCAGGAACGATCTCACCCGCGGGTTCAGCCGGTCCGCGTTGGAGCGGGGCGGCAGCAGGGCGGCGGTGGAGACGTAGTTGATGAACAGCTTGCCGGGCTGGGCCGCCGCCTTGCGGAACTGCGCCTCGACCTTCGGGTACTTGCCGATCGGCTCCGCCATGTAGTCGTCCTGGATGTCGAAGAGCGCGCCGTCGCCGTACCGCACCCCCGGCATGTTGTCCGAGTCGGCGAGCAGCACCACCCTGCCCCGGGCCTGGCCCAGGGTGGGGAGGGTGCCGTCCAGGCGGAAGAGGGAGCGCCAGCCCTTGTCGTCCAGATAGATGTCGAAGATCCGGCGGAACTCCGCGGCGCTCTCCTCCGAGTACTCCTGCTTGACCCGCATCAGCACGGTCTCCGACGGATGCGCGGAGAGGAAGGAGCGGCAGGCGCCGAGCACGTCGTCGAAGTTGAGGTTCTGGTAGAAGGCGCCGTGGTGGATGGGGAAGGCGTTCTCGAAGGCCCGGCAGCGGATGTCCAGGAAGCGGATGCCACTGGCCAGCTGGTCGGCGATGGTGGTGTTCTGACACTCCGTCCACGGACCGCCGAAGCGGGCGCCGGAGTCGTGGGTTCCGGGCAGGGTCAGCCGCTGGACCGGAGTGGCGTCGGCGATGGCCGACAGCCAGTCCTGGGCGGCGGTCGGCCGGGGCGGCGCGGCGGTGGCCGTCGCGGTGCCGCCGACGGCGGTGACCAGCCCCGCGGTGGAGAGCGCGGCCGCGCCTCTGAGGAACCCCCGCCGGTCCATAGGCCACTCCCGTCGCTCGCCTGCCGGTGCCGTGCCGCACGGCATCGAAGCACAAACGGCATGGAGGGGCTACGGAAAACGGCTGAATCAGCGGTTCATCGAGGGATTCCCCTGAACCGCCGGTCCAGCCGGAGAGGTGTGAGAGGTGTGAGAGGTGCGAGAGGTGTGGCGCCGTCAGAGCCAGTCGCGGCGCTTGAAGATGAGGTACAGGCTGACGCAGACCACCGCCATCAGCAGGATCGCGAAGGGATAGCCCAGCACCCAGTGCAGCTCGGGCATATGGGTGAAGTTCATCCCGTAGATGGTGCCGACCAGGGTGGGGGCGAACAGGATGGCCGCCCATGCGGAGATCTTCTTGACCTCCTCGTTCTGCTCGAAGCCCGCCTCGGCCAGCGCCCGCATCTCGGCGTTCTGCTGCTGGGTCACCAGGGTGGCGTTGACCGCGAGGATGTCGGTGAGGGCGGAGCGGAAGCCGTCCACGCGCTCGCTGGTGTGGGTGACGTGGTCGGCGACGTCCCGCAGATAGCGCTGGAGCTCCTCGTCGGTGCCGTACTTGTCGAAGCCCGCCATCAGCCCGTGCAACATCCCGACCAGGGGGCGGGTGGCACGCTGGAACTCCACCATTTCGCGGGAGAGCTCATAGATGCGCCGCGACACCTCGGGGTCGCCGCGGAAGACCTCGGTCTCGATCTCGTCGATGTCGTTCTGCACCCCCGCCACGACGGGGGCGTAGCCGTCCACGACCGCGTCGAGGATCGCGTACAGCACGGCCTCGGGGCCCAGCGCCAGCAGCTCGGGGGTGGACTCCATCCGGGCGCGCACCGCGGACAGGTCCGGCGCCGCGCCGTGCCGGACGGTGATGACGAAGTCGGGCCCCACGAAGACGTGCAGCTCGCCGAAGTCCACCTCCTCGGGCGCGTCGAGATAGCGGGCGGCGCGCAGCACCACGAAGAGCGTCTCGCCGTAGCGCTCCAGCTTGGGCCGCTGATGGGCCTCCATCGCGTCCTCGATGGCCAGCTTGTGCAGATCGAACTCCTCGGCGAGCGAGAGCAGCTCCGCCTCGCTCGGCCGGTACAGCCCGATCCACGCCATGGCGCCCGTCTCCTCGCGCAGCCGCCGGTAGGTGGCGGCGAGGGAGCCGGGGGTGCCGACCCGGCGGCCGCCCCGGTACACGGCGGCGTCCACCACACTGCGCTCGTCGGCCTCGGACGGGGCCCCGTCGGCCGCCGCGGTCGGCGGCTCGCCGCGCTGCGGGCCCGGGGCGGGGCGGGGTGTGGCGTCGGCCCGGTTCGCCCCGGCGGGACGGAGCCAGGGGTGGCGCTTCGTGGGACGCGGGGTGCGGCGGCGCTCGGACATAGACGGTCCTTTACGGATAGCGGGCTCGGGCTCGGACCGGTGCCACTCCTGTCGTCTCGTGTCGCGAGCACTGACCTCAGTGCAGGATATCGCCCCATATGACCGGCGTGCGCCCTGGGGGGGCGGCGGACTGCCCGCTCGGCGCCCGGCCCTGTCCTGCGGACCACAACCATGGGGCTCCGCCCCCTGGACCCCGGACGCCCTTCGGGCGTGTCCTCAAACTCCCCCAGCTACCGCTGGGAGGTGCCCCCGGACGGGCTGATTTCAGCCCCTCCGGCGTTTGAGGAGCGGGGTCCGGGGCGGAGCCCCGGTTACGGGAAGGGGTGGGTAGGGGAAGCGTCGATATGCGGCTCCGCCGCGTGGCCCGCCGCAGACGTACGCGTACCGCCGGACACTCCCTACGGCAGCAGCCCCGCCCGGCGGGCCTCGACCACCGCGTGGAGACGGGTGTGGGCCCCCAACTTCCGCATCGAGGACCGCAGATAGCTCTTGACCGTCTCCGGCCGCAACCCCAGCCGCTCCGCCGCCGCCGAATTCGTCGCCCCCGACGCCACACACGCCAGCACGTCCACCTCGCGCGGCGACAGCTCCGCCCCGCCCGGGTGCTCCCGCTCCCGGCCGCGCCCCGAGGCGGCCCTGGCCAGCCGGCCGCAGGCGGTGAGTATCTCCGCCCGCAGCTGGGGGTCGGGCACCCGGTGCGCCAGGGCCCGCAGATCGCCATGGGCCTCGCGCACCTCCTCCCACACCGCCGAATCGGCCTCCTCCGCCGGTGGGGCGCACCGCGGCTGACCCCGCAGCCGCCGCCGGCGCGCCTCCGCCAGCAGCAGCTGCGCCTCGTCCCGCGCCGCCAGCTCCCGCGCCAGTTCGTGCTCCAGCGCCCGTTCCAGTTCGCGGGCCGCCTCCACGGCCGAGCCCAGCGCACGGTCGCCGAGCACCAGCGGCTGGCGCAGCGCGCCGTACAGCACCCCGCGCACCTGCCCGCGCACCACCACCGGCACCGCGAGCATCGAGCGCAGCCCCTCCGCGCCCACCGCGGCGTCGTATTCATGGCTGATCGCCCGCGAGGTGGGGTAGTCCGCCACTGAGATCGGCCGGGACATGGTGAGGACCTTGCCGCCCAGGCCGTTGCCGGGTGTGATGGCCAGTCCCCGCAGGGAGTTGGTCGTGGTGCCGGTGAGTTCCGAGATCCGGAACTGCCGCGACCCGGAGAAGAGCCCGCCGAACGCGACGGGCAGTCCACCGCGCCGGCGCATCCGCTGGAGCGTGCTCCGCACGTCGACGGCCCTGCCCGATCCCGCCCCGTCCGATCCCGCCACGGCCACCTCCCGCATCCAGCTCCACCCCCGTCCGGGGGTAGTGAGACTCAGATCACCCGTCGCACGATGCTAGCGAGCGGTACGCCCTTCAGGAGGACAAGTGACAGCAATGCATCCGGCCCAGGACTTCCGCGCGGCACGGGACTTCCTGCTCGGCCACCGGGAGGACTACGCGGCGGCGTACGAAGGGTTCCGCTGGCCCCGCCCGGAGCGGTTCAACTGGGCGCTGGACTGGTTCGACGGGATCGCCGGGCGCGCCGGCGACCGTACCGCCCTGCACATCGTCGAGGAGGACGGCGGCGAGATCCGCCTGACCTTCGAGGAGCTGCGCCGCCGCTCCAACCGGGCCGCGAACTGGCTGCGCGAGCGGGGCGTACGGGCCGGTGACCGCATCGTGGTCATGCTCGGCAACCAGGTCGAGCTGTGGGAGACCGCGCTGGCCGCGATGAAGCTGCGCGCCGTCGTCATCCCCGCCACCCCGCTGCTCGGGCCGCTCGACCTCGCCGACCGCATCGAGCGCGGCCGGGCGCGGCATGTGATCGTGCGGGCCGGGGACACCGGCAAGTTCGCGGACGTGGCCGGGGACTACACCCGGATCGCGGTCGGCGGCGCGCCCGAGGGCTGGCTCGCCTACGAGGACGCCGGGACCGCCGCCATCACGGCGGGCGGCACGGCGGACGGGGCGACGGGCACCGCGGCGGGCGCCATGGCCGACGGTGCCACGGCCGACGGTGCCGGGGCCGACGGTGCCGGGGCCGACGAGCCCTTCACCCCCGACGGGCCGACCCTCGCCACCGACCCCCTGATGCTGTACTTCACCTCCGGCACCACCGCCCGCCCCAAGCTGGTCGAGCACACCCACATCTCCTACCCCATCGGTCATTTGTCGACGATGTACTGGATCGGGGTCAAACCGGGTGATGTCCACCTCAACATCTCCTCACCCGGATGGGCCAAGCACGCCTGGTCCAATCTCTTCGCCCCCTGGAACGCCGAGGCCACCGTCTTCGTCCACAACTACACCCGGTTCGACGCCACTCGGCTGATGGCCGAGATGGACCGCTGCGGGATCACCACCTTCTGCGCCCCGCCCACCGTCTGGCGGATGCTCATCCAGGCCGATCTCACCCAGCTGCGCACCCCGCCCCGCGAGGCCGTCGCCGCGGGCGAGCCGCTGAACCCCGAGGTCATCGAGCATGTGCGGCGCGCCTGGGGGGTGACCATCCGGGACGGCTTCGGCCAGACCGAGACCGCCGTTCAGGTGGCCAACACCCCCGGACAGCCGCTCAAGCCGGGTTCGATGGGACGGCCCACCCCCGGGTTCCGGGTCGCCCTGCTCGATCCGGTCAGCGGCCGGCCCGGTGAGGAGGGCGAGATCTGCCTCGACCTCACCGGCCCCGAGGGCCGCCCGGTCGGCCTGATGACCGGTTACGAGGGCGATGAGGAGCGCACCGCCGAGGCCACCGCGGGCGGCTACTACCGCACCGGGGACATCGGCTCGCGCGACGCCGACGGCTACATCACCTACATCGGCCGCGCCGACGACGTCTTCAAGGCGTCCGACTACAAGATCTCCCCGTTCGAGCTGGAGAGCGCGCTGCTGGAGCACGAGGCGGTCGCCGAGGCCGCCGTCGTCCCGGCCCCCGACCCGGTGCGGCTCGCCGTGCCGAAGGCGTACATCGTCCTCGCCGAGGGCTGGGAGCCCGGCCCGGACACCGCGAAAGCGCTGTTCGCGCACTCGCGGGCGGTGCTCGCGCCGTACAAGCGGATCCGCCGATTGGAGTTCGCCGACCTCCCCAAGACGGTTTCCGGGAAGATTCGCCGGATCGAGCTGCGTGAACGCACGGCACAGGGCGGCGGTATCGAGTTTCATGAGGAGATCTGATGACTGACGCTCATATGATGACCCACCCTCACGAACGTGAAGGCGTTCGTGACCGTGACACCAAGGAGCTGCCATGACCGACCTGACGTCCGACCCACCAAGCCCAGCCGGGCTCTCCTACGCCAGTGGAGTCGGTGACCTCCCGCTGCTCGGCGACACCATCGGCGCCAACCTGGCCCGCGCCGTCGAGCTGTACGGCGAGCGCGAGGCGCTCGTCGACATCCCCTCCGGCCGCCGCTGGACCTACGCCGAGTTCGGCCGGTCGGTGGAGGAGGTCGCGCTCGGGCTGATGGCCAAGGGGGTCGCCAAGGGCGACCGGGTCGGCATCTGGGCCGTCAACTGCCCCGAATGGGTGCTGTTGCAGTACGCGACCGCCCGCATCGGCGCCATCATGGTCAATATCAACCCCGCATACCGCGTCCACGAGCTGCGGTATGTGCTCCAGCAGGCGGGCATCTCGGTCCTGGTCTCCTCCACCGAGCACAAGACCAGCGACTACCGCCGGATGGTCGAGCAGGTGCGCTCGGCCTCCCCCGCCCTGCGCGATGTCATCTACATCGGCGACCGGACCTGGGACATGCTGGTGCGCGCGGGCGCCGATGTCGCGCCCGGGCGGCTGGCCGAGCGCGAGGCCCGGATCGGCTGCGACGACGCGGTCAACATCCAGTACACCTCCGGCACCACCGGCTTCCCCAAGGGCGCCACCCTCTCCCACCACAGCATCCTCAACAACGGCTTCTTCGTGGGGGAGACGGTCCGCTACACCGCCGAGGACCGGATCTGTGTGCCGGTGCCCTTCTACCACTGCTTCGGCATGGTGATGGGCAATCTCGCGGCCACCACCCACGGCGCCTGCGTGGTCATCCCCGCCCCCACCTTCGACGCCGCCGCCACCCTCTCGGCCGTCGAACGGGAGCGCTGCACCTCGCTGTACGGCGTGCCCACCATGTTCATCGCCGAGCTGGCCCTGCCGGACTTCGCCACCTTCGACCTCAGCTCGCTGCGCACCGGGATCATGGCCGGATCGCCCTGCCCGGTGGAGGTGATGCGGCGGGTGGTCAGCGAGATGCACATGGAGGAGGTGTCCATCTGCTACGGCATGACCGAGACCTCGCCCGTCTCCACCCAGACCCGGCCCGATGACGACCTCATGCGCCGCACCTCCACGGTCGGCCGGGTGCTGCCGCATGTCGAGGTCAAGATCGTCGACCCGGCGACCGGGGCGACCGTGCCCCGCGGCACCCGCGGCGAGCTGTGCACCCGGGGCTACTCGGTGATGCTCGGCTACTGGCAGGAGCCCGAGCGGACCGCCGAGGCGATCGACTCGGCGCGCTGGATGCACACCGGCGACCTCGCGGTGATGGACGCCGAGGGCTACGTCCAGATCGTGGGCCGGATCAAGGACATGATCGTCCGCGGTGGGGAGAACGTCTATCCGCGGGAGATCGAGGAGTTCCTGCACACCCACCCCAAGATCGCGGATGTGCAGGTCGTCGGCGTACCGGACGAGAAGTACGGCGAGGAGATCCTGGCCTGCGTCATCCTGCGCGAGGGCGCCAAGACCCTCACCCGCGACGAGCTCGCCCGCTTCTGCCGGGGCCGCCTCGCCCACTACAAGGTCCCCCGCTATCTGCGGCTCATGGACGCCTTCCCGATGACGGTCAGCGGCAAGGTCCGCAAGGTCGAGCTGCGTGAGGCGGCCGCCCGGGAGCTGCTGCCCGAGACCCGGTCCGAGGCCGATCCGGCCAGATCGGAAACGCGTGCCGAGCGGGCCGAGCCCCAGGCCGCGCCCAGCTGATGAGATGCGGGCCCCTCTGTCACAGCAGGGGCCCACACCCCCGTACGGGCCCACGCCCCCGCGCCGGGGAACGCCCGGCCTGTCAGCCGGTCCCCGTCACTGGATGCCGTTCGGCAGACAGGACTTCACTCCGGATCGCGCGCCGCGGCTGAAGTAGGAGACCCGCTGGGAGGCGTCGCCGTGGTCGGAGACATCGGTCCACGGGGTCCTGTCGGCGAGCGCGGTCAGGGCGTCCGCCAGTTCCTCGGTGTCGCCGTCCTCGAAGGTGAGCGTCCCGTCCTGCGCGGCGCCGAAGAGCACGGCCCCGGCCAGGCAGTCGGCCTGGAGCTCACGGGCCAGGTCCACCAACCCCGCGTCCAGCCGGTTCTGGACGGCATGGCCCCACTCATGGGCGATCACCAGATAGACCCAGGCGTCGCCGCGCGCATGACCCCAGCGCATCAGATCCATGTCCCACGCTATGTAGTCGCCGTCCGGGCAGTACACGGCGTTGTCGTCCGGGAGGGGCGCGCCGCCGCACACCGGAGTGCCGGGGGTGTCGCCGTCGTAGGCACCCGCGACCCGGGGCGGGCTGTAGCCGCCGGTGAACAGCTGGGGCCAGTGGGTCTGCCAGTAGGCGTTGGTGACGGAGACCGCCGCCTGGATGTCCTCCTCCACGCTCCCTCCACCGTCGGGGCCGGCGCTGCCGGTCGGCGGCCCGGGTGTGCTGGACGGCGGCCCGGGCGCGGGCGAGGAGCTCTCCACCGGCGGGGGCACCTCAGCGCCCCCGCATCCGGTCACCAGGAGGAGGGCCAGGGCGGCGGCGAGAGCGGCCCATGACCTCGGGAACCACGGAACAGCCATCGTTCGGCCTCCGGCCGGTCGAGCGGATGGGACGGGTGAACGGTGGAGGGCGGCCCCCCAGTCGGAGGGCGGCCCCTCAGCTGGAGGGCGGCCCCTCAAAGGAAGCGTTCCCCGGCCATGAGCACAAGGGCCGACCGGGTCAGCCGTCCGGCGGGCCCATCCGGATCAGCACGTCCGCCGGGTCGTTGACGGGCTGTGGGGTGCCGGTGAGGTCCATGATGAACAGCGGCAGGCGCAGCGCGTCGGCGCGCGCCCGCGCCTCCCGCCCATAGCCCGCGAGCGAGAAGAAGACGCTCATCGCCGACTTGTGGAGCCCGTTCAGCCACAGGCACTCGATGTCCCGCAGCCCGGTGGGGCGGGTGGTCGGATCGACCTGGGCGACCACGCCCGTCCCGTAGAGATCCACCCCGGAGACCGCTCGGTCCTCCGAGGGCCGCAGACTGCGGAAGCCGAGCCACTTCAGATACTGCGCGGCGGCGGTGACCGCGTCCCGCGCGGTACGGATCGTGACCGGCCGGAAGGCCGGGCGCCGCACCGCCGGGCCGCCGGGCCCGGCAGTCGCGCCCGGGCCGGCCGGGGGCGGCGCGGCGGCGACGGGCACGCGGACCACGGCCCCGCAGTCGCAGCCGAGCTCCGGCCGCGGCCAGTGGCCCTGGCGGCCGCAGGCCGGGCAGTCCACCGCCACCCAGAGGTTCTCCCAGGTGCGGTGGCCGAGCTCCTCCGGGCTGCCGTCGCGGAGGACGGGGAGGGTGACCGGGGCGCCGCACGCACAGGGGAAGGCGGGCGGCGTGAACGACTGCTCGCGACGGCACGCGGGACAACGCACCGGCACGTTGTCTGTCATCGGGGCGCTCCGTGGACGGAAGGCGGATGCGGTATCGGTCCATGCTCCCCGAAGCGGGCCGCCGCGGGGAGGGACTTGGGCGTTCCGTCCCCAGCGGCGGGGGCGCCGTGTTAAGGCCTGTCGTCAAAGGGGGGCGCCCAGCTCCCGGCGCCTGGCACGGCGCCCCCGGCTGCCGCTGGGAGGTGCCCGGCTGCGTTGTCGCATCGCCCAAGTACGCCCCGTACGAGGGCGACGCTCCGCCTTGCGAGGCGCCCCGGCTGCCGCTGGGAGGTGCCCCTTGCTCGCGGCCGGACGCCCCCTTTGGACGACAGACCCCAGGCGGGACGCAGTAGGTTGGCGACGTGAGATTGAGGGTTGAGTTCACCACCGAACCGTTCGACCTCGACGAGGTGCCGCCGCACGCCGTGGCGGCTCGCGAGACCGTCCAGGCCGCCCCGCTGGACGCCGTGGACGTCGGCCCCTTCGGCAATACGGCCGAGGGCGGGGCCGAGGCGGTGCTGGAGGCCGTCGACCGGCTGCTGCGCAGCTCCCTCGAGGCCGGTGCCACCCGGATCTCGCTCCAGGTCAACGTCCTCGGGGAGGCCGAGGCGTGAGCGTACCGGCCGACCACCCCTTCGCCGCCGCGGTGAAACCGCTCGTCGACGCCATGGGCGGCGAGATGATCGCACCCGACCGGGCCCGGGGCGACGATGTGGTGCTCTCCTGGGAGGGCCGTCCGGTGGTCGCCGTAAGGCTGCCGCATCTGTCGGACTCGCTCGACCGCATCCTCGCCGACCTCCAGCGCCGCCACGGCGTACCGCTCTCGGCACTCGACCGCAAGACCAAGCAGTCCGTGGTCCGCCAGCTCGAGCAGCGCGGCGCCTTCTCGGTGCGCCACGGCGTCGAGACGGTCGCCGGGGCCCTCGGGGTGAGCCGCTTCACCGTCTACAACTACCTCAACCGGGAAAAGGGCAGCGAGGCCACGTAACCCCAGGTCAACGACTCATGAGGTGGCACACGGCCCCGCAAGGAGGCCGTGTCTCTCACAATTCTTCACAGACCCAGACGACTACCCAAGGAGTCGATCGAAGGCCGTCGCTGCAACCCGCAGGTGCTGGGGATCAACGGTCACGTAAACCCGCTTGGTAAAGGCGGCGTTGGTATGCCCTGCCCAGGCGGCAAGCACCGTGTCGGGAACACCCTGTG
The DNA here is from genome assembly GCF_014712245.1 of Streptomyces sp. 5-10. Classification (NCBI taxonomy): domain Bacteria; kingdom Bacillati; phylum Actinomycetota; class Actinomycetes; order Kitasatosporales; family Streptomycetaceae; genus Streptomyces; species Streptomyces sp. 5-10. The sequence continues at coordinate 48,141 of NZ_JACVYG010000036.1, forward strand.
TCGCAAGGAAGGTCAAGTAAATAGGAGTACCCGTAGAGCTGCTTGCCATCATCGACCTCGGTATAGGGGCCTTCGATGAAGGGCGGTGAAGCCGTATAGATCCACTACACAGGCGCCTCAGCATCAGATAGCCCCCACGCGCCGACTTCCTGGGCTCCTGGGGCGCTACACGCCCTTACCTGAGTCTCCCTACAAGATCACCAAGAAGGAGCAAGATCTATTTGCCACACCAGGGTCCCCGGACGCATGCTTGAAGAAGATCCAAGAAGTAAGAGTGAGACATGCCTAGTTGCGACGTATGTATGTCGCTAGTCGTGCTGGGATGTTCCCCCAGCTGCCCGGAAGCTCGGTAAGTGTGGAGCGACCGTCACACATGCGCACCACCCACACCAGAGCGGCTTTCGCGGTCACCTTGAGAAGAGCCCTCTATTAATGAGGTGGGTCAATTATGCGTGCGCAGGTCATTATCAAATACTGGGGCGACGGTGGCGAAGAGCTGAGCGCCAACACCATTCAGGGTCCAGTCGCTGACGCGTCGTTCGAGTGGTCAAAGCTTCTCGGTGTCTTGTTGTCGGCTGCCAAGGACTTCCTCTCTGGCGGGTGGTCGGCCATCGAGCCAGACTTGAAGAAGTTGTACGACCAGGTCACAGGGGATGTCGGCGACAGCAAGACATTGCCGCTCCACGTTCGGCAAGGCGGCCTTATAGACGGCCTTCCGGTTCCTGTGAGCCGAGCCTTGATCTACTTCCATGCTTGGACAGGGGATGACATCAAGCCCTCCTTCGGCAGAGTGCTGCCCCGCGAGAGCACAATCCTTGACCTTGGCGAGAGCCGGTTCACGCGAGGAGACTTTAACTACGAATATCGGTTTGAGGTTCCATTCGCGACCGTCGACGCTGACAAGTATCTGGTCAGCTTCGGTACGGGTGACAGCGGAACGTTCCAGGACGCGGCTATCGGCTACACCGTAGAACTACAGGTGGATCCGCCGAACGTGCCAGTCATGTCTATCAATGACAAATGGACACAGTTGGGCGGCGCGGCCGGTCTGCTTGGCAACCCTAGTGGTCCTGAGCAAACGACACCGGGGCCATACAGTTTTGGGCGGTGGCGGCCCTTTGAACACGCGCTCGTCTATTGGACACAAGGACGCGGCGCACATGAGGTCCACGGAGCTATACGAGACAAATACGCACAGCTGCGCTGGGAACAAGGAATCATGGGGTTCCCGATTACTGACGAGCTGACAACACCTGACAACGTGGGCCGGTTCAACCACTTCGAGCGCGGCTCCATCTACTGGACGCCAACGCTCGGAGCGCATGAAGTCCACGGAATGAACCGCTCCGTGTGGGCGTCCCTGGGTTGGGAGCGAGGGTGGCTCGGCTACCCGACGACAGACGAAATCCAGCTGCCGGACGGAAGCCGAGCAAACAACTTTGAGAACGGGTCGATCCGGTGGACAGCACAGACGGGATCGATCCCCTCGCGCCTTCGGCTACCGCTGCCCACATTCGCAGTCGTGGCTCCCTAGAGGGCTATCGCTCGAAGCAGACAGGGCACACCAGTGCACAAACATGGCCGCCGCTTCTAGGGGAGTGGCGGTCTTCGCATGCCCATTGTGCTACTGCGCTTAGTGATCCATGAGAGCAGGGTCTGACGCGCCGTGCGTCTCACACACGTCTCACAGACTGCATGTGAGCACTAGGAGCCCACGCCTCTGAGCTGGACGTTTGCCGAACGTCCTGGACTGTGTGGAACGAGAGGACGCGAGGTCGGCTCAAACTACCTCAACCGTGAGAAGGGCGGGGACTGATCATTCCTCGTCGTTACGCGGAGTTTTCAACAAACTGTTGACGTTCGGCGCGGGAGCCTCCTAGTTTGCGAGAGTGACTTCCAGTGCACCGCCGGGGCTGGCCCGGCTCAACGCGGTGGACGACCGGGACGCCGCCGCGATGCTGCGCGCGGTGTGTGCCAGCCGGGCCTGGGGCGCGGCGGTGGTGGCCGGGCGGCCGTACGCCACGGTCGGGGAACTGCTCGGCGCCGCGGACGCGGCCATGGCCGGGCTGACCGCCGCCGACCTGGCCGAGGCGATGGCCGCGCATCCGCCCATCGGACGGCCGGCCCCCGGCGACGCCGCCTCGGCGCGGGAGCAGAGCGGGGTACGGGACGCGGAGCGCGCGGAGCTGCTGGAGCTGAACCTCGCGTACCAGGAGCGCCACGGCCATGTCTTCCTGATCTGCGCCACCGGCCGCACCGGCGAGGAGATGCTGGCCGCGCTGCGCGAGCGGATCCACCACGACGCCGACACCGAGCGCGACATCGTCCGCACCGAACTGGGAAAGATCAACCGCATCCGGCTGACCCGGCTGGCGGAAACGCTGACGGAAACGCCGGCGGAAACCCGGGCGGAAACCCTGGAGGCCCCGCGGGCCCCGGCGGAAGGAGAGCGGTGATGGCGAGCGGAGCCACCTCGGTGTCCACCCACATCCTGGACACCAGCATCGGCCGCCCCGCCGTGGGCGTGGTCGTCGAGCTGTCCGTCCGCTCGGGGCCGGGCGCGGAGTGGACGGCGCACGCCGACTCGCTCACCGACGCCGACGGACGCTGCAAGGACCTGCCCGCCCTCCCCGAGGGCACCACCCACGCACGGCTGCGCTTCGAGACCGGGCCGTATCTGACCCACGCCTTCTTCCCGGAGGTCGTGGTCGCCTTCGCCGTCGAGCCGGGTGAGCACTACCACGTACCGCTGCTGCTCACCCCGTTCGGCTACTCCGTCTACCGAGGGAGCTAGCACCGATGCCCACGCTCGGCCCGAACAGTTACGGCAAAGCCGAAACCCGCGTCGTGCGGGTGGTGCGCGACGGCCCCGTGCACCACCTCAAGGACCTCAATGTCTCGGTGGCGCTCTCCGGCGCGATGGACGAGGTCCACCTCTCCGGCAGCAACGCCAACGTCCTGCCGACCGACACCACCAAGAACACCGTGTACGCCTTCGCCAAGGAGCACGGCATCGACACGGCCGAGGAGTTCGGCATCCGGCTGGCCCGCCACTTCGTCACCAGCCAGGAGCCCATCCACCGCGCCCGCGTCCGCGTCGAGGAGTACGCCTGGGAGCGGATCGGGACGGCCGGGAGCGCCGAGCACTCCTTCGTCCGCCGCGGCCAGGAGGTCCGCACCGCCCAGATCACCTTCGACGGCGAGCGCTGGGAGGTGGTCTCCGGGCTCACCGGGCTCACCGTCCTCAACACCACGGACTCCGAGTTCTGGGGCTATGTGAAGGACCGGTACACCACGCTCCCGGAGACGCGTGACCGGATCCTCGCCACCGATGTGCACGCCCGCTGGCGCTACGGCTGGAGCGAGGACACCCGGCCGATGCCGGACTGGGACCACGGCCACGCCGAGGCGCGCGGCCATCTGCTGAGCGCGTTCGCCGAGACCTACTCGCTCTCGCTCCAGCAGACGCTCTATCGGATGGGCGCGCGGGTGATCGAACACCGCCCCGAGATCGACGAGATACGCCTCTCACTGCCCAACAAGCATCACTTCCTGGTCGACCTGGAACCCTTCGGCCTCACCAACGACAACGAGGTCTACGTCGCCGCCGACCGGCCGTACGGGCTCATCGAGGCCACCGTGCTGCGCGACGGCGCCGAGCCCCGGATCCCCACCGACTGACAGATCGCCATGGATCCCCACCGACCGATACGACGGAAGGGCCACGCCCCGTGAACCGCATCGTCATCGAGAACTGCGCCGTCGCCACCGTGGACGCCCACGACACCGAGTACGCCTCCGGCCATGTCGTCGTCGCGGGCCACCGCATCGAGTCGGTGGGCGAGGGGCGCGCCCCGGAGGGTCTTGAGGGCGTCGTCCGCCGGGTGGACGGCACGGGGCACCTGGTCACGCCCGGCCTGGTCAACACCCATCACCACTTCTACCAGTGGCTCACCCGCGGCCTGGCCCAGGACAGCAACCTCTTCGACTGGCTGGTCGCGCTCTACCCTGTCTGGGCGCGGATCGACGAGCCGATGGTCCACGCGGCGGCGCGTGGCTCGCTCGCGATGATGGTGCGCGGCGGGGTCACCACCGCCATGGACCACCACTACGTCTTTCCGCGTGGCAGCGGCGATCTGCTGGGCGCCGAGATCCGCGCGGCGCGCGAGCTGGGGGTGCGGTTCACCGCCGCCCGCGGCTCCATGGACCTCGGCACCTCCGACGGCGGACTGCCGCCGGACTTCGCCGTGGAGTCCAAGGAGGACGCGCTGGCCGCCACCGAGAAGGCCATCGACACCCACCACGACCCGGCGTTCGACGCCATGCTGCGGATCGTGGTGGCGCCCTGCTCGCCCTTCTCCGTCTCCACCGAACTGCTCCGCGAGTCCGCGACGCTGGCCCGCCGCAAGGGCGTACGGCTGCACACCCACGGTTCGGAGACCGTGGAGGAGGAGAAGTTCTGTCATGAGCGGTTCGGAATGGGCCCGACCGACTACTTCGAGTCCACCGGCTGGCTGGGCGAGGACGTGTGGATGGCCCACTGCGTCCACATGAGCGACACCGACATCCAGGCGTTCGCCCGGACCGGCACCGGGGTGGCCCACTGCCCCTCGTCCAACGCCCGGCTCGCCGCCGGGATCGCCCGCGTCCCCGATCTGCTCGCCGCGGGCGTGCCGGTCGGCCTCGGCGTGGACGGCACCGCCTCCAACGAATCCGGTGAGCTCCACACCGAACTGCGCAACGCGCTGCTGATCAACCGGCTCGGCGGCCACCGCGAGAAGGCGCTGAACGTCCGCCAGGCGCTGCGGCTCGGCACCCACGGCGGTGCGCGGGTGCTCGGCCGCCAGGAGGAGATCGGCTCGCTGGAGCCGGGCAAACTGGCCGACCTGGTGCTGTGGAAGCTGGACGGCCTCGGCCACTCGTCCATCGCCGACCCCGTGGCGGCCCTCGTCCTCGGCGCCCCGGCCCCGGTGACCCTGTCCCTGGTGAACGGCGCTCCGGTGGTGGAGTCGGGCCGGCTGCTCACCGTGGACGAGGACCAGATCGCCCGGGAGGCGCGCACCGAGGCACGGCGCCTGGCCCGTCTCGCGGAAGACGACTGAACGTAACGGGAAGTCGCCCGCCACTCACGGTGCGCGGCCCTTCCGGCCGGACGGGCGACGTCAGTCCAGCAGTTCGTACGCGGGCAGCGTCAGGAACTCGGTGTAGTTCTCGTCCAGCGCGACCTTCAGCAGCAGATCGTGCGCCTGGATCCACCTGCCCGCGGCGAAGGCGTCCTCGCCGACCTCCTCGCGGATCGCCGCCAGCTCCTCGGCCGCGACCTTGCGGACACGATCGGCGGTGGCCTTCTCGCCGTCCTCGAAGACGATCCCCGCGTTGACCCACTGCCAGATCTGGGAGCGGGAGATCTCGGCGGTGGCCGCGTCCTCCATCAGGTTGAAGATCGCGACGGCGCCGAGGCCGCGCAGCCACGCCTCGATATAGCGGATGCCTACCTGCACGGCGTTGCGCAGGCCCTGGTGGGTGGGTTTCGCATCGAGCGAGGCGATGTCGATCAGCTCGGCCGCGGTGACGTGGACGTCCTCGCGCAGCCGCTCCTTCTGGTGCGGCCGGTCGCCGAGGACCGCGTCGAAGGAGGCGCGGGCCACCGGGACCAGATCGGGGTGGGCGACCCAGGAGCCGTCGAAGCCGTCGCCGGCCTCACGGTCCTTGTCGGCCTTGACCTTGTCGAACGCGACGGCGTTGACCTCGGGGTCGCGGCGCGAGGGGATGAAGGCCGCCATGCCGCCGATCGCGTGCGCGCCGCGCTTGTGGCAGGTGCGGACGAGCAGTTCGGTGTAGGCGCGCATGAACGGGGCGGTCATCGTGACCGCGTTGCGGTCCGGCAGGACGAAGCCGGGGCCGCCGTCGCGGAAGTTCTTCACGATCGAGAAGAGGTAGTCCCAGCGGCCCGCGTTGAGCCCGGAGGCGTGGTCGCGGAGCTCGTAGAGGATCTCGTCCATCTCGTACGCCGCCGTGATCGTCTCGATCAGAACGGTGGCGCGGATCGTCCCTTGTGGAATCCCGAGGTGGTCCTGCGCGAAGACGAAGACGTCGTTCCAGAGGCGGGCCTCGAGGTGGGACTCGGTCTTGGGGAGGTAGAAGTACGGCCCCTGGCCCCGGGCGAGCAGACGGCGGGCGTTGTGGAAGAAGTACAGCCCGAAGTCCACCAGGGCGCCGGGGACCGGGCGGCCGTCGGCGGCGCGCAGATGGCGCTCGTCGAGGTGCCAGCCGCGCGGCCGGGTGACGACGGTGGCCAGCGCGTCGTCGGGCCGCAGGGCGTAGCTCTTGCCCTCGGGGGAGGTGAAGTCGATCCGGCGCTCATAGGCGTCGATCAGATTCAGCTGGCCGCCGATCACATTCGCCCAGGTCGGGGCGGAGGCGTCCTCGAAGTCGGCGAGCCAGACCTTGGCACCCGAGTTGAGGGCGTTGATGGTCATCTTGCGGTCGGTGGGGCCGGTGATCTCCACCCGGCGGTCCTCGAGCGCGGGCGGGGCCGGGGCGACGCGCCAGTCCGGGTCGTCCCGGATGTGGGCGGTCTCCGGGAGGAAGTCCAGGGTGCTGGTGCGGGCGATCTCGGCGCGGCGCTCCGCACGGCGCGCGAGCAGCTCGTCCCGGCGCGGGGTGAAGCGGTGGTGGAGCTCGGCCAGGAAGGCCAGGGCCGCGTCGGTCAGCACCTCTCCCTGACGCTCCAGCGGTTCGGCGTCGACGATGGCCAGCGGGGACGGCGCTGGTGCGGACATGGGCGGTCACTCCTTGGGCGAGTCTCGGCTCGACGCTCGCGATGGCTCTGTTTTGTGGATAGTAAGTTTCTCATGGTGGAAGTTCAATGTTCTGTTGAACGCGGCCCTGCGCCGCCGGCGCCCCTCACTCCAGCAGCGTCAGGTCCTCGGGGGTGTCGATGTCGTCCGTTCGGGCGATATCCGAGCAGTCGACGAGCGTGATCGCGGACTGATGCGCCCGCAGATAGGCGCGTGCCCCCCGGTCGCCCACCGCACTCGCGGTGATATCGGCCCACCGGTCCGCGCCGAACAGCACCGGATGCCCCCGCTCCCCGCCGTACGCGGCCGCCGCCAGGGTGGACGGCGAGCGGTACGCGGCCACCACCCGCGCCACGGCCTCGGCGCCGATCCCCGGCTGGTCCACCAGCGCGACCAGCGCCGCTCCCGCGCCCGTACCGGCCAGTGAGGCGAGCCCGGCCCGCAGCGAGGAGCCCATGCCCCGCTCCCAGTCGGGGTTGTCCACCAGGACGTACCCGTCCAGCCGGGCCCGCGCCCGTACGGTCCCGGCCGCGGCGCCCAGCACGATGTGCACCGGGGCGCAGCCGCCCTCCCGCAGCGCGTGCGCGGCGTGCTCCACCAGCGGTCGCCCCCGATGCGTCAAAAGGGCCTTGGGGCGCCCGCCCAGCCGCCGGCCGCCCCCGGCCGCCAGGACGATCCCGGCGACCTGCGCGGAGTCCTCCGTTGTGCGATCCATGGGCCCTGCTTACCGCACATCAGGGCCGCGTGGGGGCTTCATCCCAGCCGGTCTGATTTTCGCTCTCCGTATAGCGCGTCGTGCACTGAGTGGCGTTAACTGATCCGCGGCCCCTTGTGTCCGAATCCACGCGAGGTGGAGGGTTGGGGCGGTCATGCGGGAGAGGGGGCAGGCTCGTGCGAGAGGGCGCGAGGGGGAGAAGGGCAGTGTTGGCCAACGATGGCGCGAGGCTCTGGGGGGAACCCGGCGCCTTGTCAGTGGAGGGCGCCGCAGTCGTGGAAGTCAGGCGAGTGGCGGGCACCGAGGACGATCCGAGGGTGGCCGAGCTGCGCCGTGCCGTGGCCCGGCTCAGGCGCGATCTGGCCGCCCACCCGGCGGAATTACCCGACCGGGCGATCGCGGACGACGAGCTGGCCGCGCTCGACGCCATGGCCCGCACCGGCGCCCCGGAGCTGCACCGGCTGCGCCGCTCGCTGCTCCTCATCGCGGGCGCCCTGGGCTCGGTCAGCGCCCTGAGCCCCGCCCTGACGGGCGTCCGCGCGGCGATCGACCAGTTCGGCGACGTGCCACAGACGGGCATAGGGAGGGACTGAGGCGGGCAGCCCGGGGTCCCGTCCGGCTCCGGGCAGCCCGGGGTCCCTCCGGCTCCGCCCGGCCCAGTCGTCCGGGCCGGGCGGGGCGGGACGTTTCCACGGGCGTCAGCCGGACTGTCGGCGCAGGACTGTTCGCGTCGCTTGCCTGAGTGCGGCGACGGTCGGCTTGTCGCGATTCTTGGGCAGCCAGGCGAGGGCCGTCCGCCACGGTTCGAGGTCGACGACATCAACGTAGGCGACGCCGACGCGTGGGTAGAGCCAGCGGGCGCTCTCCGGCGGGAGCATGATGCCCTTCCCCATGGCGATCAGCATCAGCGCGCTCTCGTAGTCGGTCACCGCGTGGGGGCTGTAGCGCACGGCGGTGCCATCAGGGCGGGGAGCGACCGACCAGAAGTCCCGCCACACCGCGGGGATGTCCGGACTCAAGCCGATGTGCTCCTGATCGGACAGGTCGGAGAGGCGCAGCGGTCCTTCGGACACCAGGGGGTTGCTGCTGGACATCGCCGCGCACCGCGCACCGTGGGCCAGGGGGAAGGTCTGGATGCCCTCGGGCACGGGGAGGAAGACGAACGACGCGTCCACATCGCCGCGGAGGATCGCCCCCGCGACGTCGAAGCCGGTCCGCAGGACCTGAACGTCCACGTCCGGTATGAGCCTGTGGAGTTCGTCCATGATGGCGGGTATGGGGTCCATGGAGGTGACGGCCTCGAAGGAGCCGATCACCATCCGTCCCGCGGCGGCCTGATGTCGTGCGGAGGTACGCAGCCGCTCGGCCGCGTCCACGACCTCACGTATCCGGGGCAGCAGAGTCCATCCGGTGTCGGTGAGTTCCACCCTGCGCGTGGTGCGGTCCACCAGCTCCGTCCCCAACTGACGCTCCAGCGCCCGGATGTGACGTGAGAACGTCGGCTGGGCCAGGTAGGCGCGCCGCGCCGCGTGGCCGAAGTGCAACTCCTCGGCCAGCAACAGGAAAAGCCGCAGCTGGCGTATGCCCGGATAGCTCGTGCCCCCTGTATCCGCCATAGCCGTCACGCTATCAATCCGGCCCGGACCCGCATGGTGGTCGCCTTCCTCGAGCGCCTCGGGCAACGGAGGATATTCACACCGCCTACCCCCGGGCGTGCGGTGATGCGCCTGCGCGCAGCCGCCGCGCGGGTTGTCATGTAACCGACAGTACGGGGAATGCAGTGACTCCTCCCGCAAGGCTCAGACGACACAGCGCGGTAGCAGTAGCGATGGTGCTGCTACCTCTCTCCGCCGCCGAATCGGCTTCCGCGGCACAGCAGCAGCCGGAGCCCCAGCCCTCCGCGGCCGCGGAGCCGACGACGCACGTACCGGAACAGGGCACTCATCCACCGGGCGAACCCGATCCGAAGTTCATCGAGGAGTGCGAGGCCGACCCGGAGGCACAAAGCCTCAAGGGCAGGGTCTACCACCGCGGCGTGTGGTGCCAGACCGCCGAGGTCGAACTGCCCACCGCACGGGGGGAGGCCACGCTGGACATCACAGCGGCCGCCTACGCCGACCCCGCCGCGCGCCGGGTGCGGGTCTTCTACCGGGTCAACGACTGGAACACGGACCTCGTGAACCTACCGTGGATCAATGGCGGCAGAACCTTGCGGATGCGCCTGAACTGCGACAACCAATGCGGCGTCATCGGAAACGACGACGCCGACAAGTCCAAGGCCCTGACGGAATGGAGGGTCCCCTCCAGAGACCTTCCCGCCCGCCAACCCAATTGGGTGAGCTGGGACATCACCTCCCCCGACACCGGGTCCGGCCCGGAGCGCATGCTCCAGCACCTGTGGCAGTTCCAGGGCACCCTCGAAGGGCAGCCGCTCCTGAGCGACGACCACGAGTTCGGCCTCCCGGAGCACAGCATCCGCTGCGACTCGGCCGGCCTGGCTCCGGGATACGGCAACTGGACGCCACGGGCCTGCATCAACGACGACGTGCTGCCCTTCATCACCTACAAGAAGAGCGACCCTTTGGTAGGGCAGGTCGCCCACCACATCGACTACGCCCTCAACAAGCCCCGCGAGACCTTCCCGAACTTCGGCTCGGCGAAGTCGATCCCCGGTAAATACACCGGCAGCAAGGACACCCCCGGCCTGCACCGCGTCGCCTATGACTCGGAAGTGGCCAATGCCAACCGACGGGTGAAGGACGCCATCCGCGACCGCCAAGGCGAGTGGAACGGCCCCGACGACCTGCCGCCCAAGGAACGGCCCGAGATGCAGGCCGACGAGTACCCCTTCGCGACAACCGAAGAAGGACTGTCCCGGGCCACCGCGGAGGACGGCATCTTCGACGCCTCCGTGGCCTGGGTCGACGGCGATCAGAACACCGTTGCCGGCAACCAGCTCCAGGAGTTCTATCGCAAGGACCGCGTCCTCTTCGGAGGCAGGGACGAATTCTGGGTCAACGTCCAGCCCTGACGCCCCCAACGCCACTCGGCACGAGGCCGGGGCCTCCCGGGCAGTGGCCCCCCGGCGCAACACCGGGGGGCCACTGCGCATCGCGGCTCGCGGAGGCCACGGCGGCGCCGACGTTGGTCGCGGGAACCTCCAGCCGCTCCACCACTCTCCGGGAAGTCGTGGTCGGTGCCTTCACCGACGGGTGGCCCGCCGCCGGCCCCCTCCGCCGTCAGGCGGAACCCGTGCTGGCCAGCGCCCCCGACAGTTCGGCCGCGACCTCCTTGAGGATCGGCACGATCCGCTCCGTGGCCTCGTCGGTCACCCGGCCAGCCGGGCCGGAGATGGAGATGGCCGCCGGGGCGGGGGAGTCGGGCACCGGGACCGCGAGGCAGCGCACGCCCATCTCCTGCTCGTTGTCGTCCACCGCGTAGCCCTGCTCGTGGACCTGCCGCAGCGCGTCCAGGAACTCGTCCGGCGAGGTGATCGTCTTCTCGGTGGCCGCGGGCATGCCGGTACGGGCCAGCAGGGCGCGCACCTCCTCGGGGGGCGTGCCCGCGAGCAGTGCCTTGCCGACGCCCGTGGTGTGGGGCAGCACCCGCCGCCCGACCTCGGTGAACATCCGCATCGAGTGGCGCGAGGGCACCTGCGCGACGTACACCACCTCATCGCCGTCCAGCAGCGCCATGTTCGCGGTCTCGCCGGTCTCCTCCACCAGCCGCGCCAGATACGGCCGCGCCCAGGTGCCCAGCAGCCGGGACGAGCTCTCGCCGAGCCGGATCAGCCGGGGCCCGAGGGCATAGCGGCGGTTGGGCTGCTGGCGGACATAGCCGCAGGCCACCAGCGTGCGCATCAACCGGTGGATGGTGGGCAGCGGCAGCCCGCTGCTGGTGGACAGCTCGCTCAGCCCGACCTCGCCCCCGGCGTCGGCCATCCGCTCCAGCAGGTCGAAGGCGCGCTCCAGGGACTGGACGCCACCGGAACCGGCGGTGGTGGCGGCGGTCTTGGACTCGGCGGACGGCACGTCGGTGTTCCTTTCACAGCGGTCGGCACCGGCCCGCACACGGTGACGATCCGCTGCCGACCGGCCACGGGCAGCCTACCGGTCCCGGCCGACGCCCACAGCGGGCTTGGAAATGCTGTCGGTGCCGGTCACGGCCGGTATGGGGGACTGGCCATGATCGGCCGATGCCGGAATACCGGGTTCCCTCGACGCGGGCGGCGGGGCTGGCTAGGTTCTCTGTATCGAAAGTCAACTTTCATCCTACGGAATCGACGTCCTGAATCACCGGACCGGAACCGCTGCGGGAGTCCCATGCGCATCCTCGTGCTGAACCCCAACACCACCGCCTCCATGACGGCCTCGATCCGGGCCATCGCGGAGGCGAGCGCGAGCCCCGGCACCGAGATCGTGGCCACCGAGCCGCTGTGGGGGCCCGAGTCGATCGAGGGCCACTTCGAGGGCTATCTCAGCGCCGCCGCCGTACTGGACCGACTGGCCACGTACGACGAGCCCTTCGACGCCCTCGTGATGGCCGGCTTCGGCGAGCCGGGCCGCGAGGGGGCGCAGGAACTCCTCGACGTACCGGTCCTCGACATCACCGAGTCCGCCGCCCAGCTGGCCATGATGCTCGGCCACGCCTACGGGGTCGTCACCACTCTCGACCGGGCCGTACCGCAGATCAGGGACCGGCTGCTCATCGCCGGGCTGGCGCAGCGCTGCGCGGCGGTGCGCGGCACCGGCCTGGGCGTGCTGGAGCTGGAGGAAGACCCGGAGCGGACCGTCGAGGCCATCGTGCGGACCGCGCGCGAGGTGGTGGAGCGGGACGGCGCCGAGGTGATCTGCCTGGGGTGCGGTGGCATGGCCGGGCTCCAGGAGCAGGTCTCGGCGGCGCTGGGCGGGATCCCGGTCGTGGACGGCGTCGCCGCCGCGGTGCGGTTCGCCGAGTCGGTGGTCGGGCTCGGTCTCTCCACCAGCAAGGTGCGCACCTTCGCCCCGCCCCGTCCCAAGGCCATCGGCGGCTGGCCTGTCAGCGCCCGGCCGTCCTGATCCCACGGGTGAGTCCGCGGGCAACGTCGGCGTAATCGCACGGCAACACCTTCAAGGCACCGTCAAGCGGAAAAGTTATTCCGGACGACTCTTATGGAGGGCGCCATGGCATCACCCGTCGAACCGGACCCCCGTCTCCACAACGAAGACCTCGCGCCCGCCGTGGAGCGCAAGTGGGGAACGTACAGCATCTTCGCCATGTGGATGTCCGACACCCATGCGATCAGCAACTACACCTTCGCGGCGAGCCTGTTTGTGCTGGGGCTGCCCACCTGGGAGGTCTTCCTGTCCCTGCTGGCCGGTGTCACCATCCTCTACTGGTTCATGAACCGGATGGGCCATGCCGGCCACCGCACCGGAGTGCCCTTCCCCGTGCTGGCACGGGCCAGCTGGGGGGTGTACGGGGCCAATATCCCCGCCCTTCTGCGGGCGGTGATGGCGGTCGCGTGGTACGGCATCCAGACCTGGCTGGCGTCGGAGGCGTTGATCCTCCTCGGCGTCCAACTGGCGCCCTCGCTCGCCGAATACGACCACAACTCCGTCTTCGGGCTGTCCACCCTCGGCTGGATCGCCTTCCTGGTGATGTGGCTGCTGCAGGCGGTGCTGCTCACCCGGGGCATGGAGTTCATCCGCAAGGTGCAGGACCTCGCCACCGGCCCGGTGGTCTGGCTGGTCATGCTCGCGCTCGCCGTGTGGCTGATCGCCAAGGCGGGTGGCGACATCTCGCTCACCGACAGCCTGACCGGGCTGAGCGGGCGCGAGCAGCTCCACCAGAGCCTGATCGCGGTCAGCCTGACCGTCGCCACCTTCCTCACCCTCGTGCTCAACTACGCCGACTTCGCGCGCTTCACCCCGGACCACCGGGCCTACCGGCGCGGCAATCTGCTGGGACTGCCGGTGAACTTCACCGCCTTCGCCGTCGTCTCGGTGCTGATGACGGCCGGCACCATCTCGGTCTTCGGCGAGGCGATCTCCGATCCGGTCGAGGTCATCGCGCGGATCGACAACCCGGTGGTCACGGTGGTCGGCGCGGTGTCCTTCATGGTCGCCACCATCGGCATCAACGTCGTGGCGAACTTCGTCTCGCCCGCGTACGACTTCGCCAACCTCGCGCCGAAGTACCTCGACTTCCGGCGCGGGGGCATGATCACGGCGGTGCTCGCGATCGTGGTCATGCCGTGGAAGCTCTACTCGAGCCCGGTCGTCATCCAGTACTTCCTGGGCGCTCTCGGCGCCTTCCTCGGCCCGCTGGTCGCCGTGCTGCTCGTGGACTACTACCTGGTGCGGCGCGGAAACATCGATGTCGACGCGCTCTTCAGCGCCGACAAGGCGGGGGCGTACTACTACCGCAAGGGTTTCAACCCGGAGGCGATCATCGCCTTCGTGCCCTCCGCCACGGTCTCGGCGGTGTTGGCCCTGGTCAAGGGGTTCGAGGACGTGGCCCCGTTCTCCTGGGTCTTCGGAATGGCCATCGCCGGGGTCATCTATGCCGTGAGGTCCGCGAAGGTCCGCGTCGGTGGCGAACTGGCCGATGTACCGATTCCCTCGCAGGTCACGGCGGGTGGGGCCTTGACCGCGCCGACGGCGGAGTGAAGAATGCAACGAAAAATGAATTCCGGGTAGCGGAAAACCCAGAGTTGGCGGGTCCGGAGTTGGCGGGTGAGGAGGATGTCGGTGTCCGACGTCGAGCTGGTGCTGCGCTCGGCCAACGTGGTCACGCCGGACGGCCCGCGCGCGGCCTCCGTGTCCGTCGCCGACGGCCGCATCGTGGCCGTCGGGCCGTACGACGCCCCGGATCCGGACGGCGCGCGGGTCGAGGACCTCGGCGACGACGTCCTGCTCCCCGGCCTCGTCGACACCCACGTCCATGTCAACGACCCCGGCCGCACCGCATGGGAGGGGTTCGGCTCCGCCACCCGCGCCGCCGCGGCCGGCGGCGTCACCACCCTCGTCGACATGCCGCTCAACAGCGTCCCGCCGACCACCACCGTCCCGGCCCTGGAGGTCAAACGGGCCGTCGCCCGGCGGTCGGCCCATGTCGACATCGGGTTCTGGGGCGGCGCCGTGCCCGGGAACACCCAGGAGCTACGGCCGCTGCACGACGCGGGCGTCCTCGGCTTCAAGGCGTTCCTGCTCCCCTCCGGCGTGGACGAATTCCCGCCACTCGCCCCCGACCAGCTCCGGACCGCCCTCCGCGAGATCGCGGGCTTCGGCGGACTGCTCATCGTCCACGCCGAGGACGCCCGCCTCATCGACGGCGCCCCGCCGCCCACCGGCCCGCGCTACGCCGACTTCCTCGCCTCCCGCCCGCGCGCCGCCGAGCACGAGGCCATCGCGGGCCTCATCGCCCTCGCCCGCGAGCTGGACGCCCGAGAGTTGGACGCCCGCGTCCACGTCCTGCACCTCTCGTCCGCCGACGCGCTGCCGCTGATCGCCGACGCCCGCCGTCAGGGCGTCCGGATCACCGTGGAGACCTGCCCGCACTTCCTGACCCTCACCGCCGAGGAAGTCCCCGACGGCGCCACGGAGTTCAAATGCTGTCCGCCCATCCGGGAGGCCGCCAACCAGGACGCCCTGTGGGCGGGGCTGGCGGCCGGGGAGATCGACTGCGTCGTCTCCGACCACTCGCCCTGTACGGCCGACCTCAAGGTCGGCGACTTCGGACGGGCCTGGGGCGGCATCTCCTCGCTCCAGCTCGGGCTCCCCGCCGTCTGGACGGCGGCCCGGCGGCGCGGCCACACCCTCCACGACGTCGCCCGCTGGATGTCCACCGGCCCCGCCGCGCTCGTCGGTCTCGACCGTAAGGGCGCCATCGAGGCCGGGCGCGACGCCGACTTCGCGGTCCTCGCCCCCGACGAGACCTTCACCGTCGACCCCGCCGCCCTCCACCACCGCAACCAGGTCACCGCCTACGCGGGCAGAACGCTGTACGGCGTCGTACGGTCCACATGGCTGCGCGGCCGGAAGATCGCCGACCACGGCACGCCGACCGAACCCACCGGCCGACTCCTGGAAAGGCAACCCCGCCCATGACCGCGCCGACCCCCCGCTTCACCGGCGACGCCGCCCCGTACGGCGGTGGCGACCCGTACGCCGACTACCGCACCGCCGACCTCCCCTTCACCCACCTCGTGGACCTGGCCGACCGGCGGCTCGGCGGAAGCGTGATCGCGGCCAACGACGAGTTCTTCGCCGAGCGCGAGAATCTGCTGAGGCCCGAAGCGCCGCGCTTCGACCCCGAGTCCTTCGGCCACAAGGGCAAGGTCATGGACGGCTGGGAGACCCGGCGGCGGCGCGGGGCCTCGGCCGACACCCCGCATCCGGCCGAGGACGACCACGACTGGGCCCTGATCCGCCTCGGCGCGCCCGGTGTCGTCCACGGCATCGTGGTCGACACCGCCCACTTCCGCGGCAACTACCCGCGGGCGGTGAGCGTCGAGGCGACGGCGGTGGACGGCACCCCGTCCCCCGAGGAACTCCTCGCCGACGACGTCGTATGGACCGAGCTCGTCCCCCGTACGCCCATCGGCGGCCACGCGGCCAACGGCTTCCCCGTCTCCGTCCGCCGTCGCTTCACCCACCTCCGCCTCAAGCAGCACCCCGACGGCGGCATCGCCCGCCTCCGCGTCCACGGCGAGGTCGCCCCCGACCCGGCGTGGCTCACCGCCCTCGGCACCTTCGACCTGGTGGCGCTGGAGCACGGCGGTGTGGCCGAGGACGCCTCCGACCGCTTCTATTCCCCGCCCGCCAACTCCATCCGGCCGGGCCGCTCCCGCCGGATGGACGAGGGCTGGGAGACCCGCCGCCGCCGGGACACGGGCCACGACTGGGTCCGCTACCGCCTCGCCGCCCAGGGGACCATCCGCGCCGTGGAGATCGACACCGGCTGCTACAAGGGCAACGCACCGGGCTGGGCGGCGCTGTACGGCCTCGACGCGACAACGGGCGCGGACCCGGCCGACCCCACGGCCCCGGCCTGGACCGAACTCCTGCCCCGCACCCGCCTCCAGCCCGACACGGTCCACCGCTTCCTCCTCCACGCCGCCCCGCCGGTGACCCACGTCCGGATCGACATCTACCCGGACGGCGGCGTGGCCCGGCTGCGGCTGCACGGCTCGCTGACCGAACACGGCGCGAGGCACCTCGCCGCCCGCCACACGGAGCTGACCGCCTGATCGCCTCATTCATGACACTCCCCGACTGGAGGGAGCTTCGCCCTTTTCGTGAGCCGGCGGTAGGTGAGATGCGTACGCAGCCCGTACAGGCCGTAGCGGGCTTGCCGGCCGTCGAGCGTCGTCACCACTGTGCCCCGCTTGACCAGCGAGAGGTGATAGCACTCGGGGTCCGCGCGGCGGATCATGGTCCGGGTCCTGCTGATGGTGGCGGGCTGCCAGTGCGTGGTGTAGACCGTCAGCTCGCTGAATTGCAGCACGTGTTGCCTGCCGCGATAGTCCGCCCCGTAGGCGCTGGCCATCTCCACCCGGAAGCCAGGCTTATGGCCCCGGCCCGAAGGAGAATCACGAGCAGTGCCGGCACCACATAAGGACCCCGGCGAGCTCTGAGAGCGGGCCGTCCGCGAGGTCCGCACCACCGGCCGCCCGGGGGCTGTCCGTGACGGCCGAAGGGAAGGGGCTGGTCGGGCATACCGGGGGCGGTGCCGCCGAGCCTGGCGGACCGGATCGGCCTGAGACGCGTCGTCAAGGGACCGTGGACTCAAAGTCAATGACATCCGGCCGTCACGATGTGACTCTCTTGAAGGGCCGTTCACGAGCCTGCACGACCATCTCGGCGACTTCCATCGACAAACGGGAGAAAGATGAGAAGGAATCACATACGGCGAACGGTTGCGCTTGTATTGGGGGTACCGCTGGCCGGAATTCTCACATTCGGGCAAGGGGCGACCGCGTCAGCTTCCGAGGTCGGGATCATGGCCCATCCCACCGGTTGCGACTATGACGTTTGGCCATATACCGGGGCGCGGGCCACGTGCAGTAACAACAATGGCGGTTCCTACCGGGCCATCGCCGTGTGCACGCACCCGGACACCGGCAAAGTGCGGTGGTTCTACGGTAACTGGTTGCAGCATGGGACCTCTTATGCGTACTGCGAGGGATCGTACTGGCCCACGTCCGCCGGCGTCTCGTTGTCCCCCCGAAACGAGACCTGAAAACGAGTAGATCGATCGAGAAAGGATCGGTAGCGATGCAGAAGCTGCGCGGCGCCCTTCTCGCCGCCTCGATGATGGTGGCTCTGGGTTTCCAAGGTACGGCCGCTGCGGCCCCCACGGCCACCGAGGCGGGCGACGTCTCCATCATGGACTGGCCAACCGACTGCTACTACGGGAAGTTCTCGGACGGCACACAAGCTGAATGCGAGAAGAGCAACGGCGGAAGCTATAAAGCAGTTGTCATATGCACACGCTATGACAATTTTGAAAAGGTAGTTCACGAGCCGCAGCTCTGGAGGACCAGCGGAATCTCCTACGCATTCTGCCCGATGGGAACCTTCTACAGCAGTTCTGGGATAAAAACCAGGGCCAGCAGCTAGCCTCGTTCTCGCATGAAAGGCCCGTCAGCTGCTGAGCTTGAACCCGAGTTGTCGCGGGTGTGAGTGCTAGCCCGGTTCCGGCAAGGCGTCCATCAATCAGGGGGGCGGTACGTCGACGACACCACGCGCCTTGCGTACCTCACTCAACGAGTTGATCACGTCCGTACCTCTCTGTGCTCGGGCCGGATCGGCGGGTGCCACGTGGGCGGTCTCGGTCCGCGCCCTGGGGTTCGGACCGAGACACCCCGGTTGAGTTGGAGTGGGCCTGAAGCACTCAGGTCGGGCTGTCGTCCGGTGGGCGCACCAGCAGTTCGTCTCCAGCCGGGAAACGCGCCGTGCCGCCTCCCTCCCAAGTGACCACGACGGCTGATCCGCCCATCGGGCCCTGGGCGGTCGTCGCCTCCTTGACCGTGCGCCACTCGCCCTCGTAGCCGATCACATCACCCGGACCGATCAGGGCAGCGCACTTGGTGGGCAGGCTTAAACGTTCTCGTCGGCGGGCTTGATGCGGTTCAAAGGGGCTTCCCACTCAAGGCTTCCTCCCCTCGGCCGCATGTACGCCGTTTGGCTGAACAGCTTTCCGGTCCCCTTGACGCGTTCCTCGATCACGCCCTGCAGCTCGCCCGTGCATCCGGTCTCGGTGTCCTCGACAAGCGTGCCCTTTGGGTACGGCAGGTCGCCGTGGCTGAGCACCGTCGGCGGCTTCTCTTCTGTCTGTGCCATGATCCCTCGTCCCACCTGTGCATACGTTTCTCACACAAGAGAACTGCCGCCGCGCAAAGGGAACTTGCACACCCCTTGCACAAGGCGCAACCGCATGAGTGCTGACAGTGAGAAGATGGATCAGAGGTAACGCCAGTCGAGTGGGGAAGACGCACACCATGAGCGTGACCAAGATTCCCGGACCAGGTGCGAATGTGGCGATCCGCCGCAAGGCCCGCGGCTTCAGCCAGGTTGCCCTCGCCCGGCGGGCAGGCGTGTCGGTTTCGCTGCTCAGCAAGATCGAGGTGGGCGACCGTGCGCTGACCCAGGGCATTGCCGCCGCTCTCGCTCAGGCCATGGGCTTGACGCTGGATGAGCTTCTGGGCACGGCCCCCGTCGAGCGCACCGACGAGAAGAGCCTTGCGGACCTCAATTACGCCATTCGGCGGTTCGACATTCCCGAGACGCCCCCGTCACACCCCGAGGACCTTCCGCGCGAGCTGGCCGAGCTGAACGAGCACCGCTATCGGACCGAGCTGTCGGCGGTTCTCCAGAAGCTCCCCGGGGTGCTGGCCGACGCGACCAACTACGCGCACGCCACCCAGTCGCCCGACGCCTGGACCCGCGTCGCCGACACGTACTCCGTGGTCTACTGGCTGGCCGCCCGACACCGCTGGATGCACCTCGCCGAGCTTGCCGTCATGAAACAGCGGCTGGCCGCCGAGCGTGCGCACCCCATCGCGGCCACGGTGGCCGCCCGGGACGAGGCCGGAGCGTTCCTGAACTCCGGAGACTTCGCGGGCGGGTTAGCGATCGTGGACCGTGCTGTTGTTGAGGCCGAGTCGACCTTGCGAGGCCGTGATCGCGCGTACGGCCTGGGCATCCTGCACCTGCGCGGGCTGACGCTGGCCGGTCGGATCAAGGACAAGGCAACCGCCGGACGGCACATCGCGGCAGCGTGGCAGGTGGCCGAGGAGTTCCCCGAGGACATCGAGGACCACGGCATCCACTTCGGGCCCGAGAACACCGCCGTGCATGTCATCTCGACAGCCTCTGACATGGAGGACTACCGCGAGTCTCTCAATACGGCGGATGACCTGATCCGGGGCGGGGTGACGCTTCCGGCCACGCGCGTTGGTCCGCTGCACATGAACATCAGCCGGTCGAAGCTCGCCCTGGGGGACCGTGACGGGGCGCTCGAATCGCTCGAAGCGGCTTGGGACGTCGCCCCGGAGATGGCCCGTGTCCATCCGACCAGCCAAGAGCTGATGCGCGTGCTGACCTCGCTGCACCGCCGCAGCAACCCGCGCCTTACCAAGCTGGCCAAGCGGGCGGGCGTGCCCTTCTGAGCCCGTCAGCGCCGAAACGGGCGATGGCGTGGAGGGGGCTGGGCGGGGGTGGCTGCTTCGCGCGGCGCGGCTTCAGGGCGCTCTTCGGCAGCTTTGGACCGTCGGCTCCGGGACCCCGATCGGGTTGGGGAAGCGGAGGGCGGCGGCGCAGGCCGTGGTGAGGGGGGTGAGGAGGCGGACCAGGGTTGCCACCTGCTCGGGGGCCAGTGGGCGCCAGGGGCGTTCCGCCGCTTGGTCCGTCGCGGTCTCGGCCGCCCGGAGCAGGGCGCGTCCGGCCTCTGTCGCGGCGCTGTTCTGGGTGAGCAGGCCGCGGTCGGTCAGGCGCTGGGCGGCGGCGTCCCACTCCTGATCGGTCCAGCCGCGGTGGGGCTGGAGTTCGGCGCGGGGAACGTCCACGGCGGAACGGAGGACGAGGGCTTCGCAGCCGTCGAGACCGGCGGCGACGAGGGCCGCGACATGGCCGTCGCCGCGGTGTTCGCGCAGCAGGGTCGCCGCGTGCCACAGCCGTTCGACCGGTTTGTCGGGAAAGTCCAGCGCGCCGTTCGCGGCGGCCAGTACCCGGCCGGAGCCGTCCAGGCCTGCCGCGCGGGGGACCAGGGCCTCGGCGGCGCGCTCCACCTCGCGTTCGTGCCCGGCGAGCAGCCGGGTGAGGGCGGCCGCGGTGCCCGCGCGGCGGAGCGCCAGGGCGCGCTCGGGCGCGGTCAGGGACCAGACGTCGGGCAGGGCGCGGGCGACCATCGCGGGGGCGAAGGTGAAGAAGGACGCCACGACGGGCTCCGGTCCGACCGGCCCGAGGGGCGCGGCACGGCCCGCGAAGTAGCCGCGCCAGAAGCCGCGGAGCCCGGCGTCCTCGTACGCGGCCAGGGCCTCGGGGGCGAAGTACGCGACCGCGTGGATCGGCTCGTAGAGGGCCCACATCGTGCGGGCGGTCGTCGCGGCGCTGGTGTTCATCGCCATGCTCCCTGCTCCCTTCGGCGTCGACCCGGGGCCGGACCACGACCGGCATTGTGCCAAGCTCACGGAACCTGGTGGTCCGGGTCGGACGTTGACCCGGATGTCCGGTTATGGCGGCACCTGGCGCCATCCGACACCACCTGACGCGACCCTCGAGGAGATCGGCTGTGACCCTGCGGCAAGAGATCGTCGGCAACGCCATGCAGATGGCGGTCTGCACCCTCCACCCGGGGCAGACCGTCTACTGCGAGGCCGGAAAGTTCCTGTTCAAGACGTCGAACGTGACGATGGAGACCCGGCTGTCCGGGCCCGGCGGGAGCGGCGGCCAGGCCGCCGGGGGTAACGGGGGTAACGGGGGTAACGGTGGGAGCGGCGGGAGCGGTGGCATGGGCGGGATGCTGCGCCAGGCCATGGGCACCGCCATGCAGGTGGGGCAGCGGGCGCTGGCGGGGGAGTCGCTGGCGTTCCAGTACTTCACCGCCACCGGTGGCGAGGGCACCGTCGGCTTCGCGGGGGTGCTGCCCGGTGAGATGCGGGCGCTGGAGCTGGACGGGAGGCGGGCGTGGTTCGCGGAGAAGGACGCCTTCGTGGCGGCCGAGTCCACCGTGGAGTTCGGGATCGCCTTCCAGGGCGGGAAGACCGGGCGCAGCGGCGGCGAGGGGTTCATCCTGGAGAAGTTCACCGGGCACGGCACCGTGATCATCTGTGGTGCGGGCAACTTCATCGACCTCAACCCGGCCGATTTCGGCGGCCGGATCGAGGTCGACACGGGCTGCATCGTGGCCTTCGAGGAAGGCATCCAGTACGGCGTGGAGCGCATCGGCGGGCTCAACCGCCAGGGGCTGATGAACGCGGTCTTCGGCGGTGAGGGGCTGTCGCTGGCCACGTTGGAGGGCAATGGGCGGGTGATCCTCCAGTCGCTCACCATCGAGGGCCTGGCGAACGCCCTGAAGAAGGCGCAGGGCGGCGACAAGCAGGGGCCGACGGGCGGGCTGTTCTCCACCCACTCGGGGTGATCGGCGTCTCGGGGCCCAGCCCGGCCACCGCTCCCGGGGCCCAGCCCGGCGGCCGGGGCAGCGGCTACCTCGCGCCCGCCGCGTATCGGCTACCTCGTGTCGGCTACTTCGCGCCCGCCACATAGAAGAGGAAGAAGAGGAAAGCGGCGATGAAGTGGACCCCCACGAGGTAGATGAAGACCCGCACCGTGAACGTCATCGGCGCCCGGTCCTCCTCGTTCGGCCCGGTCCGGGCCCGCGTCGCGGGGTTCACCGGGGCATCGGTCGCAGCGGTCGCACTCATGTCGTTCGCGTCCTTCATGGCGTACCGTGCCTTCCTCGGCGAGCGGCGTCGCCGAGGCACAGCTCGACCGCGCCGCTCTGCAGCAGCGTGTGGACGAAGAGCAGATCCACGCCGCCGGGCGAGGTGGCGGCGATGCGGTGCGGGGTGAGGGAGTCGAAGTGGGCCGCGTCGCCCGCGGAGAGGGCGTGTACGGTCTCGCCGAGCGTCAGCCGCAGCCGACCCCCCAGGACGTAGAGCCACTCCTCGCCGGGGTGGATCCGCACCAGGTCCTCCTGGGCGGCGGAGCGTTCCGGGACATGCAGCCGCAGCGCCTGCATGGCCCGGCCGGAGCCGCCGGCCTGCCAGTAGGTCCAGCCGCCGGCCTCCTGCGCCTCCATGAGGTCGGCCCGTACGACCGCGTCCCGCTCCGCGGGTGCCTCGCCCAGGAGGTCGGATACCGTGGTTCCGTACGTACGGGCCAGGGCCAGCAGCATCGGGAGCGAGGGCTGGCGGCGGCCCGTCTCCAGCCGGGACAGGTGCGCGGGGGAGAGCCCGACGCGAAGGGCGGCGGCCTCGAGCGTCAGACCACTGCGTCGCCGCAGGTCACGCAGGCGGGGAGCGACGGTGGGCAGCTCGGCGGACGGTCCGTCGGAGTCACCGTCGGCCGGTCCGCCCGTGGGCCCCTCGGCGGGCCCGTGGGGGAGCGGGTTCATGTCTCCGGTATAGCCAGCCTTGACCTCTCAGGCAAAAACTTTGCCTCATAGGCAAAAGTTGCATTCTCGTTACCTCTCCTCACGCTTCGCGCAGCTCTTGTGAACTCCCGGAGAACGGCGGTCACTTGGCATTGACACGACAGCGTCTACGCGCGTCATGCTATGTATATGACAATCCCCCCACGGATCGCCCGCATCGGTGCCCTCGGCGCCCTCGTCTCGACGCTGCTCATCGGCGGTACGGCCACCGCGGCCACCGCCGTCGCCCCGGCGGCATCGCAGACCGTTGCGTCGTCGCAGGTCATCGCTGCCGTTGGCGACATCTGCTACTCGGATCTGCCCTCCCAGGCCCATGACACCCTGGACCTGATCGAGAAGGGCGGCCCCTTCCCGTTCCCGCAGGACGGCACCGTCTTCCAGAACCGTGAAGGCATCCTTCCGTCCCAGTCCTCCGGCTACTACCACGAGTACACCGTGATCACCCCGGGCTCCGACGACCGTGGCGCCCGGCGCATCGTCACCGGCAAGCAGACGGACGAGGATTACTACACCGCGGACCACTACGCCTCGTTCGACCTGGTGGACCGCGGCTGCTGACGCGGGCCCACCGAAGACCGCCACCCCCCGCAACCGCGGCCGCTGCCCCCACCGGGGCAGCGGCCGTGGTGCTGTGCCCGCCGGGGCAGCGGCCGTGGTGCTGTGCCCGCCCTGCCGTGCCCCGCCCCGCCTCGCCCTGCCCTGGACCCCGTCCTCCGCGCCCGCCGCTGTCCTGTATCGGCCACTGCCCCGGGAACTATCGGCCACTGCCCCCGGGAACCCCACGCGGGCCATTGTCGTTGCTTCCCGATACCGTCTCGGTAGCAGCGGACGTGCGGGGAGGCATGGTGGCGAACGGTCCGGAAGTGGTCACGTGCGGGGAGGCGATGCTCCTCCTGCTCGCCGAGCCCGGGGTTCCGCTGGACCGGGCCGTGCATTTCCGCAGGTCGGTGGCGGGGGCCGAATCCAATGTGGCCGTGGGTCTCGCCCGGCTCGGCCACGGTGTGCGCTGGCTCGGCCGGGTCGGCGCCGACCCCGCGGGGGAGGCGGTGCTGCGCGAGCTGCGCGCCGACTGTGTGGACGTCGCCCACGCGATCGTGGACGACCACGCCCCCACCGGGCTGCTGATGCGGGACAGCCACGCGTACCGCGCCATCGATGTGCAGTACTACCGCATGGGCTCGGCCGCCTCCCGGCTGACGCCCGAGCAGATACGCCCCGAAGCCCTCGAAGGCGCCCAACTGCTGCATCTGTCGGGGATCACGCCGATGCTCTCGCCGACCGCGGCGGCCGCGAGTCGCCGCCTGGTGGAGCTGGCCCGTGAGGCCGGGGCGAAGGTGTCCTTCGATCCGAACGTACGGCACAAGCTGGGCGGCGCGGCGCAGTGGGCCCAGACGGCGGGCCCGTTGCTGCGCGACGCCGACATCGTCCTCGCGGGGGAGGGGGAGTTGGAGCTGCTCACCGCCCAGCCCGCCGACGAGGCCGCGCGGGAGCTGCTGCGCGGCGGGGCCGACGAGGTCGTGATCAAGCGCGCCGACCACTCCTCGACCGTCCTCACCTCGGGCGGCGGCTGGGACCAGTCGCCCCACGCGGTGCCGGTCGTCGATCCGATAGGCGCCGGTGACGGGTTCGCGGCCGGCTATCTGTCGGCGCGGCTGCGCGGGTTGCACGAGGACCAGGCGCTCGCCGAGGCGGCGTGCGTGGCCGCCCTGGTCGTCCAGGCCGCCACCGATACGGACGGGTTGCCCACCGCCGCCGCGCGGGACCGGGCGCTCGCCGAGCTGTCCAAGGGCGGGGACGCGGTCTACCGCTGAGCCGACCGGCCGGGGCCGCGGACCGCCCGGAGGGCGCGGAGGCCGCACACCTCACAACAACACAGAGCAGCACCGGTAAGTAAGACGGAGCAGCACCGGTAAGTCGGACAACCCAGATACCGATCCACCAAGCGCAGCACAGCACCGCGTATCGTCCACCGCACACCGAAATCGCCGCATATCCCGGAGGCAATCCGGGGCGGCATCGCCAGCACCTGGGAGAGGAAAGGCGGCGACCGCCGTGTACCGCTGGGAGATCACCCGGGCCGCGCTCGCGCAGCGCGTGCTCGCCATCGTCCGTAGCGACAGCTACGACCACGCGCACGCCACGGCGGACAGCCTGCTCTCCGCCGGTATCACCAGCCTGGAGATCTCGCTGACCACACCCTTCGCCCTGGAGGCGGTCACCACACTGATCCGGGAGGTCGGCGATGACGCGGTGATCGGCGCGGGCACGGTGCTCGATGGCGCCTCGGCCCGGATGGCGGTGGACGCGGGCGCCCGCTTCCTCGTCTCGCCGAGCCTGGACCCCGAGGTCATCCGCACCGGCCACCGCTACGGTCTGCCGGTCTTCCCCGGCGTGGCCACGCCCACCGAGGCGGTGCGCGCGATGGAGTTGGGCGCGGACGCCCTGAAGCTCTTCCCCGCCTCCGCCTACGGGCCCAGATGGATCAGCGACGTACGGGCCGCGCTGCCGCAGGCCGCCGTGGTCCCCACCGGCGGGGTGACCCTGGCCGAGGCTCCGGACTGGATCGCGGCCGGGGCCGTCGCGTGCGGAATGGGCTCGGCGCTGTCCGAGGGCGACCGGGACACGGTGGGCAAGCGCGCCGCCGAACTGCTGGCCCGCCTCGCGGATGTGGCGCCCCCGCTGGTCTCGGCGCCCGAGCCGTACTGACGTCGGCACACGACCCGTACTGACGGTGGCACGCGACCCGTACTGACGTCGGCACGCGACCCGTACTGACGGTGGCACGCGACCCGTACTGACGGTGGCACGCGACCCGTACCGACGGTGGCACGCGACGCGGGTCGTACGGACCACCGCACGGCGTGCGCACCGCGTATCCCATCCGGCGGTCAACGGCTTCCCGTGGGCCGGGACTTCTGCCACCCTGAGCGCGCTGTGATCATGCGGCTCGTAGCAGCCGCCCGCCCGCGCCCAGGAGGTGCCGTGAGACGTACCGTCACGCTGTCCGCCCTCGCCGCCGTGCTCGCCGCCACCGCCGCCGGTTCGGCGCTGGCCGTGGGCTCCACCGCGAATTCCGCGTCGAAACAAGCGCCTGCCGAGCGCGCCCGGCAGCAGCGCGGCACCCTGCTCGACCGGGTGCCCGAGCGCGGGGTGCTGCGGGTGTGCACCACGGGCGACTACCGGCCCTTCAGCCATCGCGACCCCAAGTCCGGCGCCTACACCGGCATCGACATCAAGATGGCCGGGGACCTCGCCAAGAGCCTGGACGCCAAGCCGGCATACGTGCCCACCACCTGGGCCACCTTGGTGGACGACCTCGCCGCCGGACGCTGTGACGTGGGCATGGGCGGAGTGTCGGTGACCCTGGCCCGCGCCCGTAAGGCGTCCTTCAGCGAGCCGTACCTCACCGACGGCAAGACGCCGATCGTGCGCTGCGAGGACAAGGACAAGTACCGGACGCTGGAGGAGATCGACCAGCCCGGCGTACGGGTCGTGGTCAACCCGGGCGGCACCAATGAGCAGTTCGCCCGAGCCCATGTCAAACGGGCCACCCTCACCGTCCATCCGGACAACACCACGATCTTCGACGAGATCATCGCGGGCCGCGCCGATGTGATGATGACGGATGCCAGCGAGACCCGCTATCAGTCCGCGATCCACCCCGAGCTGTGCGCGGTCCACCCCGACGAGCCGTTCTCCTTCTCCGAGAAGGCGTACGTACTGCCGCGCGGCGACGCCCAGTTCAAGGAGTACGTCGACCAGTGGGTCCATCTGGCCACCCACGACGGTACGTACCAGAAGTACGAGGACGAGTGGATGAAGCGGTGACGGAGCGGTGACGCGGCGGCGGAGACGAGAGCGGCGGAGACGAGAGCGGCGGACACGAGAGCGACAGAGCGGCTGAAAATCTGGGCATCCCCGTACGACTCTCGCGTCCGTCGCCCTTCCACCCGGCCCGGAGCGGGAAGATGGCCCCATGAGTCCCGCCCAGCCCGCGCGCCGCCGCTCGGACGCCATCGCCAACCGCGCCGCCCTCCTCGACGCGGCCGAGCGGGTCCTGCTCCGCGACGGGCCCGCCGTGCCGCTGGACGTGGTGGCGCGCGAGGCCGGGGTCGGCATCGCCACGCTCTACCGGAACTTCGCCGACCGCGAGGAGCTGTACGCGGCCGTCGTGCACCGCTCCTACGAACTCGTGGCCGCCCTCGCCCAGGAGGCCGAGGACAGCGCGGCACCGCCGCTGGACGCGCTGGCCGGTTTCCTGCACGGGCTGCTCGCCGAACGGCACCATCTCGCCCTGCCGCTGCTCGGTGCCCCGGGCCCGCTCTCGGCGGACGAGGCCGACCCCCTCGGTTCGCGGATCTCCCGGTCACTGGCCGCGGTCCTGAAGCGGGGTGTCGGTGACGGCTCGATCCGCCCCGACGCCACCGTCGCCGACCTCGTCGTCACCGGCGCGATGCTCGCCCACACCCAACTCCCGCCCGACGCCTGGGGGCGCGCCGCCCGCCGTATCGCCGCGCTCGTCCTGGAGGGCTTGCGCGCCCGCCCCGACACCGCCCCGCTGCCCGCCGGGCTCACCGGGGCCGAGCTGGACCGGGTCATGACCCGTGGCGCGGGCGAAACGGCGGCCTATTAGCCTGGCCTCTTAGCCCGTCGAACACAGCGGGATGCGCATTTGCGCGAATCCGGGCGCGGCCCTCGTGCGGGTGCTACACGCTGACGGATGCCGGTTGTAATGCCCTGGACCGGTGACCGTTTCCTCGCACCCGGAGAGACGACATGAGCAGCCCCCTCAGCCACCCCCTCGTGCGGACCTTTCTGTCCTCGGTCGAGCGGCGGACCGCGGCGCTTCCCGCCGCGTGGCGGGAGGAGCTGCTGGAGGACCTGCGCGAGGAGATCGCGGCGGCGCTCGCGGACGACCTGGCCGAGGAGGGCGCTGGGGACGGTGATTCCGCGATCGGCGACGAGCGGGTGCGGCGGGTGCTCGACTGGATCGGCACCCCGGAGGAGATCGCGGCGGACGCGCTGGCCGAGGAGTCCGGCAGCATCCCGCCCGAGCCGGAGGACGCCGGTGCCACCTGGGTGACGCTCGGCCTCGCCGTGCTGCCCGTGCCACTGTGCCTGGTCCCGGGCGTGGGCATACCCCTGGGGCTGGTCGCCGCCCTCGGTGCGCTCGTCCGGCTGTGGCGGTCCGCGCCATGGGTCCGGCGCGAGAAGCGGCAGGCCACGCTGTTCGTCCTGTCGCCGCTGGTCACGGTGCCGGTGCTGGCGGTGGCGTTCTCCATCGCGTTCGACGGGATCAGCGCCCCCGCGTTCGTGGCCTCCCTGCTGATAGCGCTCACCCTGCCGGTGGTGGGCGCCATACGGCTGGCCCGGTCCGCCGCCCGGCTGCGCGAGCGGGCCGGCGCGGAAGGTTGAGATCGCCCAACGGGCAAGCCCTCAAAGGTCTCACCTCGTCTCCAGCCGCAGCACCCGCACCCCGTACGGCGGCAGGACGACCGTCGGCGGGCGGGGTGAAGGTCACCGGCCAGCCCCGGCCTGCGGCGTGAGATCCATGGCGGGCTCCAGGTCGTGGAGGACTGGAACTCGGCGAATCACAGTGCCCCGGCCGCGTTTCCCTGAGCCCACCGCGACGACGCCCAGCTGCGTGTTCGGCGCCGTCGAAGAGAGTGCCCGAAGCCAGCTCCAACGGCTTCGGGCGCCTCTCGCCGTGGGGGAGGATCTCGTCGATGGTCTTGAGGTCGGTGTCGGTGAGGGTGAGGTCGGCGGCGCCGGCGTTTTCCTGGATGCGCTTCGGGCTGCGGGTGCCGGGGATGGGCACGATGTGCTCGCCCCGGGTCAGGAGCCAGGCCAGGGCGAGCTGGGAGACGGTGGCGCCCTTGGCCGCCGCGAGGGCGGCGAGCCGGTCGACGGCTTCGATGTTCTTCTCGAAGTTGCCCGGCTGCCAGCGCGGGTCGACGTTGCGGATGTTGTCGGGCCGGCTGTTGAGAGGGCCGCCGATCTGCTCGGGAGGTACCGACATGTCGACGCCGAACTTGGTGGCCAGGACCACGTCGTCGCGGAAGTCCCTGACTGCCTTGCCGACGAGGATCTCGTTGGATCCGGTGCCCCAGCCGTACATCTCGGCGGTGTCGAAGAAGGTGACGCCCAGGTCGTGGGCGCGGCGGAGGGCGGCGACGCCGGCCTCCTCGTCGGTGGGTCCCTAGGCCATCGTCAGGCCCATCGCGCCTAGCCGATCGCCGAGACCTCAAGGCCCTGGCTTCCGAGTGTCCGGTTCTGCATGACTCACTCCTCGGAAAGAAACCAGAAGGCAATTTCCGGCGGACCGTTGTGTCAGTGCGTTGCGGCGGTCAGTCCGGCGCGGTGGATGCGGGTGTGCTCGGCGACGCGCCGGCCGAGGTGGCGGGCGGTGTTGAGGTCTGCGTCGTGGACGGCGGGTGTGTCGTTGAAGCTTTGCGCGCCGGCGCCGAGGTAGAAGCCGAGGCGGTTGTCGTCCTGGGGGCCGGATGTGGTGGTGTTCCAGCCCGGCAGGAGGTTCAGGCTCACCCAGAGCATTCCGTGCTGGGCCGCCAGGAGCGCCAGGTACTGCAGGGTGTGCAGCTTGTCGCCGCTCATGGAGCCGGAGTTGGTGAATCCCGCCGCGAGCTTGTCGCTCCAGGCGCGGGTCATCCACCGCTTGCTGGTGGCCTCGGCGAAGGCGTGGAACGCCCCCGAGGCGGTGCCCATGTAGGTGGGGGTACCGAAGATGATGGCGTCCGCGGCGTCCATCAGTTCCCAGTCGGCGTCGCTGAGGGAGGCGACGTCCACGCGGTGAACGTGCGTCCCGGCGATGGAGCGTGCGCCGTCGGCCACGGCCGTGGCGATCTGCGCGGTGTGGCCGTAGCCGGAATGCGACGCGATGACGATCGAGATATCGGACACGGGTGTTCCTATCCTGCCGCGATGGCGGCGTGTTCGGTGGTGTGCCGGCAGACGACGAGCTGCCCGGTGCGGCGGTCGGCCGCACTGCTCCACGAGTGGGGACCGACGTTCCGGGCCGGGGTGCGGGGCATGCCCAGGTGTCGCGGGCCGGCGCCGACCACCAGCAGCGTGGATCGTCGTTCCGCTTTGAACAGTAGCACCGATAAGGCGGCGATACGCAATATGGGATATCGTTGTTCCATGAACGAGGGACGACGCGCCGCGCGGCGCCAGGTACTGCAGGTGGCAGCCAAGCTCCTGGAGGAGGGCGGCAGCGAAGCGGTCTCCACGCGCGCGGTCGCCGCAGCCGCGGGCATCACGGCCCCCGCGCTGTACCGGATGTTCGACGACAAGGACGGACTCCTGGCCGAGCTGGCCGCCTACGGATTCGAGATGTACCTGGCCGAGAAACGGGAGGCACTGGCGCTGACCCCCGACGACCCGGTGGCCGACCTCTACCGCGGCTGGGACCTGCACGTCGACTTCGGACTGCGGCACCCCGCGTTCTACATGCTCATGTACGGCACCGTGCGGCCCGGGCGGCGGCCCCCCGCCGCGGACGAGGCGCACGCCCTGCTGGTGAGACTGCTGCGCCGCGCGGCCGAGGCCGGGCGCCTTCGGGTTCCGGTGGAGCAGGCGACCCGCGTCATTCACGCGGCGACGACGGGCGCCACGCTGGCGCTGATCGGCGAAGAGCCCTCGCAGCGGGACCTGACCACTTCGGCGCGGCTGCGGGACACCGTCATCGCCTCGGTCACCACGGACTCGCCCGCCTCATCCGGGTCCGACCTGGCCTCGCACGCACTCGCCCTCGATGCCGCACTTGAAACCGCGCTCGGCACCGGGGTACCTCTGCGAGACACGGAGACGGCTCTGCTGCGCGAATGGCTACAGCAGTTGGCAGGCTGAAGGGGCCGCCTGCTCCGCGGGCGGTGGGCGCAGTCGGTTACGCCGGCCGTGCAGAACTCGATGTGAGTGTCGGCAAACGACCGCTAGGGGCTTGCGGGCGCCGTGGGCACCGGCGTCAGGGCGACCAGTGCCGTCGAGGCACCGGAGTGGCAGGCCGTGGCGGACGAAGTCGATGAGCGCCTACGTGTGGGTCACCTGCCGCAGTGCCGTCCGCAGCCGGTCACCGGCGCCCAGCAGGTGGCTGCTGAGGAGGCTGGTGGCCTCCGCGACGTCGCGGGAGCGGATGGCGCGCAGCAGGTCGGCGTGGGCTTCCGCGGCGGGGTGGAGGTCGCGGTCCTGGGTGTTGGTGACGTCCAGGATGACCCCGAACACCGGGCGGTACTGCTCCCAGACGGCAGCCAGGCGCCGGTGTCCGGCCAGGGAGTAGAACGCGGAGTGAAACGCCAGGTCGGCCTGGGCGAAGGCGGCCGGGTCCCCCCTGTCGGCCGCCTCCCTCATGGCAGTGACCAGCGAGTCCAGTGCGTCGGTGTCACGTTTCCCGGCGCGCTCGACGGCGCGGGTGAGGGCCAGCGTCTCCATGGACTCGCGCAGCGTGAACAGCTCGTCGACATCGTCCTCGCTGAGCCCGGTGACATAGACACCGCGACGCCGGGATTCCACCAACCCTTCGGCCTCCAGCAGCCGCAGGGCGTCGCGGATCGGGCCACGGCTGACGTCGAACCGGCCCGCCAGGGCCCCCTCCACCAGATGCGTTCCCGGCTCCAGCTGCCCGGTGACGATCAGCACCCGCAGCTGGTGTGCCACGCGCTCCCCCAGCGGCAGCTGCCGCACCTGCCTCACGGCCAGCTGGTCCACGCCGACCCCTCCCTGGTTCTTCGCCACATGCCGTCAACGGTTGACGGGTGACTACTATCCCATCGTGCCCGACGGCCCACGGTCCAGGCGCAGCGGCTCGACCTTCGGCAGGAGGAAGGCGTACGTCGCCGCGCCGAGCAGCGCCACACAGCCGGCAGTGACGAGCGGGACGACGAAGGATCCGGAGCTGCCCATCAGCACGCCGAGGAGCAGCGGGGAGACGATCCCGGCGATATTGCCGGCGGTGTTCTGGATGCCGGCGATCGAGCCGACGTGTCCGGGCGTGGGCGCGATATCGCCGGGCAGCGCCCAGACGCTGGCGGCCGCGAAGGTGGAGCAGAAGTACGACGCGGACAGGGCCGTCAGCGCCATGCCGACGCTGGGCGACACGACGGCGAGCGCGATGACGGACGTCCCCAGCAGTCCTCCGACGAGGCAGAGCTTGCGGGCCTTGGTGATCGGGGTGCCACGCCGGACGAGCCAGTCGGAGACCAGGCCGCCGCACCAGCCGCCCACCATGGACGCGAGCCCCGGCACCATGCCCAGGAAGCCGAACTTCATCGTCGACAGGTGGTACGTCTCCACCAGGTACGACGGGAACCACGTAATGAAGAAGTAGGCGACAAAGTTGACGCAGAAGAAGCCGAGCATCATCGCCCACACCAGCCGGAACCGGAACAGGTCGCGCCAGCGGACCGCGGTCTGCTCGGGTGCGTCCGCGCGGTTCTGGCCGGCCTTGATGTACTCCATCTCCGGCTTCTTCAGTTGCCCGTGGTGCTCAGGGTCGCGGTAGTACAGCCACCAGCCGAACGCCCACAACACGCCCAGTCCGCCGGCCGCGGCGAAGGCGCCCCGCCAGCCGACCGCGGCGACGACCAGCGCGACGAGGGGGATGGACAGCGCGCCACCGACGGCGTTGCCGTTGTTGAAGGTCGCCGAAGCGAAGCTGCGCTCGGTCTTCGGGAACCACCGTGCGACGACCTTGGCGCTGGCCGGGAAGGACGGGGCCTCGCCCAGGCCGAGCACCATCCGCAGCACGATCAGCATCCCCGTGCTCCGCGCGAGCCCCATCAGCGCGGTGGCCACGCCCCACCACAGGCTCGCGAAGAACAGGGTGACGCGCGGGCCGAACCGGTCGGCCAGCCAGCCGCCCGGCATCTGCCCGAAGGCATACGTCCAGAAGAACGCCGACATGATCAGGCCGGCGACGGAGGGCGGTATGTGGAAGTCCTGGCTGATGTGTGGCAGTGAGACGCTGATGGCGGCGCGGTCGATGTAGTTGATCGTGATGCCGACGAACAGCAGGCCGAGTACGGCGAAGCGGACGCGGCCGACGCGGGGCGATCGGCCGGTGGCCGGGGTGTCCGGATCGGCGGGCCGGGTTCCGGGCTGCGTACCGGTCATACGGCGACTCCGTTGACGACGTTGCGGGGCGGCTTGCCGGACAGCACCAGGTCGAGGCTGTCGATCACGCTGGCGCGCAGGTTGTGGTACGCCTCGTGTGTCACGCCGGCGGCATGCGGATTCAGCAGTACGTCGGTACGGCCGCGTAGCGGCGAGGAGGCCGGCAGCGGCTCCTCGGTGAAGACATCGAGCGCGGCGCCCGCCAACTGCCCGGAGTCGAGGGCCCGTACGACCGCCGCCTCGTCCAGCACGCCACCGCGTCCGGCGTTCAGGACCCACGAGCCGCGCGGCATCCGCCGCAGCACATCTTCGCCGATCACTCCGCGAGTGGCGTCGTTGAGCGGCATGTGCAGGGTCAGCACATCGCTGCGCGCGGCGAGTTCGTCCAGGTCGACGTACTCACGGGCGGGCTCGCTGGGCACCGGGTCGTGGACGAGGACGCGCGCGCCGAAGGCGTCGAGGCGGCGGGCGACGGCGCGCCCGATGTTGCCGAATCCGGCGATCCCGACGGTCAGCGACGACACGTCGCGTCCCCTGACCCCTTCCGGTCCCCATTCGCCGCGCTCGACCTTGGCATGGCCGAAGGCGTACGGGCGCAGCAGGTACAGCAGCGCGCCCACGGTCCAGTCCGCCACCGCATCGGTGTTGAAGCCGGGCAGGTTGGCGACGGGGATGCCACGTTCGGCGGCAGCACGGTGGTCGACGCCGTCGAAGCCGACGGCGACGGACTGGAGCAGGCGGCAGTGCGGCATGGCGTCCAGCAGCTCCGCGGTGATGCGGCGCTCCTTCTCCAGCGGTGCCAGGACGATCGTGGCGGTCTCCAGGGTGCCGAGGTGGTCGCGCGGGTCCTCGTCCGGGCCGATCTCGGTGATCCGCAGGTCTGGGTGGTTCGGGAGAAGGCGGCGCAGCTCCGCTGGGCCGAGGTCGTTCAAGTGGTAAAGCGTGACCAGATGTTCGGACGGGTCGGGCATGTGTGCACTCCGGTGTTCGGGCGGCGTGGTGGCCACCCCGGCGGCTCGTGATACCGCAGATCCTCGGGCGCACGATAAGATTCGTCAACGGTTAACCGTAGACTGATTCGAAATGTTTCCGTGCCACCGGAGGGACCGCTCGCCCATGTCTGCGCAGACCACCGTCATCACCCCGCTGACCACCCCGTTCACCCCGGACGGCGAGCTCGACCTGGTCGCTGCCCGCGAACTTTTCCGCTTCACCGCCGACACCACAGGCCAGCTGATGATTGCCGGGACGACCGGGGAGTTCCCCGCCCTGGACCGTAAGGAGCGGCGCCAACTGACCGAACTCGCTCTGGAGGTTGGAGGGCCGGACGCCGCAATGGCCCACGTCGGCGCCCCCGATGCGCACACGGCCGTGGCCCTCACCCGCGACGCGGTCTCCGCGGGCGCCACCCGGCTCGCGGCGCTCACCCCCTACTACCTGCCCGCCGAGGCGGACGAGCTGCGGGACTACTTCCGGCGTGTACGGCAGGCCGCCGGGGACGCCGAGCTGTACGCGTACCTCTTCCCCGAGCGCAGTGGCATCACCGTCACCCCTGAGCTGTTCGCGCAGCTGGCGGGAGAGTGCGACCTGGCCGGCGTCAAACTGAGCGGTTCTCCGTCCACCGAGGTCGCCGCGTATCGTGCTGTACTTCCGGCGGAGTTCACCGTCTACTCGGGCAACGACGCCCTGCTCACCACGGTGCTCGACGAGGGCGGTGCAGGCGTGATCTCCGGCTGCTCCGGTGCGCTCCCCGAGCCCTTCCTGGAGCTGGCCGCCGCCAAGCTGGCCGGTGCCGGAGCCGACGAACTCGCGACGCTGCAGGAGCGTGTGGACCGCGTCGTCGCCTTGCTGGGCCCGAGCCCCGGACGGATCAAGCACGCCCTGCGCGTTCGCGGCCTGCCGGCTGGATCCTCCCGCATGACCGTCGGCGCCCCGGAGGCGACGACGGCGGCTGAGATCGAGAAGCTGGTGGCGGATCTGGTCGGCTGAGTTCCGGCGATGTCAGCCCTCGCGCTGAAGTCGAGCGCGATCGTGGAACACGGCCCCGCCGAGC
The DNA here is from genome assembly GCF_014712245.1 of Streptomyces sp. 5-10. Taxonomy (NCBI): domain Bacteria; kingdom Bacillati; phylum Actinomycetota; class Actinomycetes; order Kitasatosporales; family Streptomycetaceae; genus Streptomyces; species Streptomyces sp. 5-10. The sequence goes on from NZ_JACVYG010000036.1 coordinate 83,473, forward strand.
GCGTAGCCACCGCCCAGGCCCATCCGTACACGCCCCGGAGCTGGGCGCGGCGGCGGCCAGGAGCTGGGTGTAGGGGTGGCGCGGGGCCAGGATCACCTCGTCCGGCCCGACCCGGACCTCGGGCGGGCGCCGGTTACATGCGTCCATCGCGAACGGACAGCGTGGCCGGAAGCGGCAGCCGTCCCCGGCCACCACCTCGCGCCGCTCGGCGTCCCGGCGCGCCCGCGCCGCCAGCCGTGCCGCCCGCGCGGCCCGCGCCTGCTCCCGGTTCGCCACTCCCGGCGCTGGCTGGGGGCGGACGGCGGTGGGCGGCCGTGGCCGTGGCGGTGACAGCGTTGTCGGCCTCGACTGATCACCTGTGCGTAGTTTGTCCTGACAACAGAACTTCACGACTTCCCGTCATGTGCTCATCCGGATACTCTCGGCCCGTGGCTATGGAGGATGAAGACGCTTCGGGCGGGGCGGAGGCGCTCCAGCTCAGCGTCGACCGCAGCAGTCCGGTCCCGCTGTACTTCCAGCTGTCCCAGCAGCTCGAGGCGGCGATCGAGCAGGGGCGGCTGGCGCCCGGCAGCCTGCTGGGCAACGAGATCGAGCTGGCCGGGCGGCTCGGGCTGTCCCGCCCCACCGTCCGGCAGGCCATCTCGTCGCTGGTCGACAAGGGGCTGCTGGTGCGCCGCCGGGGCGTGGGCACGCAGGTCGTGCACAGCCAGGTCAAGCGCCCGCTGGAGCTGAGCAGCCTCTACGACGACCTGGAGGCGGCCGGTCAGCGCCCCGCCACCCAGGTGCTGCGGAACACCACCGAGCCCGCGACCGCCGAGGTCGCCGCCGCGCTCGGCGTCGCGGAGGGCGAGGAGGTGGTGCTGATCGAGCGGCTGCGGCTGGCGCACGGCGAGCCCATGGCCCATCTGCGCAACCACCTCCCGGCGGGCCTGCTCAAGCTGGACAGCGCCGAGCTGGAGGACACCGGGCTCTACCGGCTGATGCGCGCGGCCGGGATCACCCTGCACAGCGCACGCCAGGCGGTCGGCGCCCGCGCGGCCACCGCCGAGGAGGGGGAGCAGCTCGGGGAGCCGGCGGGCGCGCCGCTGCTGACCATGGAGCGCACGACCTTCGACGACACCGGCCGGGCCGTGGAGTTCGGCTCGCACACCTACCGGGCCTCGCGCTACGCCTTCGAGTTCCAGCTGCTCGTACGCCCCTGAGCACCGCCTCGCGCCGTGTGCCGCGCCCTTTGTCCTTGACGTGTCCCGCGTCCCCGGCTACAAGTCCTCAAGCCGTACGGGCGCCGGGCCCCGCCCACCCCGGCGGCCCCGGCGATGACCGGTGACGGATACTTGGGCGGCGGCCGGGACCGATCATGCGGTGCCCGGCCGTGAAGGTGACGCTGGGGACGAACACACAGGGAGAAGGGCGGGTCTTCGTGGCGACGGTGCGGAGAGGGGCACGCGCGATGACCGCCGCCGTGCTCGCGGCGGTGCTGGGTACGGCGTTGGCGGGCTGCAGCGATACGGGCGGCAAGCGGGCCGAGGAGCGGGCCGCCCGGGAGGCGGCCGCCGGGGGACGGGCGGCGGTCAACACCCCGAGGTGGACCTTCGCGATGGTCACCCACTCCGGCGACGGCGACACCTTCTGGGACATCGTCCAGAGCGGCGCCAAGCAGGCCGCGGTCAAGGACAACATCAAGTTCCTCTACGCCCACAACGAGGAGGGCAAGGAGCAGGCCCAGCTGGTCCAGTCCTACATCGACCAGAAGGTCGACGGCCTGATCGTCACCCTCGCCAAGCCCGACGCCATGAAGTCCGTGGTGAACAAGGCCCGCAAGGCCGGGATACCGGTGATCACCGTCAACTCCGGCGCCGAGGTGTCCAAGGCGTTCGGCGCGCTCACCCACGTCGGCCAGGACGAGACCATCGCGGGCGAGGCCGTCGGCGACGAGCTCGACAAGCGGGGCCGGAAGAAGGCGCTGTGCGTGATCCACGAGCAGGGCAACGTCGGCCTTGAGCAGCGCTGCGACGGCGCGGCCAAGACCTTCGACGGCAAGATGGAGAAGATCTACGTCGAGGGCACCAACATGCCCGATGTGCAGTCCTCGATCGAGGCCAAGCTCCAGTCCGACAAGGGCATCGACACCGTGGTCACCCTCGGCGCGCCCTTCGCGGATACCGCCGCCAAGGCCGCCGACCAGGCGGGCAGCAAGGCCGAGATCGACACCTTCGACCTCAACGCGAAGGTCGCCGCCGCGCTCCAGGACGGCACGCTCGGCTTCGCCGTGGACCAGCAGCCGTACCTCCAGGGCTACGAGGCCGTGGATCTGCTGTGGCTCAACCGCTACAACGCCGATGTGCTCGGTGGCGGCAGGCCGGTGCTCACCGGTCCGCAGATCATCACCAAGGACGACGCCGCCGAGCTCGCGTCGTACACGAAGCGGGGGACCCGATGAGCGCGGAGGCACCGCCCGCCGAGGAGACCCTTTCGAGTCCGCGGCCGGTGCGCGGCTCGCTGCCGCGCCGGCTGGTGGGCCGGCCGGAGCTGGGCGCGGTCGTCGGCGCCGTCGCCGTCTTCGTCTTCTTCTCGATCGTCGCCGACGCCTTCCTCCAGTGGTCCAGCTTCAGCACCGTGCTGTACGCCTCCTCGACCATCGGGATCATGGCGGTGCCGGTGGCGCTGCTGATGATCGGCGGGGAGTTCGATCTGTCGACCGGGGTCCTGGTGACCAGCTCGGCGCTGATCTCCTCGATGTTCTCGTACCAGATGACGGCGAACGTGTGGGTCGGCGTCGGGGTGTCCCTGCTGGCCACCCTCGCGATCGGCTTCTTCAACGGCTATCTGCTGGTCCGCACCAATCTGCCGAGCTTCATCATCACGCTCGGCACCTTCCTGATCCTCCAGGGCTGCAACCTCGGCTTCACCAAGCTGATCAGCGACACCGTCTCGACCAAGAGCATCTCCGACATGGAGGGCTTCCCCTCCGCCCGTAAGGTCTTCGCCTCGCATCTGACCATCGGGGACGTCGAAGTGCAGATCACCGTCCTGTGGTGGTTCGCCCTGATCGCGCTCGCCACCTGGATCCTGCTGCGCACCCGCGCCGGGAACTGGATCTTCGCGGTGGGCGGCGCCAAGGAGGCGGCCCGCGCGGTCGGCGTGCCCGTGGAGCGCACCAAGATCGGCCTCTATCTGGGCGTCGCGCTGGCCGCCTGGATCTCCGGCCAGCATCTGCTGTTCAACTACGACGTCGTCCAGTCCGGCGAGGGCGTGGGCAATGAGCTGCTCTACATCATCGCGGCCGTCATCGGCGGCTGTCTGCTGACCGGCGGCTACGGCTCGGCGGTCGGCGCGGCCGTCGGCGCGTTCATCTTCGGCATGACCAACAAGGGCATCGTCTACGCGCAGTGGGGCGCCGACTGGTTCAAGTTCTTCCTCGGGGCGATGCTGCTGCTCGCCACGCTGCTCAACTGGTGGGTCCGCAAGCGGGCGGAGGAGAGCAAATGAGCACATCCCAGACATCCAAGGTGTCTGAGACATCCCCGGCGTCCCGGGCGGCCCTGGTCGAGCTGAGCGACATCAGCAAGTACTACGGCAACGTCAAGGCCCTGGACGGCGTCTCCCTGGAGGTGCGCGCCGGGGAGATCACCTGCGTCCTCGGGGACAACGGCGCGGGCAAGTCCACCCTCATCAAGATCGTCGCCGGGTTGCACCAGCACGACGGCGGAACCTTCGCCATCGAGGGGGAGGAGACCCGGCTGGGCTCCCCGCGCGAGGCCCTCGACCGCGGGATCGCCACGGTCTACCAGGACCTCGCCGTGGTCCCGCTGATGCCGGTGTGGCGGAACTTCTTCCTGGGCTCGGAGATGCACAAGGGCCGCGGACCGCTCCGCCGCCTCGACGTGGAGGCGATGCGCACCACGACCCACCGCGAACTGCTGCGCATGGGCATCGATCTGCGCGATGTCGACCAGCCCATCGGCACCCTCTCCGGCGGCCAGCGCCAGTGCGTGGCCATCGCCCGCGCCGTCCACTTCGGCGCGAAGGTGCTCATCCTGGACGAGCCCACGGCGGCGCTGGGCGTCAAGCAGTCCGGGGTCGTGCTCAAGTACGTCGCGGCCGCCCGGGACGCGGGCCTCGGCGTGGTCCTCATCACCCACAACCCGCACCACGCCTATCTCGTCGGCGACCGCTTCGTGCTGCTCAAGCGCGGCACCATGGCGGGCAGCCACACCAAGGACGAGATCGCCCTGGAGGAGCTCACCCGGCAGATGGCGGGCGGCAGCGAGCTGGAGCAGCTCAGCCATGAACTGGCCCGCACCCCCGCCCCCGATCTGTCGGGAGGGGTCGCCAAGGGTTGAGCCGGTTCGCCAAGGGGTGAGCCGGTTCGCCGAGGGTTGAGCGGGTTCGCCAAGGGGTGAGCCGGTTCGCCACGGGCTGAGCGGCCGGGCCGTCGGCCGTGTTCCGGTGCTTCCCGGGGGCCGCGCGCCGTAGGCTCGCCATGCGGCATGAGGCGCGGGTGAGGCACAATCGCACGGCGGGCCACACCCGCCACGACCGACGCACCCGAGGCCCCGCGGCCTCCCGAGACCCCCGCAGGGACGACGAACTCTTGCGAGCACGTACCCGCAGCGACCGTACCCCCCACACCGGCGAGGGGGCCGGCCGATGAGCATCTACCGCGAACGAGTGCACCGGGGCTCGGCCCGGGCCACCGTGCTGCGGACCGTCGGCACCCGTGAGCGCCGCTCGCACCTCAGCGCGCCCCGGGTGCCCACGGTCGGCATCGACATCGGCGGCACCAAGGTGATGGCCGGGGTCGTCGACGCCGACGGCACCATCCTCGAGAAGCTGCGCACCGAGACGCCGGACAAGTCCAAGAGCCCCAAGGTCGTCGAGGACACCATCACCGAACTGGTGCTGGACCTCTCCGACCGGCACGATGTGCACGCCGTGGGCATCGGCGCCGCGGGCTGGGTGGACGCCGACCGCAACCGCGTGCTGTTCGCCCCGCACCTGTCCTGGCGCAACGAACCGCTGCGCGACCGGCTCGCGGAGCGGCTCGCCGTCCCGGTCATGGTCGACAACGACGCCAACGCCGCCGCGTGGGCGGAGTGGCGGTTCGGCGCCGGGCGCGGCGAGGACCATCTCGTCATGATCACCCTCGGCACCGGGATCGGCGGCGCGATCCTGGAGGACGGCCAGGTCAAGCGCGGCAAGTACGGGGTCGCCGGGGAGTTCGGCCATATGCAGGTCGTCCCGGCCGGCCACCGCTGCCCGTGCGGCAACCGCGGCTGCTGGGAGCAGTACAGCTCCGGCAACGCCCTCGTCCGCGAGGCCCGTGAACTGGCCGCCGCCGAATCGCCGGTGGCGTACGGGATCAACGACCGGGTCGGCGGCAACATCCAGGAGATCACCGGGCCGCTCATCACCGAGCTGGCCCGCCAGGGCGACGCCATGTGCATCGAACTGCTCCAGGACATCGGCCAGTGGCTCGGCGTCGGCATCGCCAACCTCGCCGCCGCCCTCGACCCCTCCTGCTTCGTCATCGGCGGCGGCGTCAGCGCCGCCGACGACCTGCTGATCGCCCCCGCCCGGGACGCCTTCCGGCGCACCCTCACCGGCCGCGGCTACCGGCCGGAGGCCCGGATCGTCAAGGCGCAGCTGGGCCCCGAGGCCGGGATGGTCGGCGCCGCCGACCTCGCCCGGCTGGTCGCCCGCCGCTTCCGCCGCGCCAACCGCCGCCGCGTCGAGCGGTACGAGCGCGCCGGGTCCTCCTCCCCGCTGCGGCTGGCGCCGCGCGGCCAGGCAGGCCGCGAATGACCGCCGCCGACCAGCGGCCCGGCGCCGCGATGCCCCCGGCCGACGGCATGCGCCCCGGCGGGCCCACACCGGGCGGCCCCACACCGGGCGGCCCCACACCGGGCGGGCCCACGTCCGGCGGACCCATGCCCGGCGGCGGCCGTCCGCCCCGCCGCTGGCTCAAGATCCTGGTCGTCTTCCTGCTGATCGCGATCCCGGCGGGCTATCTGGTGATCTCCGCCATCCAGAGCCGCAACGGCGGTGAGGACAAGGCGGAGGCGGCCTCGGCCAAGGGCCTTGCGGCGGGCTACCCGACCCGGGTTCAGCGGCGCATATACGACGTGCCGGTGCCGCCCTACTCCAAGAAGGTCGCCTTCTACGAGACCAACTCCTGGAAGGTCAGCTCGCTGTACGTGCAGTTCGTCACGTCCCGCGATGGCCTCGACTCCTTCCTGGCCAAGCTCGGAACCCGCCGCTCCGCCCTGGACAAGGGCGAGGTGACCATCACCAAGGAGCAGGCCAGGAAGGTCGGTTGGCAGGTCGGAGCGCCCGGTCACGACTGGGCGGGGATGGTCATCAAGCGACAAGATCCGCAACCCAAGCTGAGGATCACCGTCAAGTTCGACAGCCCGGCGCATCCGAAGGTTTACGTGGTCTCCACGGTCACGCCGTAAGGCCTTCACATTCTGGGCGCATCGCGCCCGAAAACCCCGCCACCCGGGTCGGATACCGTTTTCGGGTGAGCGAGACGAAGACACTTCAGTACCGGACCGATGGCCCCGAGGACGGGCCCGTGCTCGTCCTCGGACCGTCGCTGGGCACCACCTGGCACATGTGGGACCGCCAGATACCCGAGCTCTCCCGCCACTGGCGCGTCCTCCGCTTCGACCTCCCCGGCCACGGCGGCGCCCCCGCCCATCCGGCCCCCTCCGTGGCCGAGCTCGCCGCCCGGCTGCTGGCCACCCTCGACCAGCTCGGCGTCGAGCGCTTCGGCTACGCGGGCTGCTCGATCGGCGGGGCCATCGGCGCCGAACTCGCCCTGCGACATCCCCATAGAGTGGGCTCACTCGCTCTCGTCTCCGCCTCCCCGCGCTTCGGCACCGCCGACTCCTACCGGCAGCGCGGCGTCGTGGTCCGCACCAACGGCCTCGACCCGATCGCCCGCGCCACCCCCGAGCGCTGGTTCACCCCCGGCTTCGCCGCCGCCCAGCCCGCCATCGTCGACTGGGCCGTCCAGATGGTCCGCACCACCGACCCCGGCTGCTACATCGCCGCCTGCGAGGCCCTCGCCGCCTTCGACATCCGCGCCGAGCTCAGCCGGATCGGCATCCCCACCCTCGTGGTGGCCGGCGCCGACGACCAGGTCACCCCGGCCGCCGACGCCCGCGTCCTGGTCGCCGGGATCGCCGACGCACGGCTCGCGCTGGTCCCCGGCGCCTCCCATCTCACCCCCGTCGAACAGCCGATGGCCGTCACCGATCTGCTGGTGCGCCACTTCTCCAGCTCCTGGCAGACCCCGGACCACCCGACCGGGATGACCGCGGTCCCCGCGCCCCCGTCCAAGCCCGTGCTCTCGCCGGTGCCGCCCGGCGCCGAGGTCGTCGGTTTCGCCCACAACGTGCCCGAACCGCTGCTGGACGCCCGCGCCGACGCGTACGACCAGGGCATCAAGGTGCGCCGCGAGGTGCTCGGCGACGCCCATGTGGACCGCGCGCAGTCCCTGGCCGACGAGTTCACCGGCGACTTCCAGGACTTCATCACCCGGTACGCCTGGGGCGAGGTGTGGACCCGGCCCGGAATCGACCGGCGGATCCGCAGCGTGGTCACCCTCACCGCCCTCGCCGCCCGCGGCCACCTCGACGAACTCGCCTTCCACACCCGGGCCGCGCTGCGCAACGGGCTCACCCCCACCGAGATCAAGGAGGTGCTGCTGCACACCGGCGTCTACTGCGGGGTGCCGACGGCGAACTCCGCCTTCGCCGTGGCCCAGCGGATCATCCGCGAGGAGACGAGCCCTGAGGGCTGAGGAGACAGGCCCGGAAGGGCAGTGCGGTCAACGGGGGCCGCGGTAGCACAATGATCTCCATGAAGCTCACCAAGAAGGGCCATGCCTGCGTCCGGATCGAGAAGGACGGGCAGACGCTCGTCATCGACCCCGGAACCTTCAGCGAAGAGGACGCCGCGGTCGGCGCGGACGCGATCCTGGTCACCCACGAGCACTTCGACCACTTCAACGAGGAGCGGCTGCGCACGGCGCTCGACGCCAACCCGGCCGCCCACATCTGGACCCTCTCCAGCGTCTCCGCCCAGATCTCGGCGGCGTTCCCCGGGCGGGTGCACACCATCGGGGAGGGCGACTCCTTCACCGCGGCGGGATTCGACATCGAGGTCCACGGCCAGCTGCACGCCGTCATCCACCCCGACATCCCCCGGATCACCAATGTGGGCTATCTGCTGGACGGCACGCTCTTCCACCCCGGCGACGCCCTCACCGTGCCCGCCGGGCGGCGGGTGGACACGCTGATGCTGCCGGTGCACGCCCCCTGGAACAAGTTCGCCGAGATCCTCGACTACGTCCGCGCGGTCGGCCCGCGCCGGGCCATCGACATCCACGACGCCCTGCTGTCCGACGTCGCGCACATGGTCTACGGGCGGATGCTCGGCCCCGAGGGCCCCGGTACGGAAGGCGCCGAGCACCTGCGGCTGACCCCGGGCGAATCCCTCACCCTCTGAGGGCCGGGCCGGCTGTCAGAGCCGGGATGTAGGTTGTGCCCTATGCGCATCGCGACCTGGAACGTCAATTCGATCACCGCCCGGCTGCCCCGGCTGCTGGCCTGGCTGGAGAGCAGCGGCACGGACGTCCTGTGCGTCCAGGAGACCAAGTGCGCCGAGTCCGCCTTCCCGTACGAGCCGCTGCGCGAGCTCGGCTACGAGGCCGCGGTCAACGCCACCGGCCGGTGGAACGGAGTGGCGCTGCTCTCCAAGGCCGGGCTCACGGACGTCACCGTGGGCCTCCCCGGCGGCCCGGACTACGACGGCGGCCAGGAGCCGCGGGCGATAGGCGCCACCTGCGGCCCGGTCCGCCTCTGGTCGGTCTATGTGCCCAACGGCCGGGAGATCGGCCACCCCCACTACGACTACAAGCTGCGCTGGCTGGAGGCGCTGCGCACGGCCGTCGCGGGGGACGCGGCCGGTGAGCGCCCCTTCGCGGTCCTCGGCGACTTCAATGTGGCGCCGACCGACGAGGACGTCTGGGACCGCCCCGCCTTCGACGGGCTGACGCATGTGACGGACCTGGAGCGCGAGGCCCTGGCGGCGCTGCGCGAGGCGGGTCTTTCGGACGTGGTGCCGCGGCCGCTGAAGTACGACCGCCCCTTCACCTACTGGGACTACCGCGAGCTGTGCTTCCCCAAGAACCGCGGCATGCGCATCGACCTGGTCTACGGCAACGAGACGTTCGCCAAGGCGGTCGGCGACGCGTATGTGGACCGCGAGGAGCGCAAGGGCAAGGGCGCCTCCGACCACGCCCCGGTCGTCGTCGACCTGGAGGTGTGACCCCGCGGCGGGTCGGGTGACCCGCGGCGGTTCGGGTGACCCGCGGCGAGGTCTCCTGGCGAGGAGGGGGAACCCCTGAGGCTCCCCCTACCCCGTCAGCTTCCGCAGGTCGATCGACTCCGCCATCGCCCGCAACCCCGCGTCGCCCGGGTGCAGATGGTCCCCGCTGTCATAGGCGGGCAGGATCCGCGCCGGGTGCTCGGGGTCCCGCACCACCGCGTCGAAGTCCAGCACGGCGTCGAACACCCCGCCGCTGTCCCGGATGAAGGCGTTGACGGCCGAGCGCCGCGCGTCCGCGTCCGCCGTGCACAGCGACTCGCCCTCGCACGGGGCGATGGTCGCCCCGACCACCCGCAGCCCGCGCTCCCGCACCCGCGACGCGACCGACCGCAGACCCGCGATCAGCTCCTCGGCCGAGCTGCCCCACCGCAGATCGTTGATGCCCTGGAAGACGACGACCGTACGGGCCCCGGTCTGGGCGAGCACATCCCGCTCCAGCCGGTGCCGGGTGCTGACCCCGCCGGTGTCCGTGGAGACCCCCTCGCCCGGATAGCGGTCGGCCACCACGCGGTTGGCGGAGATGCCCGCGTTGAGCACCCCGTACGCCGGGACCTCGGACTGGCCGCGCAGCCGCCGCGCGAGCACATCGGGCCAGCGGCGGTTGGCGTCATTGGTGGACTTGGTGCCGTCGGTGATCGAGTCGCCGAGCGCCACCACCGAACCCGGACCGCCCCGCACATCGACCCCGGTCAGGAACGGCCAGGTGGTGAGGGTGCCGGTGTAGGACTCAGCCCCCGGCTCGGCGGTCCGGTCCCCGCTGCCCGCCGCGCTCAGATACGACCGCTGGGTGGCCTGGCTGTGCACCGGCACCGCCGCGACCGGACCCGGCAGATGGATGCTCACCAGCAGATTGGCGTCCGCCGGAACCGCGAAGTCCACCGGATCGCTGAACACCTGCGCGCCCGCCGGGATCGAGGTCCCCGGCCGCCCGCCGAACGTCAGCGGCACCGGTGACCCCTGCGCCGCCGCGCCGCTCGCCTGGAGCGCGACCGTCGCATGCCCGATCTCCACGGGGGACGCGGCGAAGGTGTTCTCCAGCCGGACCCGTGCCCTCGGCCCGCCCACGCTGGTGTGCACCACCAGCCGCAGCGTCTGATCGGTCCACGGCCCCACCTTGGTGTACCCGGCGGTGCTCGCCGCCCAGCTCCCGGTCCAGCCGTACGCGGGCTGCCGCAGCGACGCGGCGAAGACATGGAGGTCGGCCGCCGGGCCCGGGTCCCTCGGCAGCACCACCGACGCGACCTCGTGGCCGCGGTCCAACGGAACCGTCACCGCGTACAGCCGGGCCGTCTCCTGCCGCTGCCCGGCGGCGGTGTTGAGGTGGGGGAGGCCGACGGCCTTGGTGGCGGCGGGGCCCGCCCGCCAGTCCGGCGCGCTCAGCGTGTACGGATGGCTCGACCCGTCGCGGTAGCGCACCGTTCCGACGCCGCTCGCCCCGGCGCCGGGCCCGTTCGGCGAACTGCTCGCCACCAGGAAGGTCAGCGCCTCGCCCCGGCCACGCAGCCGCACCGCCTGGCCGTCGGCGATCACATTGTCCGGCCGTGCCCCCGCGCTCCTCGGCCAGGTCAGCCGCGCCGCGTCCAGGGCGATAGCGCGCCCCGGCGTCCAGCCGGCGGCCCGCAGATCCTGCGCGGAGAGCGAGGCGCCCGCACCGTCGAAGTCGGCGTCACCCGGCCGGGTGTCATCGCTGACCGCCCGGTTGTCGAAAAGCCGCTCCAAAGGGAGCGGCTTGTGGGTCGGCACGTCGGCCGGTGCGGCGGAGGAGGGTGCGATCAGTGCGAGGGTGACACCTCCCGCGACGATCCCGGCGGTTGTCCACGGTCTCGCGACGCGCATATGTGTCCCCTCTCGCAACCAACCCGACCGGCGATTCGACAGGCGCCGGAAGAACGTACGGAGGCAGGTGGGTGTCGTCAAGACAAGCATCGGGTCACAGCTCATACCGCGCGCCCTGTGGTGCGCCGGTGGCCTGGATGCCACGCTGAGCGGTATGAACATCTCCTTCTTGGGCAACTGGCGCAAGCGACGTGGCCCCGCCTCGGGCGAGGCCCTGATGGGTGCCCAGGAGGAGGACCCGCAGGGCGTCGCCCAACTGCTCTCCGAATGCGAACTCCTGCGCGCGCGGGCCTCCGCCGCGGGCATCGGGCTCGATGACTCCACGGCCTCCCTGGAGGCGCTGGACCAGATGGCGCCGCGCTGGCGCGACGACCCGGACGAGCTTCCCTGGCTCGGTAACGACGCGGGTCTCTACCTGGGCACGGTCATCGTCCGCACCGTCCCCGGGGCCGTCTGGCAGGTGTGGCCCAACGGCCGGCCCGTCGTCCGGCTGGCCTCCGGCCGCGAGGTCGACGTCGTCGAGGCCGGTCACCAGTGGGCCGCCGACGGCGCCCCCGAACTCTGCCAGCGCTACGCGGAGGTCGCCGAGGCGTAGGGGCGCCTGACGGATCGTGGCCGCCTGCGGCGAGCTGTTCCCCTCCCCGAACCATGGGCTTCGCCCCTGGACCCCGGGGCGTGGGGTGGAGTCCCGGGCACGCGTTGCGCCGGCGGGGCGGGCGGTTCTTTCCCCTCCCCGCCCCTTCCCGAACCATGGGCTCCGCCCTCGGACCCCGGTGCCCGGGGCGGACGCCCGTGCACATTCGGGGCGTCCGGCCGGGGTCTGGGGCGGAGCCCCAGTTGAGGGAAGGGGCGGGTAAGGGGAAAGCAGTCCGCCGCAGGCGGCACGACCCCCCGCACCCCGCACCCCCGTAGGCCCTGTCGGGCGGTATCCGCCCATCGACGCGTGTCCGTACCCAACGCTCCGCAGTTGTCCGGATAGCTTGCGCTGACCGGGACACAGCTGACCTGGACACGCGGAAGGCGGGTGGGGCCGGGTATGGCCGTCGGCGAGCCGCTGATCGAGCTGCGCGGCGTCAACAAGCACTTCGGCGCGCTGCACGTTCTGCGGGACATCGACCTCACCGTCGGGCGCGGCGAAGTCGTCGTGGTCATCGGCCCCTCCGGCGGCGGCAAGTCCACCCTGATCCGGACCATCAACCGGCTGGAGACCGTCCAGTCCGGCTCCATCGTGGTCGACGGCCGCCCGCTCCCCGAGGAGGGCAAGGAGCTGGCGCGGCTGCGCGCCGAGGTCGGGATGGTCTTCCAGTCGTTCAACCTCTTCGCCCACCGCACCGTGCTGGCCAATGTGATGCTCGGTCAGGTCAAGGTCCGCCGCCGCGACAAGCAGGACGCCGAGCGGCGCGCCCGCGAGCTGCTGGGCCGGGTCGGACTGGCCGACCAGGCCGGGAAGTACCCCGCCCAGCTCTCCGGCGGCCAGCAGCAGCGGGTGGCCATCGCCCGCGCGCTGGCGATGGACCCTCAGGTGATGCTCTTCGACGAGCCGACCTCCGCCCTCGACCCCGAGATGATCAACGAGGTGCTGGAGGTGATGCGCCAGCTCGCCCAGGAGGGGATGACGATGGTCGTGGTCACCCATGAGATGGGCTTCGCCCGCTCCGCCGCGAACCGGGTGGTCTTCATGGCCGACGGCGGGATCGTCGAGGACCGTACGCCGGAGGAGTTCTTCCGGGCCCCGGAGAGCGAGCGCGCCCGGGACTTCCTGTCCAAGATCCTCAAGCACTGAGCCGGGTGATGACGGACAGATGACGGACATGAGGCGTCTGCGCCGCGCGACCGCCGCCCTCGCCACGGCCCTGGTCCTGCTGGTCGTGCCCGGCTGCGGGAAGGAGGGCAGCCCGCCCGCCAAGGGCCCGCGGGCCGAGAAGCTGCCCACCTACAAGGTGGACACCGGGTTCCGGCTGCCCGCCTCGCCCACCTGGCGCCGGGCCGAGCGCCGCGGCCACCTCACCGTCGGGGTCAAGGAGGACCAGCCCTATCTGGGCGAGCGGGACCCGGCCACCGGCCGCTACTCGGGCTTCGACATCGAGATCGCCCGCATGATGTCCGCCTCCCTCGGCTTCGCCCCGGGCACCATCCGCTACCAGACCATCGCCTCCGCCAACCGCGAGACCGCGCTCCAGAGCGGCCAGATCGACTACTACGTCGGCACCTACACCATCAATCCGCTGCGAAGGCGGCTGGTCGGCTTCGCCGGGCCGTACTTCATGGCCGGTCAGTCACTGCTGGTGCGCACCGACGAGAACGACATCCATGGCCCCGGCGACCTCGCGGGCAGGACCGTCTGCTCGGTGGCCGGCTCCACCCCGCTCCAGCGCATCCAGGCCGACTACCCCAAGGCCCACGCGGTCGCGTACGACACGTACTCGGTGTGCGTGGACAACCTGCTCAGCTTCCAGGTGGACGCGGTGACCACCGACAACACCATCCTGCTCGGCTACGCGGCCAAGGCCCCCGACGAGCTGAAGGTGGTCGGCCGGCCCTTCTCCAAGGAGCCGTACGGCATCGGCGTGCCCAAGCGGGACACCGCGCTGCGCTTCGCGCTGGACGACGCGATCCTCTTCCACGAGCGCAACGGCGACTGGAAGAAGGCGTACGACGCGACCCTCGGCCTCTCGGGTGTGCCCGCCCCCAAGCCACCCCCCATCGACCGCTACCGCACCGGCTGAAGGCCCTCCCATGGACGTGCTCACCCAGAACTTCTCGCTGTACGGCAGGGGCTTCCTCGGCACCGTGCAGCTGACCGTCTACGCCTCGCTGCTCGCCCTCGCGCTCGGCATCCTCATGGCCGCGTTCCGGGTGGCGCCGGTCGCCTCGCTGCGCGCGTTCGGCACCGTCTGGGTGACGGTGCTCCGCAACACCCCGCTGACGCTGCTGTTCTTCGCGGTGATGCTGGGGCTGCCGCGCTTCGGTCTGGTGCTGCCGTTCACCGTCTTCGCGGTGATCGCGCTCGGCTGCTACACCTCGGCCTTCATCTGCGAGGCGGTGCGAGCGGGCATCAACACGGTGCCGGTGGGGCAGGGCGAGGCGGCCCGCAGCCTGGGCATGACGTTCGACCAGACGCTGAGCGCGGTGGTGCTGCCGCAGGCGTTCCGCACGGTCATCCCGCCCATCGGCTCCACCCTGATCGCGCTCGCCAAGAACTCGGCCATCGCCGGGTCGTTCAGCGTCACCGAACTGCTCGGCACCTACAAGCCCCTCAACGAGCGGGGTTACAACATCATCTGGTCCTTCGTCTGGATCGCCGTCGGATACCTGATCATCACCCTCGCCATCAGCGCGATCTTCTCCCTGCTGGAGCGGCGCTGGGGGGTGCCCCGATGACCGCGCCCGCGACCACCAGCGCCCTCTACGACGTCCCCGGGCCGCACACCCGGCGGCGGCACCGGATGTACGCGCTGGCCGGGACGGCCGTGCTGCTGGTGCTGCTCGGCTGGATCGTCTATCTCCTCATCCACACCGGTCAGTTCGCCTACCGCAAGTGGATGCCGTTCGAGTACAAGGGCATCCAGGAGCTGCTGCTGAACGGGCTCGCGGGCACCCTCAAGGCGTTCGGCATGGCCGCGGTCCTCTCGCTCGCCCTCGGCGGGGTGCTCGCCGCCGGGCGGCTCTCCGAGCACCGGCCGCTGCGCTGGGTGGCCACGCTGGTGGTGGAGTTCTTCCGGGCGATGCCCGTGCTGGTGATGATCTTCTTCGTCTTCGTGGCGCTGCGGGTCCAGCCGCTGCCCGCGCTCGTCACCGGGCTGACGCTGTACAACGGCTCGGTGCTGGCCGAGGTGTTCCGGGCCGGGGTGAACTCGGTGGAGCGCGGCCAGCGCGAGGCGGCGTACTCGCTCGGCCTGCGCAAGACCCAGGTCATGATGTCCGTGCTGGTGCCGCAGGGGGTGCGGGCGATGCTCCCGGCCATCATCAGCCAGCTCGTGGTGGCCCTGAAGGACACCTCGCTCGGCTTCCTCATCACCTATGAGGAGTTTCTGCACGCCGGAAAGCTGATCGCGTCCAATCTCGACTACGGTCTGCCGTTCATCCCGGTGGTCATGGTGATCTCACCGATCTACATCGGGATGTGCATGCTGCTGTCGTGGTTCGCCAACTGGGTGGCCAAGCGGGAGCGGCGCAGTGTGAAGACCCGCCAGGTCGAGGTCGCCGCCGCCGAACCGGCCGCCCCGATGCCGGGGGACACCCGCGGCTGAGCCGGGGCGGCCGGAGGGTGGCTCAGCGGCCAGTGATGTCCGGCGGTACGCGTACGCCTGCGGCGGGCCACGCGGCCGAGCCGCATATCGGTGCTTCCCCCCTCCCCACCCCTTCCCGGCCCCTGACGATATGCGGCTCCGCCGCGTGGGGGGCTCCGCCCCTGGACCCCGGGGGCTGGGGCGGAGCCCCGGTTGAGGGAAGGGGCGGGGAGGGGAAAGGTCCGCCGGACACCGCTTCAGTCGCGGACCGGGATCGTCAGATGGGACGGGTCCGAGTCCGGCGACGAGAAGGTGAGATGGGCGCCGTCGGGGTTGTGCTCGATGTAGAGCGGGTCGACGGTGTCCACGACCAGCGCCAGCCGGTGACCTGCCGGGACGTCGTACGCGGTGGAGAACAGCTCCAGGTCCACGCCGAACGGCGTGCCCGGGGTGCGGTCGTGGAAGGTGAACGGGGCGTGGGTGATGAGCTTGCCGACGCCCAGCGGGCCCACGTCGTACAGATACGCCACCGCCGTACCGTCGGAGCGGTCGCTGGTCACGGTGGTGTGGAGCTTCACGGTGCCGCGGACGCGCTGCTCGCGGGCGTAGGCCCCGGTCTGCCAGACGGCCGCGTAGGACCGGGGCAGCAGCGGGATCGAGGCGAGCGGCGGGATCTTCAGGAACTGGTCGAGGGCGCCGCCGAGCAGCACGGTCCCGGCGTTGGCACCGGAGTCATGGTTGGCGGTGACCTTCTCGGTGCTGTCGAGCGGGACGCTGCGCTGCTCGGAGGGGACGGCCGACCAGCTGGGGTAGCCCTCGTAGTCGTCACCGTCCGCCGTACGGGACGTCAGCTGCACCGGCGCTTGGCGGTCGATGCCGTTGCGCTCGCCCTTGAGGTAGCGGTCGAGCCACTGCCGGGCGTGGTCCCAGGTGGTGTTGGGCAGTCCGAGCACCCCGGTGAGCTCGGCGGTGGCGTGGTCGCCGGGCCGCAGCTCCAGCCGCTTGGGGCCGGTCAGCTTCTCGAAGAAGTCGGCGTAGCTGTTGGGCGGGAAGATCGAGTCGCCCCAGGAGTTGCCCAGCATGATGGCCGCGCCATGGGCGTTGATCCGGTCGAGGTAGGTGGCGGCGGAGCGCTTCTTGCCCCAGGCGATCAGATCCTTCTCCTTGGCGAGGTTGGAGGAGAAGAAGTCATCGAGGATCTGCTGGAACTCCTCGCTGGGCCGGCCGGTCAGCGCCCCGGCCCCGGCGAGCAGCCCGGCGGCCTGGGCGTGCTGGGTGCGGCCGCTGTAGATCGAGCCGACCAGGTCCGCCCAGCCGCTCATGGCCACCACGGCCTTGATCCGCGGGTCGGCCCCGGCCGCGAGCAGGCTGATCCCGGCGCCGTAGGAGAGCCCGGCCATGCCGATGTGGTCGGGGTCGGCGGGGGTGTTGGCGAGCGCCCAGTCGATGACCTTGGACGCGTCGGCGATATCGGGCGGCCCCGCCGTCTCGATCTTCCCGCCGGACTGCCAGAAGCCGCGGGTGTTGTAGGTCAGCACCACATAGCCGGTTTCGGCGAGCTTCTTGGCCTGGGCGAGATATTCGACCTGGGGCAGGGACCAGCTGGTGGGCAGGACGACGAGGGGGAGGTGGTGGGAGGCGTCGGCGTTCGCGGGGGCCACGACGTTGGCGGCCAGGTTGACGCCGCCGTCGCCGGGGATGTCGACGAAGCGGATGGAGACGCCGGAGGAGGTGGCGGTGGAGGTGGCTGTTGAGGCGGGGTAGGCGGCTGTGGAGGCGGTCGGGGCCGGTGCCGCGGCGGCGTTGGCGGGAGCGGGGGCGAGGCCGAAGGCCGCACCGGCCATGACGGTGACGGAGAGTGCGGCGGCGGTCGTGGGGCGCAGGGCTTTTCGGGCAGGGGTCACGATGGCTCCTGGTGGGGGATGCCGTGGGGGCAGGGGAGCGCCGGTGCTTGTGACCTGACGGTAACTCGGGTGTTTACCGGCGGTAATAGCGCGGTAAGTTACGCGTGGGTAACGATAATGGGCCGCGGTCGGCTGCCGGGGCCGACCCGGCCCGGAGCGCTACCCGGGGGCCGGATCCGCCAGGGTCCGGCCCCACCTATGCGGCGTTCCGCTCGCGCGGAACGCCGCCGGTGCTGAGATTTGACCGCGCGTTGAGCCCCGGCCCCGGGCTGGGGGCGGTCACGGGCTGGGCCGCGGCCCCGGGCTGGGGGCGGTTACGGGCTGGGCCCCGGCCCCCGGGCTGGGGGGTGTCCGGCGGGGCTTGACGCCTGCGGCGGGCTGTTCCCCTCCCCGCCCCTTCCCGAAACTGGGGCTCCGCCCCAGACCCCGAACTGGGGCTCCGTCCCAGCCTCGCACTGGGGCTCCGCCCGCGGCCTCGCACTGGGCCTTCGCCCGCGGCCTCGCACTGGGGCTCCGCCCCCGGCCCCGAACTGGGGCTCCGCCCCAGGCCTCGGATCGGGGCCTCGGTCCAGGTCCCGGATTGGGGCTTCGGTCCTTCCCGTGGCATCGATATGCGGCTCCGCCGCGTGGCGGGGCTCCGACCCAAGCCTGGGGGTCCAGGGGCGGAGCCCCTGGTACGGGAAGGGGCGGGGAGGGGTGAGCATCCATATGCGGCTCCGCCGCGTTGTCCGCCGGACACTCCGTAGCGCCGCTCGCGAGGGATCGCGCCCACCGTCCAAGCCCTGGCCCCAGGCCCTGAGTTGGGCCAAGACTCGGGCCCGGGTCCGCGTTACGTGCCGCCCGCCCCGCGAGGCTTGCGGCGGATCTTGATGTTCCGCATGTCCGTCACGCCGATCCGCAGGATCCGATGGGGGTAACCATGGGCGGTCAGCGCCGCGATGGCCCGCTCGGTCGCCTCCTGCTCACCGTCTTCCGGCTCCGCCGGAACCCCGCAGCGGAAGGTGAACGCCGAAAGGCTCCGGTCGCAGGTGAAGGTGCCCGCCTCGGTGAAGGCCACCTGGAGCGAGTCGACCGCACCGCGCAGCGCCTCGCGGTCGTCCTCGCCCAACTCCTCGAAGGCGCCCCTGATCGTCACTCGGAACACGATCGCTCCTCCCGTCCCTCCCGTACGGCGTAGCCGAGCATCGGTGCGCCGAGCATCTCCTCGATGGCGTCGAGGAGTTCCGTCACGGCCTTGGCGATGGCGTCGGGGCGCTCTCCCGCCGTGACGCGCCGTCCGATCTCGCCGAAGATCAGTGAGTGATAGCCGCTGATCTGGGCGGCCACCACGCGCGGCAGTGGATCCTCCGGCGCCGCGCCGGTCTCCTCGGCGAGCACGGCGGCCAGTTCGTCGTTCATCCGGTGGCCGAGCTCCTCCAGCCGGGCCAGCAGCGTGGGGGCGGCCCGCATCATCGCGAAGAACGGGCCGAAGCCCTCGGTCAGCCCCAGCGAGCGGTCGCGCCGCTCCACCTCCTCGCGCAGCCGGTCCAGTACCGCCTGGGCGGCGGACCGGCCGGGCGGGCGCTCGCGCACGATGTCGGCGAGCCGCCGCGGGGATGCCTGGTCGGGCGGCAGGACCAGATCCTCCTTGGCCGGGAAGTAGTTGTAGACGGTGTTGACGGACACTTCCGCGGCCTCGGCGACCTCGGCGACCGTGACCCGGTCGAAGCCGCGCTCCAGGAACAGGCCGGTGGCCACGTCCGTGATCCGCCGGCGCGTACGGCGCTTGTGCTTCTCCCGCAGTCCTTCGCTCATGGCCGTCAGTGTAGTCCGTTGCAAAGTTGCATGTGCCTCAAAGCTTTAAGTCGATTGCAAGTTTGTAGCGCGTTGTGCTCTGATCGGGGCATGTCCTCATCCGTCATCCGCGTTCACGGCCTCACCCGGACGTTCTCGCTGGGCAGCGGCCCCGTGCACGCCGTCCGTGGGATCGATCTGACCGTCCGCCGCGGCGAGATCCTCGGCTTCCTGGGCCCCAACGGGGCCGGTAAGACCACGACCCTGCGCATGCTCACCACCCTGCTGCCGCCCAGTGGAGGCGAGGCCGAGATCGCCGGGCGCGATCTGCTCCGCGATCCGGCGGGTGTGCGTCGGCGGATCGGCTATGTGGCCCAGTCGGGCGGCCTTGACCCCGGGTGTTCCGTACGAGAGGAACTGGTCACCCAGGGGCGGCTGCATCTGATGTCCAAGGGCGCGGCGGCCGGGCGCGCCGATGAACTCGCCGGTGAGCTCGGCCTGTCGGGGCTGATGAACCGCCCGACCGCCGCTCTTTCCGGCGGTCAGCGCCGCCGGGTGGAGATCGCGCTGGGCCTGGTCAACCGGCCTGAGGTGCTCTTCCTCGACGAGCCCACGACCGGTCTCGACCCGGGGAGCCGGGCCGAGCTGTGGGATCTGGTGCGGCGTGTCCGTGCCGAGCACGGCACAACGGTCTTCCTCACCACCCACTACCTGGACGAGGCCGACGCGCTCGCCGACCGGATCGTGGTCGTGGACGCCGGGCGGATCGTCGCCGAGGGGACCTCCGCCGAGCTCAAGAGCCGCTATGCGGGGGATCCGGCCGCCAGTCTCCAGGACGCCTTCCTCGCGATCACCGGTCGGGGCACGGCCGAACAGCCCCTCGCCGTCTAGTGGGTGTCCGGCGGGCTGTTCCCCTCCCCGCCCCTTCCCGAAACTGGGGCTCCGCCCCAGACCCCGACCGGGCCTTCGCCCCACACCCGGACTGGGGTTCCGCCCCAGGCCCGACCGGGGCTTCGCCCCAGGCCCCGTCCGGGGTTCCGCCCCAGGCCCGCCCGGGGCTTCGCCCCAGGCCCCGTCCGGGGTTCCGCCCCAGGCCCGCCCGGGGCTTCGCCCCAGGCCCCGTCCGGGGTTCCGCCCCAGGCCCGGACCGGGGTTCCGCCCCAGACCCCGACCGGGGCTTCGCCCCAGGCCCGGACCGGGGTTCCGCCTCAGGCCCGACCGGGGCTTCGCCTCAGGCCCGGTCCGGGGTTCCGCCTCAGGCTCGGACCGGGGTTCCGCCTCAGGCTCGGACCGGGGTTCCGCCCCAGACCCCGACCGGGGCTTCGCCCCGTCCCGCGGCACCGATGTGCGGCTCCGCCGCGTGGCGGGGGTCCGACCCAAGCCTCGGGGTCCAGGGGCGGAGCCCCTGGTAGCGGGAAGGGGCGGGGAGGGGAACAGCCCGCCGCAGGCGTCACCATCCGCCGGACAGCCCGTAGTGCCGGCCACGACATCCGACCCACCCAAGGGCCTCTTATGACTCTTCTCGCCCACACCGGCATCGTCTTCGGCCGCTGCCTGCGCTCAACGCTTCGCTCGAAGACCAATCTCTTCTTCGGAATGCTCCAGCCGCTGCTCTTCCTCGCCCTCTTCGGTCCGCTGTTGACCGAACTCGACATGGGTGTCAGCGGATCGTCCTGGCAGACGCTGGTCCCCGGTGTGCTCGTCCAGCTCGCCCTGCTCGGGGGGTCGTACGTGGGGCTCGGTCTGCTGATGGACCGTAACCTCGGCGTACTGGACCGGATGCGGGTCACCCCGGTCAGCCCGCTGGCGCTGCTGCTCGGCCGCATCCTGCGCGATGTCGTCCAGCTGGTGGCCCAGTCGGTGCTGCTGGTGCTGCTCGGCGTGGCCTTCGGGCTGCGCGCACCGCTCCTCGGCGTGCTGCTCGGGCTGCTGTTCGTGGCCGTGCTCGCGGCGGCCCTGTCCGCGCTCTCCTACGGGCTGGCCATGAACGTCCGTACGTCCCCGGAGTTCGCCGCCATCGCCAATACGGCGGGCATGCCGCTGATGCTGCTCTCCGGGTTGCTGCTGCCGATGACCCTGGCTCCCGGGTGGCTCGCGGGCGCCTCGCGCGCCGTGCCGTTCCGCTACACGGTCGACGCGGTGCGCCAGGTGTTCCTGGGACACTACGCCAACACCACGGTCGCCGTCGGGGCGGCCGTCACCCTGGGCCTGGCGGCGCTCTGCCTGCTGGGCGGGGCGCGGCTGTTCGGCCGGGGCCGCGGCTGACTCAGCCGCCCTGCCGCCTCGGGGCCGTCCTTGGCCGCCTCAGTCGTCCTTCGCGGCCGCCTTCGCGGCGGCGCGCGGGCCGGCCGAGGTGGTCGCGGGCTTGGTCACATCCGCGACCACCTCGACCAGATCCGGGCCGTACGCCTGCGAGTTGACCACCTTCAGCAGCAGGCAGAAGGAGCCCTGCGCGCCGTACTTCCGGGCCAGCCGGGCGCGGTTGCGGACGAGGTGACGTACGGCGGCGCGATGGGTGACCGGCCGCTGACCGGCGGCCAGGAAGACCGGGCGGCTTTCCTCGCCCGCCGTCAGCCGGGCCAGCAGCACATGCTCGACCGCGCCCGGTTCCGGGCGGTAGTGGGTACCGGCGATGGTGAACATCCCCCGGTCCGTGCCGGAGTCGTCCCCCGGGTGCACGGTGACGCCCGGCAGGAGATTGGTCATATGGGCGGCGAGCCTGCGGTGCGCGGTCGGATCGCCGACGCAGAACTCGGTGCGCGCCCCAAAGCCCTGCAGCCCCGTGTCATGCGGGGCCACCTCGGCGTGCGCCCCGCAGTTCTCCACCACCGACGCCAGCCCCAGCAGCGCCAGCGCGTCATGGCGGGGGATGCTCCAGTGGGCCGAGGTGCTGTCCCGGTGGGTGACCAGCACACACTCCGAACCGTCCGGCAGACCGAAGAAGCGCTGCTCGCGGGCGCGCTTGCGGCGCGCGGACGCGGAGTGCACGGCCCAGCCGGCGGCCAGGCCCACGATCAGCGCGGCCGCGGAGGCGATCAGGTCCTGCAGCGTGTCTGTCATGGCCGCGCATCGTAGCGGCCGACCGGGTACACGTTCGAGCGTACGGATGAACGAGCGCCGAAACGGACACATGAACGGATGGGGGACCGATCCACCCCTGTTGGGGGTGCGTGGCTCGCGGGTAGGCTCCGGCCCCTGTCGTTTCGCTTGGAGGTCACGGATGGGGCACGCCGCACGACCAGCCGCATCGTCAACCAGGTCCACCACCACCGTCGCATCCGCCGGGGCTGCTGGGTCCGCCGCATCCGCCGGGTCCGCCGCGGCGGCCGTCCGGCGCCGGTTGCCCGCGCTCGCGGTCGCGGCCGGAATGGTCGCGGTGCTGGGCGTCGCCCCGGCCGGTGCCGCCGGGCACGGAAGCGCCGACACGGGCGCTCCCGCCAAGACGGCCGCCAAGGGCGCTCCCGCCAAGACGCCCGTGGCCGTCGGCTACGGCGGCGCGGTCTCCAGCGTGGACCCCGACGCCTCGGCGGCCGGGATCGACGTGCTGCGGCACGGCGGCAACGCGGTGGACGCGGCGGTGGCGACCGCCGCCGCGCTCGGGGTCACCGAGCCGTACTCGGCCGGTGTCGGCGGCGGCGGATACTTCGTCTACTACAACGCCAAGCGGCACAAGGTCTACACCCTCGACGGCCGCGAGACCGCGCCCCGCAGCGCGGACCAGAAGCTCTTCCTCGGCAAGGACGGCAAACCGCTGCCGTTCGCCGACGCCGTCACCAGCGGGCTGAGCGTCGGCACCCCCGGCACCCCCGCCACCTGGAACGACGCCCTGAAGGACTGGGGCACCCGATCGCTGGGGCAGGTGCTGAAGCCCGCCGAGCGGCTGGCCCGCGACGGGTTCACGGTCGACCCGACCTTCCGTCAGCAGACCGCCGACAACCAGGCCCGTTTCAAGGACTTCCCGGCCACCGCCAAGCTCTTCCTGCCCGGTGGCGAGCCCCCGGCGGTCGGCTCGACCTTCCGCAACCCCGACCTCGCCCGTACCTACGCGCTGCTGGCCGAGAAGGGCGTCGGCGCCATCTACAAGGGCGAGCTGGGCCGCGACATCGTCGACACCGTGCGCAAGCCGCCCGTCGACCCGAAGGCGCAGCGCGTCGTGCGCGCGGGCGATCTGACCGCCGAGGACCTGCGCTCCTACGGGACGAAGCGGCAGGCCCCGACCCGGACCGACTACCGCGGTCTGGACGTGTACGGCATGGCGCCCTCGTCCTCCGGCGGCACGAGCGTCGCCGAGGCGCTCAACATCCTGGAGAAGACCGATCTCTCCAAGCTCAGCGACGTCGACTATCTGCACCGCTACATCGAGGCCAGCCGGATAGCCTTCGCCGACCGGGGCCGCTGGGTCGGCGACCCCGCCGCCGAGGACGTCCCCACCAAGGGGCTCACCTCACAGCGGTTCGCCGACTCCCGGGCCTGCCTGATCAAGGACGACGCGGTGCTCAAGAGCCCCGTACCGCCCGGTGACCCGAACAACCCGGCCGGGCCCGGCTCCTGCGACACCCGGGGCCACGCCGCCCCGACCACGTACGAGGGCGAGAACACCACGCATCTCACGGTCGCCGACAAGTGGGGCAACGTCGTGGCCTACACCCTCACCATCGAGCAGACCGGCGGCAGCGGGATCACCGTCCCCGGCCGTGGCTTCCTGCTCAACAACGAGCTGACCGACTTCTCCTTCGCGCCCGCCGACCCCGCCGTCCACGACCCGAACCTGCCGGGCCCGGGGAAGCGGCCGCGCTCGTCCATGTCGCCGACGATCGTGCTGGACGGCCACAAGCCGGTGCTGGCGCTGGGCTCCCCGGGCGGGGCGACCATCATCACCACCGTGCTCCAGACCCTGCTGAACCATCTCGACCGGGGCATGCCGCTGGTCGACGCGATCGCCGCACCGCGGGCCAGCCAGCGCAACGCGGCCCAGACGGAGCTGGAACCGGGGCTGTGGAACGGCCCGGAGCGCGCCAAGCTGGAGGCGCTCGGCCACTCCTTCAAGCAGAACCCCGAGATCGGGGCGGCCACCGGGGTGCAGCGGCTGTCCGGCGGACGGTGGCTGGCGGCGGCCGAGACCGAACGGCGGGGCGGCGGCTCGGCGATGGTGGTGAGCCCGAAGGGCTGACCAGGTACGGCGGCGGTACGGCGGGCTGAAGGTTCCGTAGCCCGCCGTACTCCTGCGTGTCAGCCGTCCGTCAGCCCAGCAGGCCGATGATCGCGTCCGTGGAGTCCGTCTCGCCGAGCCGGGGGAAGATCTTCTCGACGCTGTTGCGGTGCGCCTCCCCGTCCATGTCGGTCATGGCGTCGGTCGCGAGGGTCACGTGATACCCGTGCGCGTACGCCCCACGGGCCGTGGACTCCACCCCAATGCTGGTGGCGATGGAGCCGAGCACCACCTGGGTCACCCCGCGGCGGCGCAGCTGCAGGTCGAGGTCGGTGCCGTGGAAGGCGCCCCAGGTGTGCTTGGTGACCACGATGTCGCCGTCCTCGCGGCCCAGTTCCGGCGCGAGGTCGGCGAAGTCGGCCGGGAACTCCCCGCCGCCCCCGCTCCGCTGCGCCTCGGTGCGGCCCGGAGCCCCGGCCACCACCCGGACCAGGACGACCGGCAGCCCGCGCTTGCGGAAGGCGGCGGCCAGCCGGGCACCGCGCTCGACGACCTCGGCGGTGGGGTGGACGGTGGGCAGTCCGGTGATGCCCTTCTGGAGGTCGACGAGGACCAGGGCGGTGTTCGGGTCGAGCGTGGTGGCGGGCACGGTGCCTCCTGGGGTGGGTCTGCGGGGCGTATGAGGGAACGGCAGGTGGTGGTCAGGTGCGGGTACGGGCGCGGCCGCGCAGAGCCCGGTCGGTGGCGGTCAGCACCAGCACCGCGAGGCTGAGCGCACCCGCCACCATGGCGATGCCGTGCAGCCCGGCGGCGGTCGCCCGCTGCCCGTAGAAGAGCCCGATCAGCCCGGCGGCGGTGATCGCGCCCAGGTACTGCGAGGTGCGCTGGAGCCCGGCCGCCGCGCCGACGCTGTCCGGCGGGGCCTGGGTGTAGACGGCGGCCTGGTTGCCGGTCGAGGACAGCCCCTGCGGCAGCCCGAAGAGGACCGCGGCCAGCAGCAGCGCGACCAGTGGGGTGGACTCGTCGGCGAGCAGCAGCACCCCGCTCCCGGCGGCGAGCAGGACGGCCGCGAGGACGAGCGGCGCGTAGATGCCCTTCGTCCGGGCGCCGAGCAGGGAGCACACGGCGGCCGCGCCCGACATGGGCAGCATGATCAGGCCCGCGCGGGAGGCGGAGTAGCCGTGCCCCTCCTCCAGCCACTGCGCGTAGCCGTACATCACCATGTAGATGACCAGGTACGCCGTGCCGTGCCGGAGGTAGGTGAGGGCGAGGGAGCGGTTGCGTCCGATCATCCGCAGATCGATGAAGGGGCGGGGGCGGCGCAGCTGCCACCAGGTCAGGACGCCGGCGAGCACCAGGACGACGGGCAGCAGCGCCCAGTTGGGCCGCTCCAGGTCCATCAGGAAGATCATGAGGGTGGTGAGGGTGGCGGTGAACAGCGCGATCCCGAGCGGATCGAACGCCGCGCCCGCCGTCCGGGCCCCGGCGCCCGCCGCGCCGCCATCCTCCCCGCTCGCCGCGCCGCCGTCCTCCCCGCTCGCCACGCGGGTCCTGGGGAGCCAGAGCAGCGCGAGCGCGATGCCGATGAGTGCCAGCGGCACATTGACCGCGAAGATCGCCCGCCATCCGGCCGTCGCGGTGAGCGCCCCGCCCAGCACCGGTCCGACCGCCGCGCTGCCGAGCGAGGTGAGCGAGAGCCGGCCGAGCACGGGGCGCGGCGTCTCGCGCCCGGTGGCGAAGGACTGGGCGCGCAGCAGCGCCATCGCCGCCGGATAGGCCGCGGACGTACCGATGCCGAGCAGCACCCGCGAGGCGATCAGCCAGCCGAACGCGGGCGCGAGCGCGCCCACCAGCCCGGCGGCGCACACCACGAGCAGCCCGGAGAGGAAGACCCGGCGCGGACCGAGCAGATCCGCGAGCCGTCCCATCGCGGGCTGCGCCACGGCGCTGGCGAGGTAGAGGGAGGCCACCAGCCAGGCCGTCTGGGCGGCGCCGACCCCGAAGTCGTGGCCGATGGCCACCAGGCCGGTGGCGATCATCGTGGAGTTGACGGGGTTGAGGACCGAGCCGATGAGCAGCGGGGTCATCAGCCGGGGGCCGAAGGGATCGGCGGGGGCATGGCTCCCGCCCGTCGCCCCGGCTGTCGTCCCGGCTGTCGTCCCGCCCGTCGTCCCGCCCGTCGTCCCGGCCGCCGGTATGGCGGGCTTTCCCGCGGTGTCGGTCATTCCTGGACCAGTCGCTTGAGGAGGTCGGTGGCCTCGGCGAGGGTGCGGCGCTCCTCGGCGTCGAGGCGGGTGTCGATCGCGTCGAGCAGCCAGCTCTGCTTGGCCTGCCGTACGGAGGTGATCGCCTGCCGCCCCCGCTCGGTGCTCGAGAAGACCACCTGGCGTCCGTCGGTGGGGTGCGGGGCCCGCTCCACCAACTCCTGCTCCTCCAGCGCCGCCAGGATCATGCGCATCGACTGCGGCCGGACCAGCTCGGCGCGGGCCAGCGCGGCGGTGGTGGCCGGCCCGTCGTTGGAGAGCCGGCTGAGCACGGCGCGCTGGGAGGGGGTGAGCGCCCCCTGCGAGGAGGCCGCCCGCATGCGGCGCATCAGCTGGGTGACGACGCCGGCGAGGTCGACGGCGAGGTGCTCCTCCGGCCGTGGGTCGGCCGCGATGGGCGTTCGTTCATGCGGGGTCATGGTGAGAGCATAGGAAATCGACAGGCAAACTTGCAAGTTTGCCTGTCGTGTGCGGAGCAGGAAAAGCGCCCGTAGCACAGCCGTAACCGGTCCCGTAACACGCAGGGTGTCGAATGCGTGGCCTCGGGTTGCGCATCGTCCATCGTCCGAGGGAGGGGTGGCCATGGCGGGCGGGCAACTCCCGGCCGAGGTCGAGGAGTTCGCGACGTATCTGAGGGCGCTGACGAGGCGGCTGGACGCGGGGGCGGGCTGGTACGGCGTCTTCGCCCTGCGCGACCCGGACGGGCTGCGGGCCTGTCTCGACGGCCTCGAGGTGCCGCCGTGGGACCTCGTCCAGTCCCTGCTGCAGGACCTCTCCGCCCAGCACGGCCCCGGGGTCGCGCAGGAGGCGGCGTCCCGCGCGGCGACCCTCTACCGCGCCTCGGTCGCGGCCCACGACGCCGGCCCCGGCCGCCGCGAGGCCCTCCGGGACCGCCTGGACGGCATGCTCCGCGAACGGCACAACGCCGCCCGCCGCGAAGCCGACCTCCGGTCGGCCCTGTCCACCGCCGACGACCCGGCCGCCCGGGACCGCCTCGCCACGGAGCTGGCCTGGGCCCACGACGACCACCAGCGCGCCACCGCCCGCACGGAAGAACTCCACGCCCGCCTGGCCGCCCAGTCCGCGGCGCCGGGCCCCCTCGCAGGTGCGCCCGCGACGGGCGGGGCCGGCCGGGGAGGGCGCCCGCACGCGGCGAGGTTCGCGATGGCGTACGAAGAGGAGCACGCCGCCCCCGCAGCGGCGGCCCCGGGCCCCCGCACCGCGGGGGCGCCCACGGGCTCTGGCGTCGCGGGGGCGGCTACCGGTCCTGGCGTTGCGGGGGCGGCCACGGGCTTCGGTGTTGCGGGGCCGACCCCGGGCCCCGGCACCGCAGGGGCGCCCACGGGCCCTGGCAGCGCAGGGGCGCCCACGGGCCCTGGCAGCGCAGGGGCGCCCACGGGCCCTGGCAGCGCAGGGGCGCCCACGGGCCCTGGCAGCGCAGGGGCGCCCACGGGCCCTGGCAGCGCAGGGGCGCCCACGGGCCCTGGCAGCGCAGGGGCGGCCACCGGTCCTGGCGTTGCGGGGGTGCCCACGGGCGCTGGCACCGCAGGGGCGGCCACCGGCTCCGGCACCGCGGGGGCGGCTCCGGGCTTCGGCGTTGCGGGGGCGGCCACAGGCCCCGGCACCGCGGGGGCGGCCCCGGGTTCTGGCGTTGCGGGGGCGGCTACCGGCTCCGGGGTCGCGTCGCTCGGACGCGCCGTGCCATCGGACGCGCCGGTGGCCTCGGTGTCGGCGGAGAGCGAGTCGGCGTCGGCCCTCCCCGGCAGCGAGCCTGCAGCCGCCGGGGGCGACGGACCCGCTCAGCCCTGGGCGACGACTCCCGGCCCCGGCACCGCCCAGCGCGCTCCTGCCCCCACGAGGCAGCGACCTCGCGGCGCGCGGTTCGCGGGGGCGGAGGATGCGGGGGCGGCGCCCGGGGTGCCGACCCCGGAGGGCGCGGCGACGACCCTGGCGGCGGGGCCCATGGCGCCGGGCGTCCCCGCTGGCGCCTCGGCGTCCGCCGCGGATGCGTCCTTCGAGCCCACCGCGCAGGGCCCGGAGCCGACGACGACCGCGCCCGCGCCCGTTCCTGCCCACGCCCGACCTCGGCCCCGGCCGCGCGGGGCGCGGTTCGCGGGGGTGGAGGAGGCGGACGCGGCTCCGCGACCTCGCGGGGCGCGGTCTGCTGAGGCCGGTGACGGGGGCGCCGCCGTGGCGCCGCCGACGTCGGCTTCGCCCGGGCCTCCCGTGGCGGAGGCCGGAACCGGGGGGCGCGCGACTCCTCGCGGGGCGCGGTTTGCCGGGGCCGACGGTGAGGGCGCCGCAGGGGCGCCGACGTCGGCCTCGCCCGAACCTGCCCCGGCGGAGGCCGGAACCGGGGGGCGCGCGACTCCTCGCGGGGCGCGGTTTGCCGGGGCCGACGGTGAGGGCGCCGCAGGGGCGCCGACGTCGGCCTCGCCCGAACCTGCCCCGGCGGAGGCCGGAACCGGGGGGCGCGCGACTCCTCGCGGGGCGCGGTTCGCCGGGGCGTACGAGGGCGGAGGGGGCGGCAAGCGTCACCGGCGGGACAGGGGGGCGGACGACGGGCGGCGGCTCGCACGCGAGGCGGCGGAGCGCGCGGCGGCGCGGCGCGCCGCCCAGGAGGCGGTCGCGCGGCTGGGCCGGCTCCGGGCCGAGGGCCGCTCGGGCGAGGCCCATGTCGTGCTGTACGAGGCCGCCATCTGGCCCGCCGCGCGGCTGCCGGTGCTCGCGGAGGAGCTGGAGCGCGCGGGCCTCGGGGTCGATGTGTCCACGCTGCTGTGGGAGACGGCGTGCCTGCCGCCCGCGCAGCTCGCCGCGGCCGCCGAGGCGCTGTTCGCGGCGGACCGTGAGGCCGACGGCGAGGGGTTGTTGCGGCAGAGCGTCTCGCGCCCCGTCCCCGAGGTGGCCCACACCGCGATGGCGCTCCTCGCGGCGGGCGCCCCGGGCAGGGCCGCGTTCCTGCTGGCGGCGCTCGTACGGGCCCGTACGCCGGAGGACGCGGCGCGAGCGGCGGCCGAGGACCCCGCCACGCTGGTGCCCCTGCTGCTCGACGTGGCCGCCGGGGTCTCCTCCAGCACCCACCACGACCTGGCCCACGCCCTCCGCACCGCACGCCTGCCAGGCGTCCCCGGCCTCGCCTGACGCTCGCGCGGAGTGGGAGTCGTTCGGGCTGGTCGGCTCGGTCGGGTGCGACGCCGTCTCGCGCCTTCGGCGCATTTGAGCAGCGGCGGCGGGGGTGGGGGCGCGGCCGCCGCCGCCGGGCNCGGCGGGGGTGGGGGCGCGGCCGCCGCCGCCGGGCGCCGGGCCGGTGGGTGTGGCCGCCGGTGGCGGCTTCCCCGGCCGAGGGCTGGGGGCGGCGTCGGACAGCGGAGGGGTTGGGGTACCCCTCCCAAAAACGTTTGAGGAATTAGTTGCTTCAGATCAAGTGTTTTTTCAAGGGGTACCTGGAGAGGCCGTCAGTTCGGCATCGGCCTCGGCGGCCGGGCGCGGCTGCCGCCACCGGCGCCCGCACCCGCTGGCCCGGCGCTCGGCGACGCGGCCCGTGCCCCCACCCCCTGCCCCGCTGCTCAAATGCGCCGAAGGCGCGAGACGAAACCCGCACTCGAACGAGCTGAGAAGCCCGAACCAAGCCCGACAAAACACGAAACGTGATCGTCTTTGTTGAGTAACGGCGGCGGTATTGCCAGAGTGGTCAGTGCGCTCTTACGTTCTTCACAGCCGGATTCTACGTGCGTAGACACAGGTTGAGGAGCTGATCATGGCCAACCTCGTACGTGCCGCTCTCGTCCAGGCCACCTGGACCGGCGATACCGAATCGATGATCGCGAAGCATGAGGAACACGCCCGGCAGGCGGCCGCCCAGGGCGCCAAGGTGATCGGCTTCCAGGAGGTGTTCAACGCGCCGTACTTCTGCCAGGTGCAGGAGGCGGAACACTACCGGTGGGCGGAGGCGGTGCCGGACGGGCCGACCGTGCGGCGGATGCGGACGCTCGCCCGGGAGACCGGGATGGTGATCGTCGTCCCCGTCTTCGAG
>NZ_JACVYG010000037.1:0-111683 GCF_014712245.1 Streptomyces sp. 5-10
GCGACGGTGGCGTCGGTGCCGCGCGCCTGCTCCAGCTCGGCCAGCAGCGCGGCCCGCTCCCGGGCCAGGGCCTCGCGGTGCGAGGTGCGGGCGGCCGCCCGCCGCTCGGCCTCCTGCCGCTGTTCCGTACGGCGGGCGTGCTCGCCCTTCGCCCGGTCCAGGGCCTCGCGGGCGGCGTGCGCGTCGGCCGCCGCGTCGCGGGCCTCGGCGTACGCGGTCCGCAACGCGGCCAGGACCCGCTCGAGTTCGGCCGCGTCCTCGCCCTCCGCCGTGGCCTCGGCGCCCGCGCGGGCCTCCCGCACCGCGTTCCGCGCGCGTTCGGCCTCCTCGCGGACCTCCTCGGCGCGCTGGTAGTCCGCCAGCGCGGCCTCCTCCGCCGTACGGTCCACATGCCCGGCCCCGGGCCGGGCCGGGCTCGGGTGCTCGGTCGCCCCGCACACCGCGCAGGGCTCTCCGGCGCGCAGCCCGGCCGCCAGCTCGGCGGCGATACCGCGCAGCCGGGCCTCTTTGAGGTCGAGCCAGTTCCGCTGCGCGGCGGCGGCGCCTTCCCGCGCCCGCAACAGCTCCTCCCGCGCCCGCTCCTCCTGCCCGGCGAGCCGGTCCCGCCGCCGGGCGGCCTCCAGCCGCCGCTCGGCGGGCTCGATCCGCCCGCCGAGCTGCTCGGCCCGGGTGACGGCCTCCTGCGCCGCCTCGACGCGCCGCTGATGTGCCCGCTGGGTCTCCTCCCACCCGGCGAGCCACTCGGCGGCCTCCTCGATCGCCTCGTCGTCGGCGCGAGCCTCCCGCTCGAGCGCGGCGATCTCGCGGAGGACGGCCTCCGCCCGAACCTCCGCCCGCCGCGCGGCCCCCAACGCCCCCAGTTCCTCCCGCACCCGCCGCTCAACCCGTCCCAGCCACTCCGCATCGGCCTCGGCGAGCCCCACCGCCGCCCCCGGCCCCTGCTGGTCGGCCCGGCGGTCGCGCTCGCCATACGGCACATCAGCCGCACCGCGGCGCCCGGCCCCACCACCTGAGCCCACCGCCGCCCTGCCCCGGCCCGTCTCCTCTGCCCCGCGCTGTCCCGCCGCGTCCGGCTGGGGTGCGCCCGAACCCCGCGCCTCCACAGGCGGGGCTTCCCCGCCGGGAAGCCCCGCCTGCGGCACACCGCGCCCGTGCGCACCAGACTCACCCGAGCCCGGCCCCCGCGACGGCACGCCCGAGGCCACCGCTTCGCCGGGCAACGCGGGACCCGGCATGCCCGGGACGGCGTCTCCGTCGCCTTCCGCGCCTGTCCCGGTACCGGCCCGCCCATCCCCGGCACGCTCATCCGCCGCCCCATTCTCGGCGGCGACCCGGCCGGTGGCGCGCACACCCGGCGCACAGACGCCTGCGGAGCGGATGGCTCCCGGCGCCTTGGGCGGCGCGCCCGGCGCGCCCGCCGCCGTGGGCGGCTCCTGGGCCGGCGCGCTCGCGGTGGCACCGTCGCCTCCCGTGCCCGCTTCCGGCGCGTCCCGTCCGTGTCCGCCACGCTCAACCGCCACGCCCATCGCGGCTCCGGAGCCCGCGTGCGGGGCGGCCTCCTCCGGGGATGCGGTGGCCTGCGCGGGCAGGGACGGCTCGGGCGTGGCGGCCTCGTCGGCGGGGGTGCGTTGGTCGGGGATGTCCGGGGCCGGTGTGAGGGCCATGGCCGCCAGGCCGGGTTCGGACGCCAGGCGGGTGCGGGCCTGGCGTTCGGTGGCTTCGGCGGTGTGGTGGTCGCGGGCGGCGGCGGTGCGGAGGTCGAGTGCGGGGACCACCGCGTCGGCGGCGCGGGCGCGTTCCAGCAGCTCGCGCAGGCGGTCGTGGTCGGGACGCTGCCGTTCGAGGTCATCCGCCCGGCGACGGGCCTCGGCGTGGCGGCGCTGGAGTTCGGCCCGTTCACGCGTCGCGTCGGCGGTCCGCTGGGCGGCGTCGTGGGCCGCCTCGGCAGCCCGTACGGCGGACAGCGCGATGTCCCGACGTTCGCGCGCGCCCGCGCGCGCGACGGCGGCCCACTCCAGGACGGCCTCGGCCAGCCCCGGCTCACCGGGGGTCAGCTCGGGAAGCGGGTGGCCGTCCGGCTCCGTGGTGCGGCCCGCCGCCTGCGCCATGCGGTGGGCGAGCGCGAGCAGCCGCTCGTCCCCGGCGGCGACCCGCTTCTCCGCCGCCCGGCGCTGCTCCGCCAGCCGTTCCTCGACGGCGGCGAAGCGGCCGGTGTCGAACAGCTTGCCCAGCAGCTTGCCGCGCGCCAGCTCGTCCGCGCGCAGAAAGCGGGCGAAGTCGCCCTGCGGCAACAGCACCACCTGGCAGAACTGCTCCCGGCTCATGCCGAGCAGCTGCGCGATCTCCTCGCCGATCTCCTGGTGCGAGCGGCTGAGGGCCTTCCACGCCCCCGCCGCCCCGCCGCCGGTCGAAGACGCCGACGCCGGGACGTACTCGCGGAGCAGGGTCTGCGCCTTCTCCCGCGTCATCCCCGTGCCCCGCTTCTTGGGGCGCGGCTGCTCGGGGCGCCGGGCGATCTCCAGGCGCCGCTCCCCGATGGTGCATTCGAGAACGACCTCGGTCGGGGTCAGCGGTTCGGCGTGGTCGCTGCGCAGCGAGAGCCCGCTGCCCTGGCGGGCGCCGGGCACCTGGCCGTACAGCGCGTAGCAGACCGCGTCCAGGACGGACGTCTTACCGGCGCCGGTCGGCCCGTGCAGCAGGAAGAGCCCGGCGGCGGACAGCTCATCGAAGTCGATCTCCTGGGTGGCGCCGAACGGCCCGAAGGCCGTGACGGCGAGCCGGTGCAGCCTCATCGTGCCGCCTCCCCCGCGATGGCCCCTACGGTCGCCCCCGCGCCGTTCTCCTCGCCCGGCACGACGCCCTCGTGCGCCTCGCCCCGTACCGCCTCCAGCGCGTCGCCGAGCAGCGCGCGCTCCGTCTCGTCCGGGCCGCGGCCGCCCCGCACATGGGCCACGAAGTCCTCGGCGATCTGCCGGTCCGAGCGGCCGCGCAGCCGCTGGGCGTACGAGGCGAGCGGATCCTCGGGGGGCCGCTCGGGGTCGAAGACCAGGGTGAGCACATGGGGGAAGCGCCGCGCCAGCCGGGCCATCGGCTCATGCGGCCGCACCGCGTCGGTCAGCGTGGCCTCGACCCACGCCTCCTCGTGGCGCTCGAGGTCCGGGTCGGCGAGCAATTCCTCGATCCGGCCGCGGATCCGGGCCAGCGGCCGCGGCACCGGGCACTCCACCCGTTCGCACGACGGCGCCTCGCCCGCCGCCCCCAGCTCCACCACCCACATGGACTTGCGGTGCGCCGCCTCGGAGAAGGAGTACGCGAGCGGGGAGCCCGAGTAGCGGATGCGCTCGGTGATGGTCTGGCAGCCGTGCAGATGGCCGAGCGCCGCGTAGTCGACGCCGTCGAAGACCTCGGCGGGTACGGAGGCGACGCCGCCGACCGTGATGTCCCGCTCGCTGTCGCTGACCGTGCCACCGGTGACGAAGGCGTGCGCGAGGACGACGGACCGGGTGCCGGACGGCCGGGTGGCGAGGTCGGCCCGCACCCGGTCCATGGCGGCGCCCAGCACCGCCGTATGACCGGCCGCCGGGGCGCCCAACTCCTCCCGCACCAAACCCGGTTCGAGATACGGCAGACCGTAGAAGGCCACCTCGCCGTGGTCGTCGGAGAGCACGACGGGCGTGGCGCAGCCGGCGGGGTCGGTGCGCAGATGGATCCCGGCCCGGTCGATCAGCCCGGCGCCGACGCCCAGGCGGCGG
Source organism: Streptomyces sp. 5-10 (assembly GCF_014712245.1). Classification (NCBI taxonomy): domain Bacteria; kingdom Bacillati; phylum Actinomycetota; class Actinomycetes; order Kitasatosporales; family Streptomycetaceae; genus Streptomyces; species Streptomyces sp. 5-10. The sequence continues at coordinate 3,753 of NZ_JACVYG010000037.1, forward strand.
GCCGAGTCATGGTTGCCGGAGATCATGACCGTCGGCACTCCGAGGTCCGCGAGCCGGTGGAGGGCGTCGTCGAAGAGCTCGACGGCGGCGAGCGGCGGCACGGCGCGGTCGTAGATGTCGCCCGCGACGACCACCGCGTCAATGCGCCGCTCGCGCACGGTGGTGACGAGGTGGTCGATGAACTCCCGCTGCGCGGCAAGGAGGCTGACCCGGTGAAAGGACCGCCCGAGGTGCCAGTCGGAGGTGTGCAGAATTCTCACGTATCGTCTCCGACCCGCACATTCGTCCTTTCTCCGCCCCTGTGGCCCATAACGGCGCCCGCACCGGATCAGCGGTACGGGCACCGACCACGTTAACCGCGATCGGTGCCCGGGACCCCACGGACCTCGCTTTCGTCCCCGTGTTACCTGCGCGTCTCCCCCCACCGGGAGTCGTCGAACGCGTCGAGACCGTCGGGGATGCCGGTGGCGCCGGGGTAGCCGTCGTAGGGGCCGGGGTCCGCGGGGCCGTCCAGCCGGTAGGGGTCGAGGTAGTACCACTCCGCGGTCGGGCCCGGTACGGCGCCGGGGTCCGCCGTCGGGTCGGGACCGGCGGACGGTTCGGGGAACCGTCGGTCGCGGGCCGAGGGGGCCGGGGCCGCGGGCTGCCCAGCGGCCCGCTGGGCGTGGTCCGACGTCGACGCCTTCGAGTACTTCGACTCCTTCGATTCCTTCGACTCCTTCGACGTCTTCGGCTTCTTCGGCGCCGCCAACCCGTCCGGCATGAGCAGTTCCACCCGCATATCGGGGACGGCCCGCTTCTGCGTGACGAACTCCTCGATCTGGCTGCGGCAGGCGTGGTCCAGATGGGTGACTCCCATCAGGTCCAGCCGGATCCGCGGCGTCCCCGCCGCGCCCACGGCCTCCAGCGCGTCGATGAGCTTGGGCAGCCGCAGGAAGGTGGCGTTGCCCTTCATGACGACCTTGGCGGTGTCGCCCTCGACGCGGTGCTCGACGGAGGTCTGTGACATCCGCAGCGCGGCCAGCACGATCCCGGCGGCGAGCCCGATCAGCACCCCTTCCAGCAGCGCGGTGGCGACGATGGCGCCCGTGGTGAGGACCATGACGGCGAACTCACCGCGGTCCTGGCGCCACATCGTGGGGAACTGCTCGGGGGCCAGCAGCTTCCAGCCGCTGTGGACGAGGACACCGGCCAGCACCGAGATCGGGATCAGGGCGAGGACACCCGGCAGCAGCAGCGCGAACGCCAGCAGCCACAGGCCGTGCAGGGTCCGGGAGATCCGGGTCTTGGCGCCGGACTGGACATTGGCCGAGCTGCGGGCGACGACGGCGGTCATGGGGAGCGAGCCGAGCATGCCGCAGATGGTGTTTCCGGCGCCCTGGGCGATCAGCTCGCTGTTGAACTGGGTGCGCTTGCCGCTGTGCATCCGGTCCACGGCGGCGGCCGTGAACAGGCTCTCCGCCGAGGCGATGACGGTGAAGGTGACGATGGCGGTGAGGATCGCGGGGTCGGCGAGCCCGGCGAACTGTTCGGGGCCCGGGACCTGGATGGCCGCCAGCAGATTGCCCACCTGGAGCGTCTTCACCTCGACGCCGGGGAGGGAGGCGACGACGATGCCGAGGCCGACCGCGACGAGCGCGGCGGGGATCTTCTTGACGGGCCCCGGCACCTTCTTCCAGACGAAGCTGAGGACGACCGTGGCGATGCCGAGCAGTGCGGCGATCGCCGTCTGGGCGTTCATGAAGGTGTCGACGACATGCGCGGGGAAGCCGAGGATGTTCTCGATGGCCGTGCCGGGGGCCGCGGCATCGGCCAGCGGATAGGACTGGCTGAACATCAGCGGCAGCCCGATTCCGGCGAGCATGCCCTGGACGACGGCGATCGAGGTGGCCTGGAACATCCGGCCGAGGCGGATCATCCCCAGCACGATCTGCAGAATGCCCGAGCCCAGCACGATCACGCCGAGCATCGCGATGCCGTTGGCCTCCACCGTCTCCGCCACGAGCGCGGCGAGCCCGGCGGCGGGCCCACTCACCTGGAGGGTGCTGCCCGGGGTCATGCCGACGACGAGGCCACCGATCACACCGGTGATGATGCCGAGTTCGGCCGGGGCGCCCGAGGCGACGGCGACTCCGATGCACAGGGGCAGGGCCACCAGGAAGACGACCAGCGAAGCGCTGATCTCGGTGCCGAGGTTGACGCCCTGGAGGGTCCCGCCGGTCTTTCCCTTGCCCTTGCCCCTCCCCTTTCCCTCACCCTTGGGCCCGGGCCCGCCACCCGTCCTGGCGTCGGCCTTGTGGATGCCGGGGGCGTCGGCCGTTTCCCATACGGTTTCACCGGCGGGCGCGTACGCGGGCATCGGTTGCGTCGACTGGGTGTCGTATGCCCCTTCCGGCGGGAACACCTCGTCGATGTCGTACGACGGCGATGGCACCGGCTGGACCCGGCCACGGGCATGTCGTCCGCTCGTCATGAGTGCACCCGGAAGTCACCGTCGGTATCGAGCTCCCAGAGCTCGGCGCTGTCCACCTGGTAGAACCAGCCGTGCAGACGCAGCCGGCCCGTCTCCAGCCGGCGCCGGGCCGCCGGGTACTCCTCCAGCGCGGCCAGCTGGTTCCGGACATTGAGCTGTGCCAGTTCCCGGAGGGACGGATCGTCGGAGGCCGTGCCGAGGGCGGGGGCCAGCCCCGGCCGCGCGACCGACAGCCAGGCGCCCACACCGGGCAGCCGGGACAGGTCCGTCCCCGAGGCGATCGCCCCCATCGCGCCGCAGTGGGAGTGACCGCAGACGACGATGTCTGAGACGCCGAGCACCTCCAGTGCGTACTCGATGGTGGCGGCCTCACCGGACACCAGATGCATCCCGTGCGGGGGAACGATGTTGCCCGCGTTGCGCAGCTCGAATATCTCGCCGGGCCGGGCTCCGGTGATCAGCGCGGGGATCACCCGGGAATCCGAGCAGGTAATGAAGAGCGCCTCGGGAAATTGCCCGTCGGCCAGTTTCCGGTATTCGCCATGGTCGAAATCGGCTCGGCGCCGGAACGAGCGGGCGTGTTCGATCAGAGCCCTCATCATGCCTCCCTGACGGGTGGTTGAACCAGATGCGAATCACCGTAGGGAGGGCCGTACCAGGCGAAGGCTAAACGAACACTAGAGCATGACAAGTTCTTCTCCAATATTCGGTTCCGCGCTCGCAACATTACAAAAACCAGGAAGCCATTACGGAATTGCGGTACACAGGTCCCCATGACCGTACGAGCGCTACTCATCGAGGATGACGAGACGATCGCCGAGCCCCTCGTCGAGGGACTGGGGCGGTATGGACTGATGGTGGGTCATGTCGGCACGGGGGCAGCCGGGCTGGAGGGGCCGTACGGGGACATCGTTCTGCTCGACCTGGGACTGCCGGACATGGACGGTATCGACGTCTGCCGCGGTATCCGGCAGGTGTCCGATGTGCCGATCATCATGCTCACCGCACGGGGTGAGGAGGCCGACCGGGTGTTGGGTCTGGAGCTGGGCGCGGACGACTACTTGGCGAAGCCGTTCAGCATGCGGGAGCTGATCGCCCGGATCCGCGCGGTGACCAGGCGTTCTCAACGCGCCACCACCGCCGCCGCGGCGCCCGCCCCCACCACCACCGCACCGGCCCCCACCGCCACCGCACCGGCCGCCGCCGTCACCCCGCCGGCCGCCGCCCAGCCGCCGCCCCGGGAGCAGGAGCCGCTGGTCGTGGACCGCCGGACGCGTCAGGTGTGGGTGGGCGGCGCACCCGTCACCCTCACCCCCAAGGAGTTCGAGCTGCTGGCCCTGCTCACCGAGGACCCCGGAGCCGTGTACTCGCGCCAGCAGATCCTCGACCGCGTCTGGGACCCCCACTTCCACGGGCCGACCAAGACCCTGGACGTGCACATCGCCACCCTGCGCCGCAAGCTGGGCGATCCGGCGTGGATCCAGACCCTGCGCGGGGTCGGCTTCCGTCTGGCCGTCCACTCGGGAGTCCCGGCGGGGACCCCAGCGGGAGCCCCGTCGGGAGTCCCGTCCGGAGTACCGGAGGCCGCCCGGCCGTGACCCGACGTCTGCTGCTCGGCTATCTGAGCCTCGCCGTACTGACCCTGCTGAGCCTCGGCATACCGCTCGGCTATGTCTACGGCAGAGCCGAGCGAGAACAGATCATCTCCTCGGCGGAGGACGAGGCCGAGTCGGTGTCCGCGTTCGCCTCGCTGTCCATCATGGCGGGCCGCGAGGAGCGCGAGCTGCCGCCCCGGGCGCGGCACTGTGCCGAGCGCATCCGGGGCAGGGTGGTCATCGTCGGCGACGACGGCCGGTTGCTGGCGACCTCGCATCCGCTGTCCGCCACGGAGTCGCGGAACCTGGTGTCGCGCCCCGAGATCGCCGCCGCGCTGCGCGGCCGGGACGCGATCGACGTCCGGACCTCCACCATCGGCGGCGTCCGCTATCTGTCGGTCGCCGCCCCCGTCGTCCACGGCGACGATCTGCAGGGCGCGGTGCGCCTCACCGTGCCGACCGACGCGGTGGAGGCCCGGGTCCACCGGACCTGGCTGCTGCTGGCCGTGGGCGGGCTCGCGATCCTCACGGCCGTCGCCGCCGTGGGGCTGGTCTTCGCCCGCTGGACCAGCCGCCCGATCCTGGAGCTGGAGCGGTTCGCGCACCGTCTGGCCGACGGCCGGTTCACCACGCCCGCGCCCGTGACCTCCGGCCCGCCCGAGGTGCGCAGCCTCGCCGCCACCTTCAACCAGACCGCCGCCCGGCTGGAGCATCTGCTGGCCTCCCAGCGCGCCTTCGCCGCCGAGGCGTCCCACCAGCTCAAGACGCCGCTGGCGGCGCTGCGGCTACGGCTGGACAATCTGGAGGCGGAGATGACCGGGCACGCCCGGGACAGCCTCAGCGCCGCGCTGACCGAGACCGACCGGCTGGCCCGGATGGTCGAGGGGCTGCTGGCGATGGCCCGGCTGGAGGAGAGCGCCGTCACCCCCGAACCGATCGACCTGGACCAGGTGTGCGCCGAGCGCCTGCGCACCTGGAGCCCGCTCTTCGACCAGCACAAGGCCCATCTCGCCCTGCTCGGCGACCGGGTCGGCCAGGCGCTCGCGGTGCCCGGAGCCATCGAGCAGATCCTGGACAATCTGCTCTCCAACGCGCTGCGGGCCACGCCCCTGGGCGGCACCGTCACCATGGTGCTGCGCTGTTCGGCGCCCGACCGCCGCCATCTCCCCGCCCGCCCCGCCTGGATCGAGCTGCATGTCCTCGACGAAGGGCCCGGCATGACCGCCGATCAGCGCCGCCGCGCCTTCGACCGCTTCTGGCGCGCCCCCGACGCACCGAAGGGCGGCACCGGTCTGGGTCTGTCGCTGGTGCAGCGGCTCGCCCATGCGAGCGGAGGGGAGGCCATCCTGGCCCGGGCGCCCGGCGGCGGCCTCGACGCCGCGATCCGGCTGCGGCCCGCGCCCCGCCCGTCCCAGGGCCGCCCGTCCAGAATCGGCCTGCCCCGGAGAGTCCGGAGCGACCGGAGCACACCGGAGTCCGCTCCCTCCCCACCCTCGGTTCGCTCGCCGGTGTGAGCCCAGGGCGTCCTTACGCGTCCTGGTACGCCTCGCCGCCGAGTTCCAGTGCGGCGGCGCCGGCGGTGGTGTCCGCCAGCCAGTCGCGGAAGGCGTCCACATCCGCGTCGGGCAGCCCCAGTTCGATCGTCACCGCCTCGGCGTAGCGCACCTCCCGGACCGCCCGCCCCGTCGCCCGCAGGTCGTTCTCCAGCTTTCCGGCCCGCTGGTGGTCGACGGTCACGGTCACCAGCCGGAACCGCTGCCGGGTGACGGTGCCCAGCGCGTCGAGCGCCTCGCCGACCGCGCCGCCGTAGGCCCGGATCAGACCGCCCGCGCCGAGCTTCACGCCCCCGTAGTAGCGGGTGACGACGGCCACCGCGTACCGGATCTCGCGGCGCAGCAGCATCTGGAGCATCGGCACCCCGGCCGTGCCGCCCGGCTCCCCGTCGTCGCTCGCCTTCTGCACACCGCCGTCCGCGCCGATGACATAGGCGAAGCAGTTGTGGGTGGCGGTGGGGTGCTCCTTCCTGACCCGCTGGATGACGTCCTGCGCCTCCTGCTCGGTCGCGGCGGGCGCGAGCGTGCAGAGGAAGCGCGATCTGTTGATCTCGATCTCGTGCACGCCCTCGCGCGCGACCGTCCGGTACCGCTCCTGCATCAGGCCACCCTATGTCCCGGCTCTCGCGCGGTGGCCACGCGGGCGTGGCCGCCGATCGGGCGGATGTCTCCCCGATCGGCCCGGACCGCTGCGACCCGTACACCCGGTGCCGGATCATCACGATGAACGGCATCGAGATCGAGGCGGTCCTCTTCAGCCACCAGATGGCCCGCCACTGCACGGACATGGACACGCGCTCGGGCCGATGGCGGCCACCATCGACCGCGCCCGGTCAGCCCTTTCCGCCGCTTCCACCGCTTTCGTTGCTTCCGCCACGGCCGAACCGGGTCGGCCTGTGCAGGGGCCCCCACGCGCCCCGCTGGCGTGCCACCACGTCCTCGGCTTCGGCGATCACGCTCTCGGCGATCCAGGCGACGGGCTCCACATCGCGGACCAGGGGCTCGTTGTCCGGCCCCCGGCCGGTCTCCTCCCCCTTGAGCACCCAGGGGTGGACATCGGTGGAGCCCTGGTCGTCGTCCCGGAGGTGGATGTAGTCGCACAGCCTCCGGGCGACCCACACGGCCGTGGGCAGATCCTTCGCCCATTCCTCGAAGACCAGGGGGTTGGCCGACAGCCCCGGCATCTTCATGCCGGTGAGCCCGTCCCGGCTGACCGCACTGCCTTCCAGATCCGCCTCGGGCCCCCGGGACCAGCGGACGAAGACCGGAGGCCCCTGCTCGATCAGCTCCACGAGCTGGTGCAGAGCGGTGTAGGTGGGGAGTGTGTCACCTGGCATGATCGCCCTTGAGTACCCGTAGCCGTCGCCGCCAATCCACCGCCGCCCGACCACATCGACGCCGCCCCGACCACATCGACGCCGCCCCGAGCGCACGGACGCCGCCCGGATCGCACGGACTCTGCCCGGATCACACGGACGCCGCCCGTCCCCGCTGCTCGGCGGGAAGGGCGGCGTCCCGCAGGAAGTGCCGCGGCGTCCGGGTCAGCGGCCCAGGGCCTTGGCCAGCTGGTCCTTGGTCATGTTGGAGCGGCCCTCGATGCCGCGCTGCTTGGCCTCGTTGTACAGCTGGTCGCGCGTCGGCCCCTTGGGACCCGTCCGGTTGCCGGAGCGCTGGCCGCCACGCTGCGGCGCGGACTTCCGGTCCTGGGTCGAGGTCCTGCTGGCGGACTTGGACTCGCCGGAGCGGGCGCGCTCCTTGTTGACCGTACGGGCGGCCATTTCCTTCGCCCGGCCGGTGGACGCGCCGCGCTTCTCCGCGCCTTCCTTGATGTGCTCGTACTGCCGTTCACGCTTACGGCTGGATCCTGCGGGCATGGTGTCTTCCTCTCCTTCCGCCCCCTCGGTCGGTGGCGGACGGCGGTGGTGATCGCCGACCGCATGAGTCGGGTTCCCCCGCTTCCTCCCCTATAACCAGCATGCGTCTCCTGGGCGTCGGCCGGATGCCGTGCGGTGTGCGCGATGCGCGGAATTGGTCTTTCGGCAGTGTCCACCGGTCCCCCGTCTTCGTAAGGTCACCTCTGCGAGTCGGCCGGTCACGCAGGTGGGGGACATCAGGTGGGGGACATGACGACACAGACACGCACGACCGGATCCGGCGGCCGCCCGTGGGCGTCCTGGGCCGGACACCTGCCACTGGCGGCCACCGTCGCCGCCGCCGGGTTGAGCGTGGTCAGCCTGTGGTGGGTGGTGCCCACGGCGCTGTGCGCGTTCGCGGCGGGGTGGCGGCCCGGGCGGACGTGGTCCACGGCGGTGGGGCTGATCGGGGTGGTGGCGGGCGCTGTGGTGGCGGTCGCCGTGGTGCCGTCCTGGATCACCTGGGCCGACCGCTTCGTGGCGGTGGTGGCGGGGGCGGTCGTCCTGCCGTGGTTCGTGGGGCGGTTCTGCCGTCAGTACCGGGAGTTGGTCCGGGCGGGGTGGGAACGGGCCGCGCGGCTGGAGCGCGAGCAGCGGCTGATCGCCGAACAGGCCCGGCTGCGGGAGCGGGCCCGTATCGCGCAGGACATGCACGATGTGCTGGGCCACGAGCTCAGCCTGATCGCCCTCTCGGCCGGGGCCCTCAAGCTGGCGCCCGGGCTGGCGGACGGCCACCGGGAGGCCGCGCGGGACATCAGGGCCAGGGCGGCGGCCGCCGTGGACCGCCTCGGCGAGGTGATCGGCGTCCTGCGCCAGGAGCCGGACGCAGCGCCGCCGGAGCCGGGTGGCGCGGGTGTGGCGGAGCTGGTCGAGCGGGCGTCGGCGTCGGGTCTCGCGGTCCGGCTGCGGATCGACGGCGAGCCCGGCGAGCTGCCGCCGGGCGTGGAGCGCGCCGTGTGCCGTGTGGTGCAGGAGGCGCTGACCAACGTGGCCAAACACGCGCCCGGCGCGGAGGCGACCGTCGATGTCCGGCATACGGCCGAGGAGACCGAGGTCCGGGTGGTGAACGGCCCCGCGTCCGCCGCCGCTCCCGTCCGCTCCGGCGGCGAGGGCTTCGGCCTGATCGGCCTGGACGAGCGCGTCGGACTGGCCGGGGGCACCTTCGGCTACGGCCCCGAGGCGGGCGGTTTCGCCGTCCGCGCCACGTTTCCCCACACCACGGCGCGGCGGCCGGGGGCACCCCACGACGCCCCGGACACCCCGGTGGCGGACGACCACCGGCGCGCCCGCCGCCGGCTCGGCCGCACCCTGCTCGCGGCCCTGATGGTGCCCCTGGTCGCGGGGGCCCTGCTGATCGGGGCGCTGCGGGTGTGGGACACACTGAAGGCCCGGGAGTCGGTGCTGGCCCCGGACGACTACGCCCGGCTGCGCGTCGGACAGGACCGCGACCGGATCGCGCCGCACCTGCCGGAGCGCCAGACCGGCCACCGGCCGACGGCCGCCGAACCGAGGGGGACGGACATCGCCTGCGAGTACTACGCGATGACGGCCGACCCCTTCGACGACCGCTCCGGGGACGTCTACCGGCTGTGCTTCCGCCACGGCACCCTGGTGTCCGCCGACGCCTTCACCGGGAAGGGCGTCCGATGATCCCGCACCGGGAAGGGCGTCCGATGATCCCGCACCGGGAAGGGTGTCCGATGATTCCGCAGCGGGAAGAGGGTCCGATGACCCCGCAGCCGGAAGGGGGTCCGACGATCCGGGTCCTGATCGCCGACGACGAGCCGATGATCCGCGCAGGCATCCGGGCTGTGCTCGCCACCGATCCCGACATCGCCGTGGTCGCCGAGGCGGGCGACGGCCACCAGGCGGTGGAGCTGGTGCACCGCCACCGGCCCCGGGTGGCGGTGCTGGACATCCGGATGCCCGGCACCGGCGGCATCGAGGCCGCCCGGGAGATCCACCGGACGGCGCCGGCCACCGGTGTCATCATGCTGACCACCTTCGGCGAGGACGAGTACATCCTCCAGGCGCTGGGCGGCGGCGCCACGGGCTTCCTCATCAAGTCCGGTGAACCGGAGGAGCTGATCGCGGGGGTGCGCGCGGTGGCCGACGGCGCCGCCTATCTGTCACCGAAGGTCGCGGCCCGCGTCGTGGCGCATCTGGCGTCCGGTGGCGCGGGGGCCCTGGCCGACCGACGCACCGCCGCCCGGGAACGGGTCGACGCCCTGACCGCCCGGGAGAGGGAGGTGCTGGCCCTGCTCGGCGGCGGGCTGTCCAACGGCCGGATCGCCCGTCGGCTGCAGGTCGTCGAGGGGACGGTCAAGGCCCATGTGAGCTCGATCCTGGCCCGGCTGGGCGTGGAGAACCGGGCGGCCGCCGCCGTGATCGCCCATGAGGCCGGAATCCTTCCGCCCCGGCCGCCCGAGCAGCGCTGACACCGCCCGTACGGCCGGAGGGCCCGCCACGACCAGCGTCGCCGCCACCACGGCGGCGCCCATCAGCGCACCGGCGGCCACATCGTGCGGATAGTGCACCCCCACCGCCACCCGCAGCAGGGCCGCCGCCCCCGCCAACGGCAACGCCACCGGGGCGAGACGGGGCCTGAGCAGCGTCAGCCCGACCGCGATCCCGGTGGCGAGGGTGGCGTGGTTGCTCGGAAACGACCAGTCCCCCACCTCCGGACACTCCGCCACCGCCGCGACTCCCCGTACCGCCCGGCACGGCCGCTCCTCGTCCACCACCAGCTTCACCGCCTCGCCGGCCGCGTAGCCGGCCACGGTGCCGATCCCGGTGAACACGGCCCCCGCCACGCCGGAGGCGTCCCCGCGCCGGAAGGCCGACCACCCCGTCCACAGCAGGAGCAGCCCCAGCGCCACCAGCGTCCCCTCGGTGGCCACCTCCAGCAGCGGCCCGGCCCACGACGGCGCCCCGGCCACCGCGTCGGTCACCTCGCGGTACACCGACACCGAGGCGCCGCCCGTGACCTCCACCCGATCCGCGTCGCCCAGCCCACCGGGCGACAGCCCCATCACCGCTCCCGCCCCGGCGGCACACAGCGCCACCGAGAGCAGCAGTCGACGGCCGAAGCCGTATCGCGTCCTTGAATCCATGGCCAGTGACCGTAGAAACCGCGACGGCCCGCCACCTCTGGCAAACGGCCAGGTCAGACCCCTGACCATCGTCAGGGTTGACACCCCGGACATGCCCCGGGGAATCTCCGGGGTACCCGGCCGGTTCTGCTGCGAAGAGACCGCATCGCGACCACAGGAGGCAGGCATGTACGGCGACCCGCCGACGGTCCGCACGATCCTCACCGAGTTGGGCGACACCTGGGCCATCGTGGGCCTGTCGACGAACCAGCGGCGTGCGGCATACGGCGTCGCCGACGTCCTCCAGCGTTTCGGCAAGCGCATCGTGCCCGTCCATCCGAAGGCCGAGACGGTGCACGGCGAGCGGGGGTACGGCTCACTCGCCGAGATCCCCTTCCCGGTCGATGTGGTCGATGTCTTCGTCAACAGCGATCTGGCGGGCCCGGTCGCCGACGAGGCCGTCGCCATCGGCGCCAAGGCCGTCTGGTTCCAGCTCGGCGTCATCGACCCTGCGGCCTACGAGCGCACCCGCGCCGCCGGGCTCGTCATGGTCATGGACCGCTGCCCGGCCATCGAGATCCCCCGGCTGGGCTGACCTGCACAGGCACAAAAGAGCCCGCCCGGCGCCACGGGGGTGAACGCACGGACGGGGCCGCTATCCGCTCCGGCCGGGCACGGTAGATCAGTGAGCGACTAGGCAGTCAATGCCGTTCACTGCCCTCTGCCACCGGTAGACATCTCGGCGCGAGGAGACCTCAGCCCCGCATCGGGGAACCATCTCCAGCGGGTTGGGGGCGGGGAGTCGGCTGCCCGCTGCGCGCCGTCCCGGCTTCGTCAGGGCATGGCGCACGGCCCGGCTACGCCGAGCCGCACCGCGGAAGGCCACCCGGCCTCAGGTGCCCAGGCCCTCCAGGACCACCGCGCCCGGGAGCCCGGCGAGCAGTTTGCCCGGCACGATGAGCTTGCCGCGTCGGCTGCCGCTGCCGATGAGGGCGTAGGGGATGTCGGCCACGGCGGCGTCCACCAGGAGCGGCCAGTCGGCGGGCAGGCCGATCGGGGTGATGCCGCCGAATTCCATGCCGCTCTCGCCCGTCGCCGTGTCGATCGGGGCGAACGACGCCTTGCGCGCGCCGAGGTGGCGGCGCACCACGCCGTTGACGTCCGCGCGGGTGTGGGCCAGGACCAGGCAGGCGGCCAGGGTGGTCTCGCCGCCCCGCTTGCCCGCGACCACCACGCAGTTGGCGGACTGCTCCAGCAGCCAGGAGCCGTAGTTCTCGACGAGCACGGCGGTGTCGGCCTTGTCCGGGTCCGTGTCCACGAACAGCACCTGTTCCACCGGCTCCGCGCCGCGCCAGGTGCGCAGCGCCTCGGCGACGGGAGCGGTCAGCAGGTCCAGGCACTCGACGGCGGGACGGACCTCGTCGAAGGCGTCCATCGGCGTACTCATGCCGCCAAACTAGCAGTCGGGCGGGGCACGAGGGCCGGACCCGGCGGTCTCAGCGCGCGGGTGGCACCGACACCGCCATGGTCATCTCCACCGGCGCCGTCCCGTCGTTGCGGTAGGTGTGCGGGGTGTTCGCCTCGAAGGCCACGGAGGTGCCGACCGGGGCGGTGTGGGTCTCACCGCCGATCACCAGGGTGAGTTCGCCCGCCGTCACATGGATCAGCTCGACCGTGCCGGACGGATGCGGATCGGAGCTGCTCTCGTCGCCGGGCATCAGCCGCCATTGCCACATCTCCAGCGGGCCGTGCGCCTCGGTGCCGACGAGCAGCGCGGTGTAGCTGCCCGCCTCGGTGGACCACATCCGCACCGCCTGGTCGGGCGGGACGAAGGTCACCCGGGGCCCCTGCTCGTAGTCGAGCAGTGTGGTGATGCTCACGCCGAGCGCGTCGGCGAGCTTGACGGTGGTGCCCACGCTGGGATTCGTACGGGCCTGCTCAATCTGGATGATCATGCCCCGGCTGACCCCGGCGCGGGCCGCCAGGGCGTCGAGGGTGAAGCCGCGTTCGTTGCGCCACCGCTTGAGGTTGCGGGCGAGCGACTGCGTGAGCTGGTCGAGGTCCGTCACGTTCCGGTCCGTCCATCCGTCCAAAATAGTGAATGGCATAGTCGAGTAAAGTGAACTACCGTGGGCTGTACTCCCACGTCCACCACACTGTACGGCGAGGTTTCACATGTCCGCGCTCTTCGCTCTTGCCACCAGCCTGCTCTGGGGGCTGGCCGACTTCGGCGGAGGGTTGCTCACCCGGCGCACACCCGCGCTCACCGTGGTCGTCGTCTCCCAGATCATCGCGGTCACCGTCCTCGGCGCCATCGTGGTCGCCACCGGCGGATGGTCCGAGGCGGGCCCGCAGCTGTGGTTCGCCGCGGCGGCCGGTGTGGTCGGCCCGGCCGCGATGCTGTGCTTCTACCGGGCCCTCGCGCTCGGCCCGATGGGCGTCGTCTCCCCGCTCGGCGCGCTCGGCGGGGTCATCGTGCCGCTGGGCGTCGCGCTGGTGCTCGGCGAGCGGCCCGGGCTGCTCCAGTCCTCGGGCGTCGTGGTGGCGGTCGCGGGTGTGGTCCTGGCGAGCGGTCCGCAGACCGGCGGGGCGCCCGTCCAGCGGCAGACGCTGCTGCTCACCCTGGTGGCCGCGCTGGGCTTCGGCTCGGTGATGGCGCTGATCGCCGAGGCGTCGCACACGCTGACCGGGCTCTTCCTCGCGCTGTTCGTGCAGCGGGTGTGCAATGTGGCGGTCGGCGGCGGCGCGCTGCTGGTCTCCGTACGGCGCGGCAACCCCGGGCTGCCCGGGGGCGGGATGGGCGTGGTGTGGGCGTCGCTGCCCGCGCTCGCCTTCGTGGGCCTCGCCGACGTGGCCGCCAACGGCACGTACAACCTCGCCGCCCACCACGGCCCGGTCACCGTCGCCGCGGTGCTCGCCTCCCTCTACCCCGTGGTGACCGCCCTCGCGGCCCGCGGACTGCTCGGCGAGCGGCTGCGGGTGGTCCAGGCCACGGGCGCCGGACTCGCCCTGGTGGGCACGCTGCTGCTGGCCACGGGCTGAGCGGACCGCGGCCCGGACCCCACCCTCGCCCCGGCCCCGGCCCCGGCCCCGGCCGTGCATAAGCCGACGTCCCCCAGGAACCCACTACGCCATGGGGCACGGATACGAAAAGCTGTATGTGGTGCGGGCCGAGGCCCGGGGGATCGTAAACGCCGTGGTGCGGGCGTGGCGGGGGCCGGGGCGGGAGCGGGACCTGCTCGTGCAGTCGCTGAAGGCGGCCGGGGCGGCCACGCTCGCGTGGGCGGTCTCGGGGTGGTGGCTGAAGGATCCGGTGGCGCTGATGGCGCCGTGGGTGGCGGTGGTCCTGGTCCAGGCCACCGTCTACCGCTCGCTGTTCAAGGGGTTGCAGCAGCTGGTGGCCATCGCCGTGGGGACGCTGCTGGCGGCGGGGGCCGAGGCCCTGACGGGGAACATCCTGATCTCGGTGGCCCTGGTCCTGCCGGTCGTGATGCTGCTCAGCAACTGGCCCCGCCTCGGCGACCAGGGCATCTACGGTCCCACCACCGCGCTGTTCACCCTCACCTCGGGCCCGGTGTCCAGCCTCACGGTCTCCCACCGGCTGTTGCAGGCCCTGCTGGGCGCCGTGATCGGCATCGCGGTCAACGCGCTGATCCTGCCGCCGGTCCATCTGCGAAGCGTCCGGGAGAACCTCGGCAGTCTGGCGCACGCGACACAGGAGACGCTGGCGAGCATCGCCGAGGCGCTGGCCGAGGGGAACTGGTCCGAGGACACGCCCGCCGACTGGCGACGCCTGGCCGACCAGCTCGAACAGCGGCAGGAGAGCCTGCGATCCGCCCGGCTGTGGAGCCATGAGAGCCTCCGGCTCAATCCCAGGCTGCCGTGGAATTCGCGCGAGAAGCCGCCGCCCACGCTTCCCCCCGAGAGCGAGGACCAGCGGTGGAGCTCGATCGTCGCCCAGGTGGGCGCGGTCGTCGGCGCCATGGTCGACATCGCCGACGAGCACCGCTCCATTCCCGCCCCCGACCAGCAGCCGCTGCGCGACTACGGCCGGCTCCTCGCCGATCTGGCGGCGGCCTGCGAGGCCCGGGCCGAAATGATCTATGAGTCCCCCACCCCCGACGGCGCGCGCGGCCAACTGGACGAGGCGCTGGAGGCCGTGGAACGGCACCACGGCGCCCTGCACAAACAGCTCACCGACGAGCGCTACGTCTCCCCCGGCACCACCGCCGTCCTGGGCACCCTGCTGATCGGGGCCCAGAACATCTGGCACGACATCGCCCCGGACACCTGGCCCCGCGCCACCGCCAGGGCATAGCACCGGGCCGACGGGGTACATCGGTGCAGTCCCCGCGGTGGTGTCGGGGCGGAGTTGTGAGGAGTGGTGCCCATGAAGCCGATCGCCCAGGCACGGCCGGGATTCCCCTGCTGGGTGAGTCTCGCCGCCCCCAGCCTCCAGGCGGCGCAGGAGTTCTACACCGCGGTGCTCGGATGGACCTGGCGCCCCACCGGGCTGGATGAGGAGTTCCGTACGGCGCTGTTCGGCGGAGCGCCGGTGGCCGGGGTCGGGGCGCTCGCGAACAGCCTCAGGGGCGCGGTCGCCTGGACGCCGTTCTTCGCCGTGGCGGACGCGGACGCCACCGCGGCACGGATCCACGAGCGGGGCGGAACCGCCGGCGTCGGCCCGCTCCCGTTCGGCACCGGCCGCCGCGCCGGGCTGGCCGCCGACCCCGACGGCGCCGTCTTCGGCTTCTGGGCGGGGGAGGCGCTGCCCGGCTGGCCGTCGGGGCCGGACGTGGGCGCCCCGGCCTGGCTGGAGCTGCGGACCCGGGACGCGTTCGCGGCCGCCCTCTTCTACGGCGAGGTCTTCGGCTGGGCGTCACCGGGGAGCAACTGCTCCGTGGAGTACGAGAACGACGAGGTGATCGTGCGCGAGGCGGGCCGCAAGCTGGCGGCGATCCACGGCGGCGCCGTCGAACAGGCCCCCGACCCACGGGTCCGGCCGCGCTGGTACGTCCACTTCCGCGTCCCCGATGTGACGGCCGCCGTGGCGGCGGCCCGCGCCGCCGGTGGCACGGTCGCCCTCCCGCCGGACGCCTCCCCCACGGGCCGTCAGGCGGTCCTGTGCGACCCCGACGGCGGGCTGTTCACCGTCACCGCGGCCTGAGCGGACGGCGCTGACCAGCCGCCTGCCCCAGGGTCCCGGCTCGGCTCGGCGATATGGCGGAAAGACGACGTGGACAGGTGAGGAAGCCGGGCCGGCCGGGAAGCCGTGGGGCGAAGAGCGCGAGGGAACACGCTGACGTCAGGACGGAGCGCGGTGATGGCCACCACGGCGGAGGAAGCGCGGGCCGGTCTGCCGGCGTCGCGCGTCATCCGGCTGCCGGGGATCGTGCTGGGGGTGGGGCTCGGCGGATTCCTCGACGGGATCCTGCTGCACCAGCTGCTCCAGTGGCACCACATGCTCAGCAGCACCAACCACGACCGCATCGGGGTGAGGTACTACAACCCGCACACCGTCTCCGGTCTGCGGATGAACACCGTGTGGGACGGCGTCTTCCACGCCGTGTGCTGGATCGCGGTGCTGCTGGGGCTGGCCATCCTCTACGCCCGGGTCACCCACGACCGGCGCCGGGTGTGGGGCTCCCGCGTCCTGTGGGGCTGGATGCTGGTCGGCTGGGGCCTGTTCAACCTCGTCGAGGGCGTGCTGGACCACCAGATCCTCGGCATCCACCATGTCCACGGCGGCCCCGAGCAGCCGTGGTGGGACGCCGGCTTCCTCGTCCTGGGCGCCCTCCTGGTGGTCGGCGGCTATCTGCTGCAGCGCGGCGGGGCCCCCTCCGGCCCCGAAGCGCCCCGCGCCACCGGACACGTGTGATGGGTGGCGGCGCGGCGCACCCCGGCCATGGGCACGGCGGGGGCGGCGGCCCCCTGGACGTATGGCTGTCGGCCCTCGCCCCGCTGGGGCCGGCCCTCGCCCTGCTGGGGTGTGCCGCCGGCTACGCGCTGGCGGTCCGCGGCGCCCGTCGCCGTCACCCCGCCCGGGGCTGGCCGCTCGCGCGGTCGCTGAGCTTCGGGGCCGGGCTGGCCCTGGTGGCCGTGGCGCTGCTGCCGCCGCTCGCGCCGTTCGCCCATGAGGACTTCCGCGGCCATATGGCCCAGCATCTGCTGCTCGGGATGTACGCACCGCTCGCGCTGGTGCTCGCGGCCCCGGTCACGCTGCTGCTGCGCGCCCTGCCCCCGGACCACGGCAGACGGCTGACCGCCGTGCTCCGCTCCCGCCCGGCGCGGCTGCTCGGCCACCCCGTCACCGCCCTGCTGCTGACCACCGGCGGGCTGGTACCGCTGTACTTCACCCCCGTCTACGACGCCACCATGGGCCACCCCGGGTGGCACTGGCTGACACACGCCCACTTCCTGCTCTCCGGCTGGCTGTTCGCGTACGCCATCGCCGGTCCCGATCCGGCCCCCGCCCGGCCGGGGGTACCGGCCCGGCTGCTGGTCCTCGGCGTCGCCATCGCCGCCCACGCCGCCATCGCCGAGCTGATGTACGGGGGCTTCTGGGTCGAGGTGCACGCCCCGATCACCGAGGTCCGGGGCGGCGCGGAGATCATGTACTACGGCGGCGACCTCGCCGAGCTCCTGCTGGCCGCGGCCCTCGTCACCACCTGGCGGCCCGTGCGGACGCCCCGGAGGCCGCACGGGCCGCGGGTACGCCCGGTGCGGCGGCCGAAGGAGGGCATCCAGGGATCCACGCCCCGCGGGCCCTGCCGAAATCCGGATGACGGTGGGGTTACCACTGGAGGCCCCGGGGGTACCTGGGCGTCACGCCATCGCAGCGGACCCCCGGGGGACCACGGTGGCCAGGCCCTTCCGGTCCAGACCGCGGGCCGGAAGAGCCGCTTCGGCTGACGCGTCGGCCCGGGCTGACGCCTCAGCCGTCGATTCCACCGCTCTCGCAGATCTGCCGGGCGATGTCCCGCAGCTTGACGTTGCGCTCCTGGGACACCCGGCGGATCAGGACGAAGGCGTCGTCCTCGCTGACCTTCAGGCGTTCCATGAGGATGCCCATGGCCTCCCCGATGGTGTGCCGGGTCTGGAGCGCCTGCTGGAGCTGATCGGCGGTGCGGGCGCTGGAGAAGGCGACCGCGGCATGCGAGGCGAGCAGCCAGCCGGCCGTCTCGCTGGCCTTGGTGAAGGCGGCGGGGTGGCGCGAGTAGAGGTTCAGGGCGCCGAGGTTCTCCTGCTCGGTGTAGAGCAGGAACCCCATCATGCTGCCGATGCCGAGGCCGCGGGCCTCGCTCACGAAGTCCGGCCAGCGCTCCTCGGGCTCGGTGAAGTCCTTGATCCGGAACACCCGCTCGCCGTCCAGGCGGCGGGCGGCGTCGAAGCAGGGTCCCTCCCTGAGCCGCTCCTGCAGCCGGTCCGACCGCACCACCAGCCCTTCGGTGGGGGCGAGGGACTCCGCTCGGCTGCCGTGGAGCACCAGGATGCCGGCCGCGTCGCAGCCCTCCACGATGTCCACCGCGCACGCGCTGATCCGGTCCAGCGTGGCCTCCACGGAATCCTGCGCCAGCAGATCCCGTGCCATGGTGGCCATGCGCTCGGCGAAGGCTTCCCAGTCCATGACCATCACCCGATCACATCCGGCTACTCGCCGCCCCTGAGCGCTTCCCGGTACTGCTTCGCCCGGTCCGCGTACACCTGGGCGTTCAGTTTGATACCTTCCCGCTCCTCGTCGGTGAGGGGGCGCTTCACCCTCGCCGGCACCCCCGCCACCAGCGAACCGGGCGGTATCTCCATCCCCTGCGGCACCAGGGCCTGGGCCGCGACCAGCGATCCCGTACCGATCCGGGCGCCGTTGAGGACCGTCGCCCCCATGCCGATCAGGACCTCGTCCTCGACCGTACAACCGTGCACGACCGCGTTGTGCCCGACCGAGACCCGCTCACCGATCGAGACCGGGAATCCGGGGTCGACGTGCACCGTGCAGTTGTCCTGGATGTTGCTGTCCGCGCCGAGGACGATGGGACCGCCGTCGCCCCGCAGCACCGCCTGGTACCAGACGCTCGCTCCCGCCGCCAGCACGACATCGCCGATCACCACCGACGTGGGGGCCACGAACGTGTCGGGGGCGATCTGTGGCTCCTTCCCGTCGATGCCGAAGATCAAGGCGCGCACCGTCTCTCCCACCTGGTCGTTCCCTCCGCTTTCCGCGCCCCGGCCGGTAGCCCCGGCAGAGCCCAAGCATCGATATGCGGCTTCGCCGCGTGGCAGGGGCTTCGCCCCTGGACCCCGGGGTCTGGGGCCTCAGCCCCAGTTGTGGGAAGGGGCGGGGAGGGGAGAGCGCCCCGGACAGCACACCTAGTCCCCGGCCGGGACCGGCTCCGGCTCGGCGGTCTCGGAATCGGCCGCCGTGACCGCCGCGGCCTTGGCCTTCTTGGAGCGCCACTTCATCACGAGCATCGAGCCGAGGCCGAAGAGCAGGGCCAGCACGAGCCCGAGCCAGGAGAAGCGCTTCAGCCAGTCCTCCGCGACCTTGCCCAGGGAGTAGATGACCGCGGTGGTGCCACCGGCCCAGACGATGCCGCCGAGCACATTGGCGATGAGGAACTTCCAGTACGGCATGCGCAGCACGCCCGCGAGCGGCCCGGCGAAGATGCGCAGCAGCGCGATGAACCGGCCGACGAAGACCGCCCACATGCCCCACTTCTGGAAGGAGCGCTCGGCGGTGGCCACGTGCTCGGCGCTGAAGTGCTTGGGGAATTTGCGGCCCAGCCAGGCGAGCAGCGGCTGTCCGCCCTTGCGGCCGATGAGATACCCGATGGAGTCGCCGATCACCGCGCCCGCGACGGCGCACGTCCCCAGGATGTAGGGGTTGATGTGGTCCTGGGAGGCCGCCAGCAGCGTCGCGCTGACGAGGATGATCTCACCGGGGAGCGGGATTCCCAGGCTCTCCAGGCCGATGACGATGCCCACGAGCAGATACACGCTGACCGCGGGCACGGTCTCGAGCCATTGATCGATATGCAACGCCGGTTCCTCCCCATGTGGCGACCGCTTCCCGGCGTGCGCCGGACCAGGGACGTGGCGCACGCCGGGAAGCCTACTCAATCGGCGCGCGGTCGCCATCATCCCCAAGTCGTGCTCCCGCTCGCGTCGAGTCCGGCGCAGGGAGGACGGACGCGGGGCCGGGCCCGGGGCCGGGCTCGGGGCCGGGGAGGACGGGCTCAGGACTGGGGGCGCAGGGTCCACACGATGGACATCTCACCCGTCACCGCGCCGTCCTCGCGTGTGATCGCGACGTTCACCGGGAATTCGGGCCGCTCCCCCGCGTCCAGCTCGGCGACCACCTCGGCGGCGGGCCGGCCGAGGGTGGCGGTCGCGGTGACGGGCCCCTTGGCGAGCTTCTTGTAGCCGATCTCTGCGCGCACGGCCAGCGGTACGGCACGGCCGAGCTGATCGCCGAACGCCGCCAGCACGACGGCGCCGCTCGCGGACTCCGCCAGGGTGAACATCGCGCCCGCGTGGGGGCCGCCGACGTGGTTGTGGAAGTCGGGCTGGTCGGGCAGGCACAGCACCGCGCGCTCGGGCGACGTCTCGCGGAACTCCAGGTTCAGGGTGCGCACCATGGGCACCGTGGCGGCGAGCATCTCACCGACGGAGGGCAGGGTTTCAGACATGACCCGGAAGTTACCACCCAGTAGAAAACGGGGAAAGGGGCAGTCCACGGGGCGGCCGTAGCAGCTGTCGTCGCTCCCCTCTATCGTTACTGGCCATGTGGCCAGGACAGCAGCCGCCCGGGGGCGAGCAGAACGACCCGCACCATCAGAACCCCTATCAGCAACCGGGGTACCAGCAGCCGGGATACGGTCAGCCCAACCCGTATCAGCAGCCGGGGTACCAGCAGCCGAATCCCTATCAGCAGCCGCCCCAGCAGCAGCCGGGACAGTCCGGCCAGCCGGGGCAGTACGGCCAGCCGGGGCAGCAGCCCGGATACGGCCCGCCGCAGGGTCCGCCCGGCCAGCAGTGGGGCGCTCCGTCCGGCCCGTCCGGCGCACCGCAGCCGCCGCGCGACAACAAGAAGCGCACGACCACCATCGCCATCGTCGCGGCCATCGCGGTCGTCGCCGCCGCGGCCATCACCGGTGCGCTGGTCCTGGGCAAGGACGACAGCGGCGGCGGTGACGAGTCGAAGGGGAAGGACAAGACGCCCGCCTCCGCATCGGCCCCGGCCTCCGAGGAGCCGACCGAGGACCCGGGCGGCGGCGGTGCGGACAACCCGCGCGCCGGCGGTGACACCACCGACGTCAAGGCGGTCATACCCGGCTGGAAGCCGGTGGTCAGCCCCAAGCGGCACAACGCCTTCGACGTCCCCCCGGAGTGGACGGTCGAATCGCCGGGCCTGAGCACCGGTTTCGAGGACGACAAGGGCAAGCCGCTCGTGGTCATGTCCGCTCCGGCGAGGTACAAGAAGGACTACTGCTCGGTCAAGGACAAGGACGGCTACGTCAACAAGAGCCACGCCGCCGGGGCGGGCTCGAAGGGCGCGCAGGGCGCCAAGAGCGAGGCGTCGGCCGCCAAGATCGAGGCCGAGAACTGGGTCTTCGCCGCCTTCGACCAGAAGCAGACCGGGACCCGCAAGGTCACCGACGCCAAGAAGTTCAAAAGCGCCCACGGCCTCGAGGGCTACACCGCGTCGGCCACCGTCACCGGGGTGAAGAAGACCGACAAGTGCACCACCGACGGCAAGTCGGTGACCGTTACCTACACGGACACCAACGGCGACTTCGCCACCTGGGTCCTGTACTCGGTCAAGGGCACCAAGGAGGAGGTCCCGGACTCCACCATCAAGAAGATCATGAGTTCGCTGCGGCCGGTGAAGTCGGAGGTCTCCTGACCCCCTGACCGCTCCGATCACGGCGGCCGGAATTCGGTTGGACGCCGGGGCCCGCCCCCAGGGATAGTCCGGATGTGACGACTCCTCCGGCCCCGCGCCTCCGACCGCGCCGCCCCGCGTGGGCCGGCCGCAACTACACCCTGCTGACCACCGCCGCCGTGGTGACGGGCCTCGGGAACGCCGGAGCCCTCATCGCGGCGGCGTTCGCGGTGCTGGAGGCAGGCGGGGACGGCGGCGACGTCGGGCTGGTGGCGGCGGCCCGCACCCTTCCGCTGGTCGTCTTCCTGCTGATCGGTGGCGCGGTGGCGGACCGGCTGCCCCGCCACCGGGTGATGGTGGCCGCCAACAGCCTCAACTGCCTCTCGCAGGCGGTCTTCGCCGTGCTCGTCCTGTCCGGCGAGGCGCGGCTGTGGCAGATGGCCGTGCTGTCCGCGCTCGGCGGCACCGGGCAGGCGTTCTTCTCCCCCGCCGCCGAGGGCATGCTGCTCTCCAGCGTCAACGGCGAACAGGCGCCCCGTGCCTTCGCGCTGTTCCGGATGGGCATGAACGGTGCGCAGATCGGCGGGGCCGCGCTCGGCGGCGCGCTGGTCGCGGTGGTCGGCCCGGGCTGGGTGCTGGCCGTCGACGCCGCCGCGTTCGCGGTCGCGGGCGCCCTGCGCTCCCTGCTCGACGTGCGTGCCGTCGCCCAACGGGAGCCCGGCGGCGGCATGCTGCGGGATCTGCGCGAAGGTTGGCGCGAATTCGTCGGCCGACCCTGGCTGTGGTCGATCGTCCTCCAGTTCTCCGTCGTCAACGCGGTGGTGGGAGCGGCGGAGTCGGTCTTCGGCCCGCTGGTGGCCGAGGACCATCTGGGCGGGGCGCGCCCCTGGGGGCTCGCGCTCGCGGCGTTCGGCGCGGGCACCGTCCTGGGCGCTCTGCTGATGGTGCGCTGGCGGCCGCGCCGGATGCTGCTCGCGGGCTCCCTGTGTGTGCTGCCGCTCGCCCTGCCGTCCGCCGCGCTGGCCGTCCCGGTGCCGACCGCGCCGCTGGCCGTGGTGATGTTCCTGGTCGGGGTGTCGATCGAGGTGTTCGGGGTGTCCTGGATGACCGCGCTGCACCAGGAGATCCCCGAGGACAAGCTGTCGCGGGTCTCGGCGTACGACTGGTTCGGCTCGGTCGCCATGGTGCCGCTCGCCACGGCGCTCGCGGGTCCGGCCGAGGAGGCGTTCGGCCGGGCGGCCTCGCTGTGGGGGTGTTCGGCGCTGATCCTGGCGCTGACGCTGGCGGTGCTGACGGTCCCGGACGTACGGCGGCTGCGCCGGCGCGAGACCGAGCCCGTCGCCGAGGGCGGACCGGCCGCAGCCGCGGACTCCGACCCGGAACCGGCCACCGCCGCGGACACCGACCCGGAACCGGCCACCGTCGCGGACTCCGACCCGGAGCCGGTCAGCCCACGCTGAACGGCCCCGTCAGCCCACGCTGAACGCCCCGTCCGGCGGCTCGGGCGAGGGCGTGGCGTCCTCGTCCCGCACCGGCGCCGCGCCACCCATGAACCGCTCCAGCGCCTCCCCGTACTCGACCCTGGCCGGGAAGGCGTCGGCGGCCGTGCGGCGGGCCAGCACGGCGACCGGCGGTTCGGACTGGGAGGCCACCAGCACGGCGTTGCCGAACCGGCGGCCGCGCAGCACCGACGGCTCCGCGATCAGGGCGAGGTGCGCGAACGCCGTGCGGTAGGTGGCCAGTTGGGAGCGGAGGAAGGCGAACGGCGCCCCGTCGGCCAGATTCGCGGCGTACCACCCGCCAGGGCGCAGCGCCCGGGCCGCGGCGCGGGCGTACTCGACGGAGGTCAGATGCGCGGGCACCCGCGAACCGCCGAAGACATCGGCCACGATGACATCGGCGGACCCCTCGGGCGCGGCCTCCAGCGCGGTCCGGGCGTCCTCCGGCCGCACCGTGACGCCCGCCCCGGACGGCAGCGGAAGGTGCTCGGCGACCAGCTCCAGCAGCCCCCGGTCGGCCTCGATCACCACCTGGTGGGAGCCGGGGCGGGTGGCGGCCAGATAGCGAGGCAGCGTCCAAGCCCCGCCGCCCAGGTGCAGTACGTCGAGCGGAGCGCCGGGATCGGCGGCCGCGTCCAGGACATGGGCGATCCGCCGCGCGTACTCGAATTCGAGATGGCCCGGATCGTCCAGGTCCACATACGACTGCGGGGCGCCGTCCACCGTGAGCAGCCAGGCGCGCGGGCGGTCCAGGTCCGGCATCAGCTTGGCGGTGCCGCCGTCCACGACACGGCTCACGGGTATCGGCTCGTTCACCCTCTCATTGTGCCGTCGCGTGCGTGCCGCGGCTTCCGCTCGCCCGCCTCCCGCACGGGGGAGGCGGACGAGCGGGGCCGGTGATGGTCACGGCAGCACGGTGGTCACCGTCCCCGCGCCCACCGTGCGGCCGCCCTCGCGGATCGCGAAGCCGAGACCCGGCTCCAGCGGTACGGCGCGGCCGAGCTCGACCGTCATGGTGACCGTGTCACCGGGGCGCGCCACCGCGGCGGCCCCGAGGTCCACGGCGCCGACCACATCGGCCGTACGGAGGTAGAACTGCGGGCGGTAGCCGGTGGACACCGGGGTCCGCCGGCCGCCCTCGGCCGCCGAGAGGACGTACACCCGCGCGGTGAAGCGCCGCCGCGGCACGACGCTGCCGGGCGCGGCCACCACATGGCCGCGGCGCACCGCGTCCCGCGCCACTCCGCGCAGCAGCAGCGCCACATTGTCCCCCGCCTCGGCCGACTCCATGGACTTGCCGAAGGTCTCCACCCCGGTGACCACCGTGGCCACATCGGTGCCGGGCACCTCGACACGGTCGCCGACCCGTACCGTGCCGCGCTCGATGGCGCCGGTGACGACCGTGCCGCGTCCGGTGATGGTCAGCACGTTCTCCACCGGTAGCAGGAACGGCGCCCCGGTGTGGCGCACGGGCGTCGGGACGTAGATGTCCACGGCGTCCAGCAGCGCCTCGATCGCCCCCGTCCACCGCGGGTCGCCCGCCAGCGCCCGCAGCCCGGAGACCCGTACGACGGGCGTGGTGTCGCCGGGGTAGCCGTGCGCGGAGAGCAGCTCGCGCACCTCGAGCTCGACGAGGTCGGTGAGCTCGGGGTCGCCCGCGTCGGCCTTGTTGAGGGCCACCACGATGTGGTCGACGCCGACCTGGCGGGCCAGCAGCACATGCTCGGCGGTCTGCGGCATCACCCCGTCGAGCGCGGAGACCACGAGGATCGCCCCGTCGATCTGGGCGGCGCCGGTCACCATGTTCTTGATGAAGTCGGCGTGGCCGGGCATGTCGACATGCGCGTAGTGCCGGGTGTCGGTCTCGTACTCGACGTGCGCGATGTTGATGGTGATGCCGCGCGCGGCCTCCTCCGGCGCCCGGTCGATGCGGTCGGCCGGCACATAGGCGCCACCGGTGCCGCGCTCGCTCAGCACCTTGGTGATGGCGGCGGTCAGCGTGGTCTTGCCGTGGTCGACATGGCCCATGGTGCCGATGTTCAGATGCGGCTTGGTGCGCACATACGTCTGCTTGGACATGCGACGATCTCTCCTCGTCAGCGGGGTGGGAAACGCGGACCCCAGAACCTCGCCGACCCTCCCCCTGGGGGATCCGTCGGAGTTGTCCGAGGAGGGTCAGCTTCGGGCGCCGTCGAGGCGGGCGGCGGGAACGGCGGCGGGCGGGTCCGTGGTGAGGGCGGCGACCGCGGCCGGAGCGAGAGAGGGGACGGCAGCCTTCGGCGCGTCCGCGACCGCGGACGTCGGCGTGAGGAAGGCGAGCCGGAACATGCTGTGATCTTCGCGCAGTGTTCGGTCCGCGTCGAATGGTTTTCGGTGCGTTTCGGTATGTGCGGGGTCGGTGGGACGGGTAGTTCGGAACCCTCTCTGTCGAGGGGGTACGGGGGCTCTGTCGACGGAGTCCGGGGTCTTCTGACGACGAGTTCGGGTCCCTCTGTCGACGGTCTGCCGACAATCCGACGACAACCCGACGACATCACAGCGTCCGCCGGGCCCGGTCGGTTACGCTCCACCGATGCTCGATGTCGCCCCGCCGCCCGCGAAACCGGCCACGCGCCGCGCCCTCGCCGTGCTCCTCTCGCCGTGGTCGCGGCTGGGGCTGCTCGCCGCGCTGCTCACCGGTTCCGCCATCGCGGTCTGGCTGTGGCAGCCGCAGCGGCTGCTGACCCACGGCTGGCCGGAGTTGTCGGGCGGGACGGCCGTGGTGCTGTTCACGGCCGCGTACGGGGTGGGCACCGCCGCGCTGGTCCCCCGGCCGCTGCTGAACCTGGCGGCCGGTGCGCTCTTCGGCATCCAGGCCGGGCTGGCCACGGCCATCGGCGGCACGGTGATCGGCGCCGGGATCGCCTTCGGCCTCGGGCGGCTGCTGGGGCAGGACGCGCTGCGGCCGTTGCTGCGGGGCCGCTGGCTCACGGCGGCGGACCGGCAGCTGAGCCACCACGGGTTCCGGTCGATGCTGGCGATCCGGCTGTTCCCCGGCGTACCGTTCGCCGCCGCCAACTACTGCGCGGCCGTCTCGCGGATGGGCTGGCCGTCGTTCCTGCTGGCCACCGGGTTGGGCAGTGTGCCGAACACCGCCGCGTACGTGGTGGCGGGCAGCCGCGCCACCACTCCCACCTCGCCCGTCTTCCTCCTCGCGCTGGCCTTCATCACGGTGCCCGCCGTCGCGGGGGCGCTCGTGGCCTGGCGCAAACGCGGCCGTATCCGCCCCGTGCGGCCCGCGGAGGACACGGCGGCGGACGAGATGGCGCCGCGGAGCTGACGGTCGGATCCGCGGGCCTGACGGGCGGACCCGCGGGGCCCGAGGGCGGACCCGCGGAGCTGACGGGGCCGGGGGTGGTCAGCCGCCGGCCGGTCCGGTGGCGGAGGCCGACGTGGCCGCGGCGCGGGCCGACAGCGGCTCGGCGACGTCCTCGAGCGGACGCCGCTCCGCCGGAACCGCGAGGAAGGCGGCGACGAGCCCGGCCGCGACCATGAGCGACGCCCCGATGGAGAAGGCCAGCGCGGTGTCGGCGACGACTCCGCTCGCCGTCAGATCCGAGAAGATCAGCGGACCGCTGATGCCTCCGGCCGCCGTGCCGATGGCGTAGAAGAAGGCGATGGCCAGGGCGCGCGTCTCCATCGGGAAGACCTCGCTGACCGTCAGATACGCCGAGCTGGCACCGGCCGAGGCGAAGAAGAGGACCACGCACCAGCAGGCGGTCATCGTGGTCGCGCTGAGCCAGCCGTTGCCGAACATCCAGGCCGTGATGAACAGCAGCACACCGGAGAGGAGGTACGTCCCCGAGATCATCTGTCGCCGGCCGACCGTGTCGAAGAGCCTGCTCAGCAGCAATGGCCCGAGGAAGTTGCCGAAGGCGATGACCGTGAAGTAGTAGCCGGTGTCACCGCTGGGCACGCCGAAGAACTTCACCAGGATCGAGCCGAAACCGAAGGTGATGGCGTTGTAGAGGAACGCCTGCCCGATGAAGAGGGCCAGCCCCAGGACCGCGCGCCGGGGATACGTCCGGAAGAGCGTCCGGGCGATCTCGATGAAGCCGGTGCTCTTCCGCGTGCGGATGGTGATGGCCTTGTCCGGCTCGGGGAGGCGCCGCCCGGTCTCGTCCTCTATCCGCCGTTCGGCCGCCGCGACCAGTTCCTCGGCGCCCTCCGCCCGGCCGTGGATGAACATCCAGCGCGGGCTTTCGGGGACGTTCCGCCGGACCAGCAGGATGACCAGGCCGAGGACGACGCCGAGGGCGAAGGTGAGCCGCCAGCCGACGTTCAGCGCGAAGAAGGAGGTGTTCAGCATCAGTACGGAGAGCAGCGAGCCGCCCATCGCACCGAGCCAGAAGCTCCCGTTGATGACCAGGTCGACGCGGCCCCGGTACTTGCTGGGGATCAGCTCGTCGATCGCGGAGTTGATGGCCGCGTACTCCCCGCCGATGCCGAAGCCGGTGAGGAACCGGAAGAGGAAGAACCACCAGGCGGAGAAGGAGATGGCGGTGAGCGCGGTGGCGGCGAGATAGACGCCGAGCGTGATGAGGAAGAGCCTCTTGCGGCCGTAGCGGTCGGTGAGCCAGCCGAACACCAGCGCCCCGGTGCAGGCCCCGGCCACATAGAGGGCCGCCGCCATCCCGGTGACCTGCGCGTCGGTAATGGGCAGCCCGCTGCCGGGCTCGGAGAGGCGGCTGGCGATATTGCCGACGACGGTCACCTCGAGACCGTCCAGGATCCATACGGTGCCGAGGCCGACCACGATCATCCAGTGCCAGCGTGACCAGGGCAGCCGGTCCAGCCGCGCCGGGACCTGGGTGGTGATCGTCCCGCCCGGCCCGCTTCCGGCACCGGCCCCGTCCGGTCGGCCTCCCTGCCCTCCGTCGTGCCCGATCGCGGTCATACGGTTCGGCTCCTCGGCTGTCCACGGCTATGCATGGCTGTTCACGGCTATGCATGGCTGATCACGGCTGATCCTCACCAGGCGCCCGCGGCCGGGCGACCCGGCCCCGAGTACCCAAGGTCAAAGCGCTGAACCGATGGTCTGACCAGGCCCTTGATGGGCCGCGCACCCGGGGACGCTACGCTGCCCCCACAACCGGCCGTTGATCCTCGACGGTCGGCCTCCCACTGACCGCCCCGCCTGAATCGGTCATGCCTGGACATCTGCGACCAGGGACCGAGCAGCGCACGATCAGCCTTGGATAGCGAAGACTCAATGTCGTGGTTTGAATCATTCATCCTCGGGCTGGTCCAGGGGTTGACTGAGTTTCTTCCGATCTCCTCCAGCGCCCATCTGCGGCTCACGGCCGCGTTCGCCGGCTGGAACGACCCTGGGCCCGCCTTCACCGCGATCACCCAGATCGGTACGGAGCTCGCGGTACTCATCTACTTCCGCAAGGACATCGTCAACATCGTGTCGGCCTGGTTCCGCTCGCTCTTCAGCAAGGAGTGGCGCGGCAACCACGACGCCCAGATGGGCTGGCTGGTGATCGTCGGCTCGCTGCCCATCGGTGTGCTCGGGCTCACCCTCCAGGACGCGATCGAGGGCCCGTTCCGCGATCTGCGGCTCATAGCCACGACCCTCGTGGTCATGGGCCTCGTGCTGGGCTTCGCGGACCGGCGTGCGGCCCGCGATGAGACGGGCGGCCGGCACCGCGTCGCCAACCAGCGCAAGACGCTCCAGGAGCTGAGCGTCCGGGACGGGCTCATATTCGGGGTCTGCCAGGCGATGGCGCTGGTGCCGGGCGTCTCCCGGTCCGGCGCCACGATCAGCGGCGGACTGCTGATGGGCTACACCCGCGAGGCCGCGGCCCGCTACTCCTTCCTGCTCGCCGTGCCTGCGGTGCTGGCCTCGGGCGCCTTCGAGCTGAAGGACGCGTCCGAGGGCCATACCGAGTGGGGCCCGACGATCTTCGCGACGGTCATCGCCTTCATTGTCGGCTATGTGGTGATCGCGTGGTTCATGAAATTCATTTCGAGCAAGAGCTTCATGCCGTTTGTGATCTACCGGATCCTGCTGGGCATCGCGCTCTTCGCGCTGGTCGGCTTCGGTGTGCTGAGCGCGCACGCGGCCGAGTCGGCGGGCTGACGCACCTCTCGGACATCCGCCGGACAGGCAGGGAGATGGGCCGCCGGCCGAGGAGGGAGGAGTCCGGCGGCCCCTTCGCTCAGGGCTGGCGCCCCCTGAGCGGCATGGGACGAGTCAAGCGCCCCGCCGGGCGGCGGGGAAGGGTGTGCGGTAGATATATGCAAGCACTCGCATCACACCGGGTGTGAATTCCTCACCCAGCGCACACCCCTCCCCTGAGCTGCCGCCTTACCGGGACGCTGGCCCCGCCGGTCCGGCGACGATCCCCACCAGCTCACTCAACGAGTCGATCCGCCAGTCCGCCATCGCCGCGTCGGCCGTGTCGCCCCACAGATACGCCCACGGCCCCCGGCGGATATGCGCGGCCCGCAGCCCGGCGGCCTTCGCCGGCCGGATGTCGAACGCCGGGTAGTCGCCCACGTACACCGTGTCCCCCGGCGCGGCACCGCCGAGCTCCAGCACCCGCCGGAAGAACTCGGGATCGGGCTTGACGACGCCCCACCCACTGGACGTCGCCACG
The DNA here is from genome assembly GCF_014712245.1 of Streptomyces sp. 5-10. Classification (NCBI taxonomy): domain Bacteria; kingdom Bacillati; phylum Actinomycetota; class Actinomycetes; order Kitasatosporales; family Streptomycetaceae; genus Streptomyces; species Streptomyces sp. 5-10. The sequence goes on from NZ_JACVYG010000037.1 coordinate 33,401, forward strand.
GCGTCGACCGGCAGCCCCATCCCCCGCAGCAGCTCCCCCATCCGCAGCGACTGGTTTCCGGCCAGGACCACCCGCAGCCCGGACTCCCGCAGGGCGCCGAGCGCGGACCGCACGTCCGGGTACAGATCGGACTCGTCCAGCCACTCCCCCCGCCCCGCCGCCTCCCGCGCCCGCCGCTCGGCGTCGATGTCCACGCCCGGCCGCAGCAGCCGGATCGCGTCCCCGTCGTCCCGCCCCTGCGCGACGACGGCCCCCACCAGCGCGGACAGGGTGTGCCGGGGCACCCCGAGCCAGTCGGCCCAGGCGCCCCAGTAGCGGTCCTCACGGACGAGGGTCGAGCCGATGTCGAACACCACGCTCTCCATCACCACGCCCCTCTTCCGCTGCCGTGGCCCACGGCCCTCAGACCTTCTCCGGCCCCCGGCCCTCCCAGTCCGCGTAACGGATCCGGGCGAGATCCAGCACCTCACCGACCGTGCCCCATTCGTTCTTCCCCAGCCGGGACAGCGGCCGCAGCCTGGTGATCTCCGCATGCCCGTCGACCATCACCGCGTCGTCGATCGCGGCATGCACCACCCGCCCGAAGACCACCGTCGAGTTCCCCAGCCCCACCGTGCTGTGCACCACACACTCCAACGCCACCGGCGACCCCGCCACCCGAGGCGGCTTCACCCGCAGACTCGCCTCCTGCTCCACCCCCACCGCCTCGAACTCGCTCACCCCGTGCGGAAAGTCCGTCGCCGTCGCGTTGACCTGCTCGAACAGCCCCTCGGGAGCGAGGTTCACCACGAACTCCCCGGTGTCCTCGACATTCCGCAGCGAATCCTTACGCCCCACGGAGGTGAACTGCACCACCGGCGGCGCCACGGCCGCCACGGTGAAGAACGAATGCGGGGCGAGGTTCGCTGCACCGTCCTGCCCGACGGTGGACACCCAGGCGATCGGCCGAGGCACGATGACCGAGGTCAGCAGCTTGTAGAAGGGAGTGGGACCCACGGTCTCGGGATCGAAGTCGATACGCATGCGCCCCAGTATCCGCTGACGCGGCGGCGCACCCCAGCGACGGCCCACGGTCTCACCCAGCCCCTGTGATGCGTTTCATCGACCACCACCCGGGCACGACGCCCAGCGCGGCGGCCGAGGCCACCCAGCTGATCTCCAGCAACTTCAGCAGGGCGCTCCGAGGCTTGGAGAAGAATGGCATGGTACGGCGAGAGGACGCGAGTGGAGGGTGGCGGGGTGAGAGACCAGGAGCGCGGCCGACGGCGCGGTCAAGGCGAGCTGGAGTCGCAGGTGCTGGTGGCGCTGCACGAGGCGCCGGGGCCGGTGAGCACGACATGGGTCCAAGAACGACTCGGCGGCACTCTCGCCTACACCACCGTGATCACCATTCTCACGCGGCTCCTGGCCAAGGGGGCGGTGACGCGGGAGAAGGCGGGCCGGTCGTTCGTGTGGACTCCGACCGCCGACGAGGCGGGCCTGGCGGCCTTGAGGATGCGGCGGGTGCTGGACGGGGAGAGTGACCGCGAGGCGGTGCTGGCCAGCTTCGTGACCGGCCTGCCGCCGCAGGATGAGCAGGTATTGCGGGGCCTGTTGGAGCAGGCCAGGGAAGCGGAGGAGTAGAGGAGCTCATGGGGGTCTTCGTCTTCCTGCCGCTGGTGCTGCCCTTGACGGCGTGGCCGATCGCCCGCCTGGCCGAACAGCATCTGCACCCGCGTGCGGCGACCTGGCTGCTGTCGGCGGTCGCGGGGGTGTTCGCCGTGTGCAGCACGCTGTGTCTGGCGCTGTTGATGGTGGTCGGCACCGCGCAATTGCCCGGCAACCCGCTGCCGGACGGCTGGTCGGACCCGGAGGTGCGCGAGGCCGTCCCGTACGACGAGGTGGCGGGCAAGGCCGCCATCCCCGCGCTGCTCTCCGTACTCGCCGCGTGCGTACGAACGGTGTGGCGTCATCAGCGCGTACGGCGCCGGGCCGAGCGCGCGCTCGCGGGTCTGCCCGCCACGCCGGTGGCGGTGCTGCGGGACGAACTGCCGTATGCCTACGCGCTGCCGGGCAGGCGTGACCGGGTCGTGGTGAGTACCGGGATGCTCACCGGGCTGCGTCCGGCCGAGCGCCGGGCGCTGTTCGCTCACGAGCGCGCGCATCTGGCCCGCCGCCACCATCGGTTCCTGCTCACCGTGCAACTCGCGGCGCGGGCCAACCCGTTCCTGCGCCCGCTGCGGACCGCGGTCGCCTACACGGCCGAGCGGTGGGCGGACGAGGAGGCGGCCCAAGCGGTCGGCAGCCGGCGCACCGTGGCGCTGGCGGTGGGCAGGTCCGCGCTGATCTCCCGCGGGGCGCCGGTCGCCACGCTGGCGGGTTTCGCGGCCATGGGACCGGTGCCGCGCCGGGTGGCCGCTCTGCTGAGTCCGGCCCCCGCCGGGCGCGTCTGGCCGCCCGTTTTCACGGCGGTGGGCCTGGCCGCGTGGGGGGCCGCCATGGGTACCACGGCGTCGGCGCTGTCCTCGGCGAACTCGGCGGTCACGCTGTTCGTCATCCTGCACGCGGCCACCCCGGTATAGCCGGGCCGCCACGCGCCGCACAGCCGGATCCGCCGGGTACGGCGGGTACGGCGGGTACGGCGGGTACGGCGCCCCGGGGCGTATCCCCGTGCCGTACCGGAGTCCGCGCGCCCGGACACCCGGTCGCCGGGCGCGCCTCGCCCTCGCCTGGCCCTGGCTTCAAATGATCGGTTGCGGCACACCCACACTTCTACAGTGCTGTAGATTTACGGCCGGATCCGGCACATGGCGACGGCAGAAATCTCCTTCTGCGAGCCTTCGCGCCTGTCCACCCCCGTGTGTTGGTCACTTCGAACCCAGGAGCTGTGCCCTGTGACTGTGAGCCTGTCCAAAGGCGGCAATCTCTCCCTCACCCGCTCCCAGCCCGGCATCGCCAGCGTCGTCGCGGGCCTCGGCTGGAAGGTGAACACCGGCCCCGGCGACGTGGACCTCGATGCGAGCGCCCTCGTACTGGGGGCGGACGGACGGGTCCTGTCGGATCAGTACTTCGTCTTCTTCAACAACCGGGCAACTCCCGAAAACGCCGTTCGGCACACCGGCGACAACAGGACCGGCGAGGGTGAGGGAGATGACGAGCAGATCGCCGTCGACTTCACGTTACTGCCGCCGCAGGCGGAGTCGGTCGTCTTCGTGGTGTCGATCCACGATCAGGAAGGGGCGGCCAGCACCTTCGGTCGCGTGCGCGATGCGTACATCCGCGTGGTGCACCAGGCGGCCGGGGTGGAGATGTGCCGCTTCGAGCTGACCGAGGACGGCCACGATGAGACCGCGATGGTGTTCGGCCAGCTGTACCGGCGAGACGGGGAGTGGAAGTTCCGCGCGATCGGCCAGGGCTATGCGTCGGGCCTGGAGGGCATCGCCAAGGACTACGGCGTCAATGTGTGAGGGCCCCCGCCGCTGACGTGGCGCCGACCCGAGGCGGGCGCCGGCCATCGACCCGATGGCGGTCCGCCTCGCATGCCGTCACCGCGGCTGGCGCGTGGCAGTTCGGAACTGGTGGAAGCGAGATGGTGGACGGTACTGCCGCGCCCAAGGTGCACGCGCTCGTGGAGGGTTCCCGCCGGGTCGTCGACTCGGGTTGGTTCGGTGTGGTGGTCTTCAGCGTCATCATGGCCAATGCCGCCGTCCTCGGCGTCGAGACGTACAGCGGCGTGGTGGAGGACTGGCACACCGAGCTGAAGGCGCTGGAACACGGGTTCTTGGCGATCTTCACAGCCGAGATCCTCTTGCGGATGGTGGCCCACGCGGACCGGCCCTGGGACTTCTTCCGCGATCCCTGGAACCTGTTCGACGTGGCGGTCGTGGCGCTGGCCTTCCTCCCCATCACCCGCGAGAACGCGACGGTGCTACGGCTGCTGCGCCTGGCACGGGTGCTGCGGGCCGCGCGGTTCCTGCCACAGATACGGGTGGTGATCACGGCCATCGGCAAGAGCCTGCCCGGCACCCTGAGTTTCCTGCTGGTCGGCACGCTGCTGCTGTATGTGTACGCCATGGTCGGCTGGGTGTTCTTCGCCGATGACGACCCGGAGCACTACGGCTCGATCGGCCGGGCCGTCCTGACGCTCTTCCTGCTCATCACCCTGGACGGGCTGGGGGACGCGGTACGGGCGGGACTGGAGATCTCCCGCTGGACCATCGTCTACTTCGCCTCGTTCGTGCTGCTGGGTTCGTTCGTCCTGGTGAACCTGCTCATCGGCGTTGTCATCAACTCCCTCGAGGAAGCCCGCGCCATGGAGGAAGCGGAGAAGGCCGAGCCGCCGGGCCCCACACCCGTCGGACCCACTCCGGAGCCGCTGCGTGCGCGGATCGCGGCCGCTCGGCAGGCCCTGGACGACCTCGAAGCGGACCTGGGCACCACGAGCAGTGCCTGCCAATGTCTGGTGCCGACCGACGGGGACGAGGGGCGACGGGCTCGCGTCCCGGGCGGATAGGCGCCCGCCCCTCCTGGCGGGATCAGCGGGGCCCGGTGCCGCCGCTCCCGCTCCCGTTACCCGGCTCGGTGTCCGTTGTCCGAGAGCTGATCACATCGCCGGGCTGGGCCTGGATGACCCTCGGACCGGAGCGGTCCCGCTGACTGTCGTCATCGGATGCCATCGCCTTGGCTTCGCTCTTGAAGATACGGGCCGACTTGCCCATGGAGCGGACCAGTTCGGGGAGCTTCTTGGCCCCGATGACGACGATGACGACGATGAGGAGGAGGGCCAGCTCACTTATCCCTAGCACGGGCGCCTGCTTTCTCCATGGACGGCGTGGTGGTGGCGTCGCAGCACGCCGAGACATCGCGGCGGGCCCTGTTGAACGCGGTTCTGGTGCTCGATGAACCGCGATAAAAATCTACAGCACTGTAGATGCCCATGGGTGATGCACGGACGGAGACAGCGGAAGTGCCGGGGCCGCGCCCCCACCTGCCGGCGGCCACGCCGCGCAGCGTGGCGTCCCGGTCAGTGAGCCGGTGTGCGGGTCAGCGAGCCGGTGTGCCGGTTGCGGTGGGGCCGGATTGGCGAACTCCACGGTGCTCAAAGGCCGTTGGCTCACATTGCCGTTCACTCAAAGGCCGTTCGCGAATCGCAGGAGGATCTGCGCGAGGGCTTCTGGTTGCTCATCGGGGATGAAGTGGCCGGCGCCCGCGATGGAGGCACGTCCCACGTGGGGGACAAAGGGCGTGAGCGGAGCGGCCATGTCGGGAATGGAACCGTGTTCGCTGTCGATCGCGAGGACCGGCATGGTCAGCTCGCGGTCGGCGAGCAGCCGGCGGTTGCGGGCCGCCGATTCGGGCACGGCGCGGTAGTACTCCATCGCCGCGTGGAGGCCGCCGTCGCGGATGAGGGCCTTGGTGTAGAGGTCGATCTCGGCCCCGTCGAACACGTTCCCCGTGGCGGTCTTCGCGCGCAGGAACCATGACACGTACTCGCGCTCCTTGCCTTCGAGAAGGACCTCGGGCAGATCGGGGACCTGGTGGAACGCGAAGTGCCACATCTTCCAGGCGCCGGCCGGGTTCAGCGGCAGGGTCTCGGGCAGCGTCACACCAGGGATCCCCGCGTCGAGCAGCGCCAGTCCGGCCAGCTCGTCCGCGTAGCGCAGGGCGTAGGTGAAGGCGACCCAGGATCCGATGTCGTGCGCGAACAGCCAGTAGCGGCCGCCCGCGAGCCGTGCGACCGCCTCGTGGACCCGGACGGCGGCGGTTTCCGTGTCATACCCGTCGGCGGGGCGGTCGGAGAGCCCTTGCCCGGGCAGGTCGAGGGCGATCACGCGGTGGTGCCGCGCGAGCGCCGGCATCACCTTGTGCCAGGCGTACCAGGTCTGGGGGAACCCGGCGAGCAGGACGACGGGGTCGCTTCCCGTACTACCGCCCACGACGGCGTGGATACGGATGCCGTCCGCGTCGGCGGAGAGGTGGGTGAAGCCTTCCAGCTGCTCGGCATCGGAGATCTCCGCACCGATGCCCGGCCGGGGAACTTCGCGGTGGTTCATGGTCGATCCTTGTCTTGCGTCGTGGTGAACAGCGCTCGCTCGCCGCGGCCGACGACGGATTGCGATGTCGTCGATCACGGATGACCTCCTGGTGCGATCGAAGCCAGGCTCACGCTAGCCAATGTTGGAACGATCGGTCAAGGATGGCTCGACAGCACGAGGTGTCGCAGGGCTGATCCCGAGGAATGATGATGGGCTTTTGATGTACTTGCGGGTTCCGACCGCAGCGGTGTGGTGACCGGCTCGGTCGTCGACTGGACCGGCGCGGTGGACTCCCTGGTGGTCACGGATCCGGTGGCCGCCGCCACCGCCGCGGTCTCGACACCGTTCGAGGCCAGGGCGGTGGACTCCCCCGAGGCCGTGTTCGCCGCCGGAGTGGACGACGTCGTGATCGCCGCCGCGACCGACGCTCACCCGGAGCTGATCCTGGCCGCGGTCAAGGCGGGCGTCCCGGTCTTCTGCGAGAAGCCCGTGGCCCGCGGCGTCGAGCAGAGCCTGGAGGTGCTGCGGGCGGTGGAAGGCAGCGGTGTCGAGGTGCAGATCGGCTACAACCGGCGCTTCGACGCGGGCTGTGTGGCCGCGCGCCAGGCCGTGGTGAGCGGTAAGGCCGTGGTGAGCGGTAGGCCGTGGTGAGCGGTAGGCCGTGGTGAGCGGTGAGCTCGGCACGCTGCACACCGTACGGTCGACCACGTTGGACCCCGCACCGCCGCCGGCCGCCTATGTGGCCGTCTCGGCGTCCGCCGCGGATGCAGACGGTGGCGGCGCTGACCCAGTCGGTGCCGTCGGCATCGGTGGTGATCTCGATGGTTCCGGCCCGTCCCAGGCGCGCGCCCTGTCGCGTTTGACCACGCACCTTCGTGCCCGCGCGGCCCTCCCATGGGCCGCGCCCCGGCCGCCACTCCGGCCGGGGCGCGGTCGCCATCGGTGCCGCCGGGTCAGCCTGCGGAGACCGCGGCGGTCATCTCCCACATCAGGACCTCCGCGCCGTCGGGACCACCGGTGACGCGCTGCCCCTCCGCGCGCGCGATGCGTCCCGCGTCCCCGGTGGACAGCGGCCCCGCACCCTCCAGCTCGACGCTGCCCCGGGCGACGAAGATGTGGACGAACGGGGCGGTGGCGATGGGGAGAGTCTCGCCGGGACGGATGCGGCTGACGTGCAGGGCGGCGTGCTTCTGGCGGATGCCGATGGCCCGCTGGTCGGCGTGCTTGGACATGCCGGAGGCCAGGGTGGTCCAGCCGCCCCGGTCGAGCTCGCCGTTGATGTCGAGCTGTTCGTAACCGGGACGGATGCCGGCCTCGTCGGGGATCACCCACATCTGGATGAAGTGGACCGGGTCCTGGTGCGCGGGGCCGCCCGCGAGGGTCCAGGAGTCGTTCTTCTCGCTGTGGAGGATGCCGGTGCCGGCGCTCATCCGCTGGGCGAGACCTGGGTAGATCACACCGTTGTGGCCTTCGGAGTCCTGGTGAACCAGGCCGCCCTCAAGCACCCAGGTGACGATCTCCATGTCTCTGTGCGGGTGGGTCTCGAAGCCGGTGCCCGGGGCGACGACATCGTCGTTCGAGACCAGCAGGAGCCCGAAGTGGGTATTGCCGGGATCCCGGTGGTGCGAGAAGGAGAAGGAGTGGTGGGATTCGAGCCACCCGGCATGGGTGTGGAAGCGGTCGTCCGCGCGGCGGATGTCGAGGGTCGAAGCCATGAGGGTTCCTCACTGTCCATGGATGGGCCCTTCCAGAACCCAATCTAGTTGAATGCTTAACAACTATGGGCGGCGAGGTCATTCCCGTAGGGCTGACGTCGGCCTGCTGGGCCGGAGGAGCCCAGTGCTCACGGGGGCACCGGAGGAGCCGCAGGAGGTCGATGCCGGCGGGCCACCAGGGTCCCGGCGCGTCGCGCCGGAAGATCTGCGCGACCGGCACCATCGCCGTGGCGGCACACCGGCAGAACCGCTCTCGGCCGGTGCGGCGATCGCTCCCCATGGCGGCGTGGTGCGCCGTCAAGAGTTGGCGAGCGCGAGTGCCGGCACCTCGGGCATGCCTCCAACTCTGAAGTGGGGCGATCAATACTTTCGCGGGAGCGCGGTCAAGCCAAGGGCTTTCGTTCAACTAGTGAACTCAGCACGACACTTGACCGGCAAGGGCAGGGTCCAAGACAGTCATTCCGTGTGAGCGCTCTCTCGACCCGATCGGCGCTCGCTCTGCCCACTGTGCCCGAGTTCCCGTAGCCCGATCTCCCCTCACCCCCACGCCAGGAGCGGGCTACGGGGGCTCGCACATCCCGTCACCGCGGTTCCTTCAAACGAAAGCAGCCCCCCACATGTTCAGGATCACTTCCTCAGGCAGGACGGCGGATGCCGAACACCGCCGCCGCCGTCGACGCGTTCCGGCCTTCCTGGCCGCCCTGTCGCTTTCGCTGACCGGACTCCTGGCTTTCACGGTGTCCTCCAACGCCGCGGCCGCCGGCGAGCCCGCGTCCGCGGCCGAGTGGACCACCGTCTTCCGGGACGACTTCGACGGCGCGGCGGGCACCGGCCTGAACAAGAACGACTGGCTGTACGACATCGGCACCGGCTACCCGGGCGGCGCCGCGAACTGGGGCACCGGCGAGATCGAATCGGTCACGGACTCGACCGACAACGTCTACCACGACGGTGAAGGTCACATGGTGATCAAGCCGATTCGCGACGCTTCCGGGAAGTGGACCTCCGGCCGCGTGGAGACCCAGCGCACCGACTTCGAGGCGCCGGCCGGTGGACAGTTGGAGATCAGCGCCTCCCTCAAGCAGCCCAACCCGGAGAAGGCCCTCGGCTATTGGCCCGCCTTCTGGGCCATGGGCGCCGACGCCCGCCCGGTCGGAGCCACCAACTGGCCGAGCATCGGCGAGCTGGACATCATGGAGGACGTCAACGGGCTGAGCAAGCACTCGAACACCTTCCACTGCGGCGCGTGGGCCGGCGAGTGCCACGACCCGGACGGGATCAGCAGCGACCTGCTGCCGTGCGACACCTGTCAGACCGAGTACCACACGTACTCCGTGATCGTGGATCGCACCGACACCTCCGCCGAACAGCTGCGCTTCTACCGCGACGGCAAGGAAACCTTCACGGTGAAGCAGGACCAGGTGTCCGCCGAGACCTGGAAGAAGGCGGTGGACCACGGGTTCTTCGCCATCTTCAACGTCGCGATCGGCGGCTCGTACCCGAACAAGGTCTGCGGCTGCACCTCGCCGGCGGCGGACACCACCTCCGGTGTGGGGATGAGCGTGGATTGGTTCTCCGTCAAGGTGAGCCAGTAGCGCCGCGCACATCCCTCCAGGCAGCGGTGCGCCCGGTCCCACCAGTGCGGTGGGCCGGGCGCACCCGGGCGCGCTCGCCCCTTCCGCTCCCGCCGGCACTGGGAGTTTGGCTAGGGTCCGCCCGAAAAGCAGCGCCGGGCAGCACAGATGAGGTACGGGTGACCCCATGCCACGCACGTTGAGTTCAACGAAAACCCGCGCCGCGCTCCGCGTATCGGCGCGCATCTCCCTCGAATTGCTTTTGATCCTCGTCATGGCCGCGGTGGTCCTGTGGGCCCTGGGGCAGATGTGGTCGGTCATCTGGCCGCTCGTCGTCGGCCTGCTCCTCACGACGCTGACCTGGCCCCTGGCCCGCTTTCTGCGCGGGTGCGGGTGGGCTCCCGCGCTGGCCGCCTCGGTCGTGACCCTGCTGTTCCTCCTGGTCGCCACGGGTATCGCGGCGCTGATCGCGGTACCGGTGGCGTCCCAGTCCGGTGAACTGGCCGACGGTGTGGCCGAAGGCATCGAGCGGGTGCGTGAATGGGCCGCCGGGCCACCGCTGAACATCGACGATGCCCAGATCGCGCAGGCCACCGACACCGCGGCGGCCCGGTTGCAGAGCAGTGCGGGCAGCCTGGTCACCGCTGTCGTCGCGGGAGTGAGCACTGTGGTCGACGGTGTGATCACCGCCGTCCTGGCGCTCTTCCTGATGTTCTTCTTCCTCAAGGACGGCCCGCGGTTCCTGCCGTGGCTCGCCCATCAGCTCCCCGGTCGGCTCGCCACCGACATCCCCGCCGTGGCCGCGCGCAGTTGGGACACCCTCGGCGCCTTCGTGCGTTCCCAGGCGTTGGTCGGCCTGCTCGACGCCATCCTCATCGGACTCGGGCTGTGGGCTCTGGGAGTACCGCTGGTGCTGCCGCTGGCGGTCCTCACCTTCATCTCCGCGTTCATTCCCGTCGTGGGGGCCTTGTTCGCGGGTGTGGTAGCGGTGCTCATCGCGCTGGTGTTCAACGGTCCGACGGACGCGCTGATCGCGTTGGCGATCATCGTCGTGGTGCAGCAGTTGGAGGGCAATGTGTTCCAGCCCATGATCCAAAGCCGCGGCCTCGGCCTGCACGCGGCGGTCGTCCTGCTGGCCGTGACACTGGGCAGCAGCCTGGCCGGGATCGTGGGCAGTCTGCTCGCCGTACCGGTGGCCGCGCTGATCGCGGTGGTCTGGAACTACCTGCGTGAGCAGCTCAGCCATCCGCCACAAGAGCCGGAGAGCAACGAGCAGCACGCCGGTGGCGCCGCCGTGTCGTAGGCCCCCTCGTCGTCGCCCCTCGGTGGCGGCCCTCGGCGTCAGCCCCCGGCGTCAGCGTCAGCGCCGGCAAGCGCATCGGGCGCTGCCGGCCGGGTGCGCGCCGGGGGCAGGGCCCGCCACGCCAGCGGCTGACGGAGTCTTCGGCGTCCGCGGAATCCGACGGCGACCCCGTTGCCCATGGGCCCAGGGTTAACCCGCCGCCTCCCCGCTGGATCACCGGCCAGGTCATCGACGCGAGCGGTGGCCTGTTCCTCGGTCCACGCGTCTGACCGACGAGGCCGGAGGCGGCATGGTCCCGTACGCGGCCGAAGGGGTGCCCGGCCCCCGGCGCGGGCCGGGGGCCGGGGTGGAGGGGTCAGCGGTCGCAGCGGAGGGCGCGGAGGGAGATGGCGTCGCTCATGACCCGCATACCGGTGTCATTGGGGTGGAGGTGGTCGCCGCTGTCGTAGGCGGGGAGCATTCGGGCGGGCGCCGCGGGGTCCCTGACGGCCTCGTCGAAGTCGACGACCGCGTCGAACTCGCCGCTGGTGCGGATGAAGGCGTTGACCTGTTGGCGGACCGCCTCGTCGACGGTCTCGTACTCCCGCCAGCCCTCGTACGGCATGACGGTCGCCCCGACCACGCACACGCCGCGCGCGTGGGACCTGGCGATGATCTGCCGGTAGCCGGCGATGAGGTCGTCGGCCGTGGGGCCGGGCGTGGCCTTGATGTCGTTGATGCCCTCCAGCAGGATCGTCGTGCGCACACCGGCCTGGGAGAGCACATCCCGGTCGAGTCGTTTCAGCGCGCTCTCGGCCGAGCCGTCGGCGAGGATCTTGTTGCCGGAGATGCCTTCGTTGGCGACGCCCTTGAGCCGGGAGCGGGGGTCGGCGAGCAGGCGACGGGCGAGGAAGTCCGGCCAGCGGCGGTTGGTGTCCTGGGTGGAGGCGGAGCCGTCGGTGATCGAGTCGCCGAAGGCGACGACGGCGCCGCTGCCGGGCCGGGGCCGTACGACGGCGGCGTCCAGGTAGTACCAGGAGGTGATCTGCTGGGAGTAGGCGGCGGCGCCCTCCTCCGCCGCATGGTCACCGACCGGTGCGATGTACGAGGTCGCACGGGCCCCTTTGTGGCCGGTCGCGAGGGTGCCCGCACTGCGCACGTAGAGGCTGATCGCGAGGTCCGACTGGGGCTGGACGCGGTCCGGCAGCGGATCGCTGTACACGACGCCGCCCGCCGGTACGGTCACCGACGACGCGCCGCGGAAGGTCAGCCGTCCGTTGCTGCCGGGTACGACCGCCGCCCCGGACTCGCGTACGCCCGCGTAGGCGTGGCCGAAGGTCACCGGCTGGTCGCCGTAGGCGTTGGAGAGCCGGATGCGCAGGTCCCGGCCGCCGACGCTGGTGTGGATGACGAACCGGTAGGTCAGGTCCTGGGCGGCGGTCCCCGCCGGGTAGGCGCTGGAGGCCCAGGTGACGACGGAGGAGCGCGGGGCGGGGGGTGTCGCGGGCTGGGCGGCGGACTGGGCGGCGTAGGACTCGGTTCCGGTGGCCACGAAGGCCCCGAGGGCGGCGGCGGTCGCGGCCAGGAGGCCGAGGGCGCGTGCGGATAAGCCCGGTCTCTGCATGATGCGGCCTTTCCTTCTCTCGACGGCTCAGTTCAGTGATCGGATGAATTGATACGCAATTCCGACCCGGCTGTCGAGAGAGAACGCCAAACTGCCCGGGATTAGCTGCTCATCACCCCATGGTCATCGGATCTATTCGATGGCGTGCGTACGGCGTCGTCATCGCACACGCGTGTACCGATGCACGCCGTCCGCGCGGCCCACCTCCACCCGCCCCCGCAGCACGAGGACATCCAGATGCGCGGCCGTCTCATGGACCGCGAGCATCTGGTTGAAGGCGCTCAACTCCCCGAACGGCACTGCCCGGCGCGTCCATGCGAGCTTCCGCGCCACCGCGTGGGCGTCGAGCGTGTCCTCGCCCAGCGCGGCCAGACTCCCGGCCAGCCGGTCGTCGTGGTGGGCGAGCAGTTCGGCGACCCGGGTGTGGGTGGAGTCGGCGACCGGCCCGTGGGCGGGCAGCAGGCGGGCGTCGGCGTAGTGGGTCATCAGCCGCAGCGAGTCCAGGTAGTCGGCGAGCGGGTGGCCGCCTGCCTCTGCGAGTTCGAAGCCGATGGACGGGGTGATGTGCGGCAGGACGTGGTCCCCGGAGAACAGCAGCCCCCGCCGTTCGTCCAGGAAGACCACATGGCCCTTGGTGTGCCCGGGAGTGGGGACGACCCGCAGCTCGCGCTCGCCGAAGCGGAGGGCGCCGGGGTGCAGCCAGTGGTCGGGGGCCTCCCACACACTCGGGTCGTAGCCGCCGTGGTCCATCGCCTCGATACGGTCGGCGAGTTCCCCGGCGCCCGCAGCGCGCAGGGTCCGCAGCGAGCCGACGGGCTGGTCGCTGCGCAGCCGGTCGAGCATCTCCAGGCCGGGGCGCTCGCCCGCGCCGAGGTAGACGCGCGAGCCGAGCAGCCGACGCAGCTCCACCGCCTGGGTGTAGTGGTCGCGGTGGATGTGGGTGACCAGGATGTGGCTGATGTCGCCGAGGTCGCGGTCGATGGCGGCCAGACCCTCCTCGAGCGCCTTGCGCGCCTCGGGGATCGCCCAGCCGCCGTCGATCATGACGATGCCACCGTCGTCGGCCAGATCCTCCAGCAGGTAGACATTGACGGCGCGCAGACCGTCGCCGGGAAGCGGCAGCGGCACGCGGTGCACCCCGGGCCCTACGGTCCGGATTCCGGCCGCCGCCCAGGGAGCCTGGTCGAACCGCGCTGTCATGCTTCTCCTCGCCGGTCGGTCTCGCGGGCGCGCAGGTCGGTGGCCAGGTCCCTGGCGCCGCGCCGGTCGAGCTTGCCGACCTTCGTCTGGGGCAGCTCCTCGACGTCGTAGACGTACTCGGGCCACTTGGTCTTGGACAGCCCGACGCTCTCCAAGTGGCCGATCACCTCGGCCAGTTCAATTCTGGAACCGTCCTCGGCGACGACGAGCAGCGCCACGCGTTCGCCGAGGACATCGTCGGGGACCGGTACGACACAGGCCCTGGCCACGCGCGGGTGGCCGGCGACCGCGCGCTCCACCTCGGTGATGTCGATGTTGCGGCCGCCCCGGATGATGATGTCCTTCTCGCGGCCCATGACGCTGATGGTGCCGTCCTCGTGGGTCATCAGCAGATCGCCGGTGGGCAGATAGCCGTCCTCGGTCAGCGCGGGCGGATCGGTCCTGCCCTCGCGGGCGTACCCGAGGAAGAGGGAAGGGCCGCGGACCTGCGCCCGGCCGGTCACCCCGGGACCGGCCACCTGGCCGTCCGGGGTGAGCGCGCGCACGTCCGTGCCCGGGAAGGGGCGGCCGTCCCTGCCGAGCCGGATCTCCTCGGGGTCGTCGGGGCTCGGCGAGGTGTGGCCCAGGCACTCGGACATGCCGAAGACGCGGAGGATCCTGGTGCCCAGGGACCGCTCGGCCCGGGCCAGTGCGCCGCGGTCCATGGGCCCGCCGCCCACGGTGATCGACCGGACGCCCCGGAGGACGCCGGAGCCGGCCGCTTCGGCGCCCATCTGCAACGCCATGGTGGGGACGCACATGGTCCAGCGGACACCGGTGTCCGCCATCCGCCGCAGCGCGACCGCCCGGTCCCACTTACCCGTGAGGACGAGCGGCCCGCGCAGCAGGAGGGAGAGGTACACCCCGAAGCAGTACGCGGCGGTGGACGACAGCGGCACGATCGCGGCGACGGCGTCGCCCGGCGCCAGACCGTTGACGGCGATGGTGCTCGTGGCGGCGTACCGCAGGGACGGCTCGGACTGTACGACGCCCTTGGGCCGCCCGGTCGAGCCGGAGGTCAGGCCGATGAGGACGCCGTCCGACCACCGCGCCACCTCGCGCTGGTGGGGTGCGGACCGGCAGGTCCAGCCGTCGAGGACCGTCCGCGCCGGGCCGGGGAGCCGGGTGCCTACCGTCCACTCGTCCATCGCCGAGGGCTCGGCGACGACCGCGTCCGGGCGGATGTCCTCCCATGCGGCGGCGAACTCGGCGGGGGTGGTGTGCCGATTGACCACCGCCAGAACTCCGCCCCGCAGGCCCACGGCGAGGGTGGCGGCGATGGTGCGCCATGAGTTGTCGGCCTGGACCAGGACGGTGCCGACCGATCCGTCGCCCGCCGGTCCATCGCCCGGTCCTTCGGGCGTGTCGGGCGCGTCGGCGGTCAGCGCTTCGGCCAGCCGTACGGCCTCCTCGAGCAGTTCCCGGGCCGTATGGCTGCCGGTGTCGTCGATCACGGCGATGAAGTCGGCTTCGTCCGCCTGTTGCTGGAACTCCCGCACTACCTGTCGCATCTGGCCCCTCGTCGCACTGTGCCGAACGCCGCTTGCCCGGGCGGCCGGGAATCCTCAGGCGGTGAACATCTCCGCCTCGTGCCCCATGACCGCGATCCGGCGGCCCTTCATGTCGCCGACCTGGGCGACGGCATCGGCCCACTCGGGGCTGGCGAGGGCCTTGCTCAGGTCCTCGGGCGAGTCGAAGCCGAGTACGGAGATCCCGTCCCAGCCTTCGGAACGCGGCTCCAGGGCGGCGTCGATCTCGGTGTGGCGCCAGGAGCGCAGCCCGGGCAGGCGGCGGGTCAGCTCCGCGTGGTCGCCGCGCCACCACGTGATGAACCGCTCGTGTGTCCACTCCGGGGGCCTGGCCGCCAGCAGGACGAGGTTGTACATGACGGTGCTCTCCATGGGGTCGGGGGTCAGGTGAAGCGGATCTCGGACGAGCGCCCGATCAGCAGGCGGCGCAGCCGGCCTTCGTCGTTCACCCGCCCGGCGGCGACGAAGCTGGCCTCGGGGACTCCCGCACGGCGTACCTCGCCCAGGAAGAGCTCGTCCTGGCCGAGCGTGGCCGCCGACAGCAGATGGTGGGTGCGGGTGCCCTTCTCGCGCTGTTCGAGGTAGCCCACCAGGGCGGCGCGGTCCCCGGCGAAGTCGGTGGCGTTGCCGTCGCCGGTGGAGAACAGGATCGAGAGCGAGAAGTCGTCGCTGATCAGGTCGAGGATACGGGACGGGTCGTCGCCGTCGAGGATCTCGAACCACGCGGTGAGGAACGGGGCCGTGGCCGGGGCGTCCGTCATGCCCGGCTCCCGTCGCCCTGTCCGTCGTCCTGCCGGACCCAGTCGACCAGCTCGAAGGAGGTGGTGAAGAACGACTGGTAGCGCGCCATGAGTCCGGCGGGCGAGATCACCGCGGCGGAGAGGAAGGAGCCGGTGTACCGCCCGCGCTCCGTCACCACCCCATACACGGTCTCGACGTCGCCGTCCCGGCTGTGGCGCAGGATCTCATGCGCCCGGTCCACGGGGTTGCGGCCGGCGAGGTAGGTGGCGAAGTCCTCCCGGGACTCGCCGGTGACC
Source organism: Streptomyces sp. 5-10 (assembly GCF_014712245.1). Taxonomy (NCBI): domain Bacteria; kingdom Bacillati; phylum Actinomycetota; class Actinomycetes; order Kitasatosporales; family Streptomycetaceae; genus Streptomyces; species Streptomyces sp. 5-10. Next base: position 49,415 of record NZ_JACVYG010000037.1, read on the forward strand.
TCCGTGCCCGGCAGGGCGATGAGGAAGCGGAAGTCGGGTTCGAGCAGATCCAGCGTCCGTTCCGGATGCGGGCTGTCCATACTGGCCATGTACGTGCGCAACGCCATGAGGCGCCCCCAGATCAACCTGAGTTCAGTTCAATTTCCGTCTGGATCGTAATCCCGGGGAAACACGGCTGACAAGAGTCCGTAGGGACCGAAACGGCCCCCGGCGCGAGGTCCGCCGGGGGCCGTGAGTGGCAGGGTCGCTCAGGGCGTCATGTGGCGACCATCCGCACGCACGCGCCCTCGATCAGTTCGCTGACCTCCGCCAGCGGCGTCGGCCCCGACGGCCGGTACCACCGCCAGACGCTGACGATCAGACCGAGCACGCTCGCGCCCAGCAACTGCGCGTCCCGGAGCGGGAACACCCCCATGGACATGCCCCGCACCAGCAGGTTCGTCCAGTCCCGCTCGACGAGCTGGACCAGCTTGCGGGCCTCGACGCGCTCGGCCTCCTCGCGCTTGGACTTGCGCGGGCCGGAGAGCAGGTCCATGTGGTTGTGGAGGATGCGCATCTGCAGGACCTCGTGGTCGGAGACCTCGTAGGCCGCGCGGACGGCCGCCCGGAGCGCCTCGGTCGGATCCTCGACGTCCTCGGTCGCCTCCGTGAACTTGTCGTGGGAGCGCTGGAGTTCGAGCCGCATGATGGTGAGCAGGCAGTGGGTCTTGGACTCGAAGTAGTGGTACAGAGCCGTCTGCCCGATGCCGACCCGCTCCGCCACGGTGGACCACTTGGTGGCCTCGAAGCTCGTCTCGCCGAAGCAGTCGACGGCGGCCGCCAGGATGGCGGCCCGCTTGGACCTCGGTCCCGCTTCCGGTTCAACGATTCTCGTCGCCATGCCTCGTCTCCTGGCTCGCCCACTTTGTCCGTACCAGAGAGTAGTCCCAAGCTGAACTCAGTTGCCAATCGCGCTCCCGACCCGATGGGTTCCCCGGGGCGCCGCGAGGAGTTCATGTGCTGGTGGCGGCGCGGTGGAAGTCGGGCGTCCGCTTGTCCAGGAAGGCGGCGACGCCCTCACGGCCCGTGGCGGAGGCGGCCGCGGCGGCGATCGCACGGGCCTCGCGGTCCAGGTGCGTACCGAGGTCGGCGGTCTGCCCGGTGGCGACGAGACGGCGGGTGGCGCCGAACGCGGCGGTGGGCCCGTCGCGCAGCGCCTGGGCCGTGCGCAGCGCCTCGTCGGCCAGCCGGTCGGCGGGGACGACCCGGCTCACCAGTCCGATGGCCTCGGCTTCCGCCGCCGCGATGCGACGGTTGGTCAGCAGTAGCTCCAGGGCCCGCTTGGGGCCGACGAGCCGGGGCAGGAACCAGCTCACTCCGGCGTCCGGCGAGTAGCCGATCCGGGTGTACGCGGCGGTGAACGAGGCGTTGTCGGCGCCCAGGGTCACATCGGCGGACGCGGCCAGGCCGATGCCCGCACCGGCCACGGCTCCCTGCACGGCGGCCACCACGGGCGCGTCGCCCGCGGCGAACGTGCGCAGGGCGTCGTGGAGCGCGCCGGTCACCGCGAGGAGGTGCCGCTCCAGTGGCTCTCCGGAGAGCCGGGAGAACTCCCCGAGGTCGCCGCCGACGCAGAAGGACGTCCCCTCGCCGGTCAGCAGCACGGCCCGGACGGACTCGGTGGCGCAGGTCCGCGCCGCGTCCCGCAGTCCGCGCGCCATGTCCAGGTCGATGGCGTTGCCCGCCGCGCCCCGGCGCAGGGTGACGCGGGCGAGGCCGTCGTCGATCTCGATGCCGACGCTCATCGCGCGGTCCATCCGCCGTCGACGGTCAGGACCTGGCCGGTGCAGTACGAGGAGGCGTCCGAGGCGAGGAACAGCAGCGCGCCGTCCAGTTCATGGGCCCCGCCGCCGCGCCGCAGCAGGGTGTTGCGCTCGACCCAGCGGCTGGAGCGCTCGTCGCCGAAGAGGTCCGCGGTCATCTCGGTGCGGAACCAGCCCGGGGCGAGCGCGTTGACACGGGTTCCGCTCGGGCCCCACTGCCCGGCCAGCTCCCGGGTCAGCCCGATCAGCCCGGCCTTGGACGCCGCGTAGCTCGCGCCGCCCAGCGGGGCGGCGGTGACCAGTCCGAGGATGGAGGACACGTTGATGACGCTGCGGGGCGGCGCGCCGTCCCGGGCGGGTGCCTCCGCCACCAGGCGTGCCAGGTGGAAGGGGGCGGTGAGGTTGACGCCGAGGACGTCGGCGAAGGCGTCCGGGGATTCGTCCTCGGCGCGGGTCTCGCCGGACGTGGCCGCGTTGTTGACCAGGATGTCGATGCGGCCGGTGGCGTCCAGGGCCGTACCGGCCAGCCGTGCGCGGTCCGCGGCGAGCGCGACGTCGCAGCCGACGGGGTGGATACGGGCGTCGGAATCGGCGAGTTCCTTCAGCTTATCGATCCGCCGGGCGGCGGCGAACACGGTGGCCCCGGCCTGTGCGAGGACGGTGGCGAAGCGTGCGCCGAGCCCCGAGGACGCCCCGGTGACCAGGGCCGTCCTGCCCTGGAGCGAGAACAGCTCGGCGGCGGGCCGGGGCGCGTCCCATGGCCCGGCCGTACCTCCACCCACGGCCGTCCCTCCGCCCGCGGTCATCCCTCCACCCCGATCGGCAGGGCGGTCGCGCCGCCGTCGAGGACCAGAGTCTGGCCGGTCATCCAGGAGGAGGCGTCGGTGGCCAGGAACAGCGCCGCGTGTGCCACGTCCTCGACCGTGCCGAGGCGGCGCAGTGGCAGCTTGGCGGTGAGGATCGGCTCACGGACCTCCCACACCGCCCGTGCCAGCTCCGTCTTGATCAGTCCGGGGGCGATGGCGTTGACGCGGGCGCGCGGCCCGAGTTCATAGGCGAGCTGACGGGTCATGTGCAGCATGGCGGCCTTGGTGGCGTTGTAGTAGCCGATGTGCGGATCGACGACGAGCCCGCCGACGGAGGCGATGTTGACCACCGCTCCCCCGTGCTCGGCCATCCACGCCTCCCAGGCGTACCGGGTCCAGGCGACCATGCCGTACTGGTTGACGCGGACGGTCTTCTCCGCGCGCGGCAGGTCCAGGTCGAGCAGGTCGCCGTGGTACGGGTTGGTCGCCGCGTTGTTGACGAGGACGTCCAGGCGGCCGAAGCGCGCCATGGTCTCCTCGACGCAGCCTCGCGCCTGCTCCGGTTCGCCGGCGTTCGCCACCACCGTGTGCACGTCGCCGTCGCCCTTGACGCGCAGCAACTCCTCGCGGGCCTCGGCGAGTCCGGCCGGTTTGCGGGCCGCGATCACCACATGCGCGCCGGCCGCCCGGTAGGCGGTGGCGATGCCGAGGCCGATGCCACGGGATCCGCCCGTGATGACGGCCACCTTGCCGTCGAGGCTGCCGGTGCTCACGCCGCTCCCGCCTTCGTGTCGGTCTTCTTCTTGTACGGCGCCAGTTCCTGGCGGGCCACCGTCCGCAGATGGACTTCGTCGGGGCCGTCGGCGATGCGCAGGGCCCGGGTGATGGCGTACAGCCGGGCCAGTACGGTGTCGTCGCTGACCCCCGCCGCGCCGTGCGCCTGCACCGCCCGGTCGACCACCTTGTGGGCGACCTCCAGGGCCGCCACCTTGATGGCGGCCACCTCCATGCGGGCGGCGGCGTTGCCGACGGTGTCCATCAGCCAGGCCGATTTGAGGACGAGGAGACGCACCTGCTCGATCTCGATGCGGCTGCGGGCGATCCACTCCCGGACCACTCCCCGGTCGGCGAGCGGCCCGCCGAATGCGGTGCGTTCGGTGACGCGCTCGCACATCAGCCGCAGCGCGCGCTCGGCGAAACCCACGGCGCGCATCGCGTAGTGCATCCGGCCGGGGCCGAGCCGTCCCTGGGCGAGCGCGAAGCCCTCGCCCTCGCCGCCGAGGATGTTCTCCACCGGTACGCGGACGTCCTCGAAGAGCACATCGCCGTGTCCGAGCCGGTCGGTGTAGCCGAACATGGGCAGGTCGCGCAGGACCGTGACGCCCGGGGTGTTCCGGGGGACGAGCAGCATGGACTGCTGCCGGTAGGTGGGCGCCTCCGGGTCGGTCTTGCCCATCAGGATGATCAGCTGGCAGTCGGGGTCGAGGATGCCGGAGGTGTACCACTTCCGGCCGTTGACCACGTAGGTGTCGCCGTCGCGGGTGATGCGGGTGCGGATGTTGCGGGCGTCGGAGCTGGCGACCTCCGGCTCGGTCATGGCGAAGCACGAGCGGATCCGGGCGTCGAGCAGCGGGCGCAGCCAGCGTTCCCGCTGCTCGGGGGTGCCGTACAGCGCGAGCAGCTCCATGTTGCCGGTGTCGGGGGCCGAGCAGTTGAACACCTCGGGGCCGATGATGGATTGGCCCGCCAGCTCGGCGAGCGGCGCGTATTCGAGGTTGCTGAGCCCCGCGCCCCAGTCGCCGTGCGCCATGAAGAGGTTCCACAGACCCTCGGCGCGGGCCTTCGCCTTCAGCTCGGCCATGATCGGCGGCAGGGCGTGCGGGTCGTCCCCCTCGGCCAGCTGCCGGTCGTACGTGGCTTCCGCGGGGAAGACGTACTCGTCCATGAACGACCGCATGCGGCCTTGGAGTTCACTCGCCCGTGGCGAGTATCCGAAATCCACGAGTGCTCCTGTTCGGTGGGGGCGTACCGCTGCCGGGTCAGCCGAGGATGTCGCGGGCGGTGCGGATCATCGCGGCGATGGTGGGCGGCAGGCGTTCCTGGTCCGGGTCGTGGTGTTTGCCCTCGCGGTGGCGGCGCAGGTTGTGGCCCATGATCGCGGCCATCTTCATGCGGCCGAGCGCCCGGAACCAGTCCATCGCGGGCAGCGCGGGCCCGCCGTCGCCGTAGGTGTCCAGCAGCTCCGCCTCGCCGGGCAGACCGGGCACCGCGTGGCCCAGCCGGGGGAAGTTGCGGTGGTCGGCGAAGAGCAGGAACCAGCCCAGGTCGATGCGGGGATCGCCGACGCTCCAGATCTCCCAGTCCACGACGGCCACCGCCCGCTCGCCCGCGCACAGCACATTGCCGAGCCGGAAGTCCCCGTGCAGCAGTACCGGAGGGAGGCCGCGTGGTACGCCATCGGCGAGACGTACCAGCAACTCCTCCCCGCCGGGCCGCAGTTCGGGGGGAACGGCACGCAGGGTGCGGCTCCATCGCGCCAGTTCGCCGGAGGGGTCGAGCGGTGCGGGCGCGTCCAGCCCGGGCGTGTGCACATCGGTGCGGTGCAGGCGTCGTAGTACGGACGCGATCTCCAGCATCCGGGCGCGGGCGGTCGCGGCGGGCACCTCGTGGTCGTCCAGCACCGGCTCGACGGCCTCGCCGTCCGCGAAGTCCATGGCGAACCACGCGGGTTGCGTCTCGTCGACGGCCACCACGCCCGGTACCGGCACCGCGGACCCGGCCAGCGCGCCCAGCACCCGTGCCTGGCGCAGCACATCGTTGCGCCCGACGGGCCGCTGCCCCGGTGGCACGGCCTTGACGACGTACCGGGTGTCCCCCGCCGCGACCTCGTACGTCAGCCCGGAGTGGCCGCCCGGCAGCACCTCCAACTCGCCGATGGCCGCGCCCGGGTGGTGGCGGGCGAGCCGGTCGCGGACCCGGGCGGCCAGCTCCGTTCCTTGCGTGGCCATGCTCATCGGACGGGCTCCTTGGGCAGGCCGAGGACGCGTTCGGCGAGGATGGTGCGCTGGATCTCGTCGGTGCCGCCCGCGATGCTGTAGCCGGGGGCGCCCAGCAGGTGCTCCGTCCAGGCGTAGGTGCCCCACTCCCCCGTGTCCGCCACCAGGCTCGGCCCCAGCAGCTCGGACACCAGGTCGCTGGTGCGCCGCATGGTCTCGGTGGCGTACAGCTTGCCGACCGACGCCTCCGCGCCGGGCTCACGCCCCGCGACGAGGGCGGCGGTCACCCGCAGTCCCATCAGCCGCTGGACGAGGGTGCGGATGTGGAGGTCGGCGGCGCGCTGCCGCTCGGCGCCGGTGAGGGGGCGCGACAGGTGCCCGGCCAGGTCCAGCGCCCGGTCGGCGTTGTCCAGGCCGAGGCCGCCGGAGTCGAGCCGCTCGGCGGCCAGCACGCTGAGTGTGACCCGCCAGCCCTCGCCGACCGGCCCGAGCCGGTCGGTGTCGGGCACCCGCACACCGTCGAGGTAGACCTCGTTGAAGCTGGTGCCACCGGTCATCTGCCGGATGGGCCGTACGGTGACGCCCGGCGCGTCCATGCGCACCAGGAAGACGGTGATTCCGGCGTGTTTGCGGACGTCGGGATCGGTGCGGCACACCGCCACGCCCCAGGTGGCGACGCGGGCGCCGGAGGTCCACACCTTGTGCCCGGTGAGCACCCAGCCGTCGCCGTCACGCACGGCCTTGGTGCGCACCGCGGCGAGGTCGGAGCCCGCCTCGGTCTCCGAGAACAGCTGGCAGGCCAGCTCGTCGGTGCGCAGCAGGGGCACCAGCCAGCGCCGCTTCTGCTCCTCGGTGCCCCACAGGCCGATCGCGGGGGCGACGAGCGCCTGTGTCACGGGGAAGATCTCGGGGCGGTGGGGTACGTCGAAGGCCGCCTCTTCGGCGCGGTAGAGCTGCTCGTAGTACGCGGGCAGCCCCCGTCCTCCGTACTCTCGGGGCCAGTTGAACGCGGACCAGCCCTGGTCGTAGCGGGTGCGTTCCCACTCCTGGACGCGGGCGGTGTGCTCGCGCTCCTGCTCCTCGGTCCAGTTGTCGAACACGGCGACGGAGTCGGAGCCGCTGCCCCACTCCCCGTCGGCGGCGCGGGGCCGGGCGACGCCGGCGAGCCACCGCCGGGCCCGGTCGCGGAACTCCTCGGGTTCCGGAATGCCGCTCATCTTCCCTGCCACCTCCTTTCAGCGGACGTTTCAACGGGACGTTTCAACGGGACAGGACCGTGCAGGCGCTCACGCCGGGGGCGCCGTACACATGCGTGAAGCCGACCCTGGGTCCGCCCGGGACCTGGTGTTCGCCGGCCCGTCCGCGCAACTGCTGGACGACCTCGTACACCTGGCGCAGACCCGAGGCGCCGATGGGTTCGCCGTTGGCGATGCAGCCGCCGTCGGTGTTGACCGGCAGGGTCCCGCCGATCCCGGTGGCACCGGAGGCGACGAGCCGCTCCTGCTCGCCGTCCTCGCAGAACCCGCACTCGGCCATGTGCATCACCTCGGCGCCGCTCTCGGTGTCCTGCAGCTGGCAGACGTCGACGTCACCGGGGCCGAGTCCCGCCTCCTCGAAGGCGGCGGCCGAGGCGTCACGGCTGACACTGGTCAGTTCGCCACCGGGGATCCACGGGCTGAACACCTCGAACGATCCGAAGCGCCGGGTGCGTACGACCGCCGAGCGCAGGGTGACCGGCGGGCCGTCCAGTGCGCGGGCGGCCTCGGGCGAGCAGAGGACCAGCGCCGCCGCGCCCGCTCCCGGGGAGCAGAACATATAGCGGGTCAGCGGATCGCTGACCATGCCGGAGTCCAGGACCTCCTGGGCGGACAGCGGCTTTCGGCGCCATGCCTCGGAGGTCAGAGCGCCGTTGCGGTACGCCTTCTCGGCCACCAGGGCGAGGGTCCGCGGGGTGATGCCGTGGTCGTGCATATAGCGCTGGATCTTCATGCCGAAGAACTGCGTGGTCACCATGAGCCCGTCGCTGCCGTACTCCGCTCCCAGGCCCCAGTCCTCGGGCTTCGGGTCGAAGGCGCCGCGCGGGTGTTTGTCGAAGCCGACGGCGAGGACGACGTCCGCCATGCCGGAGCGGATGGCGTTCACGGCGGAGACCAGCGCGCTGCCACCGGTGGCGCAGCCGTTCTTGACATTGACGAACGGCAGTCCGGTGAGGCCGAGTTGGGCCACCAGGGTGTCCGCGAGACCCGCGCTGTCGCTGCCGCCGAACGCGGCCCCCACCCGCGACCACGCGATCCCGGCGTCCGCCAGCGCCGCGTTCACGGCGGCAACGGCCAGCTGTCGGCCGGTGGCCTCCGACCACCGGCCGAACGGGGTGCGCCCCGCGCCGCAGATCAGGACCTCGGCGCCGCTCATGAGCGCTCCTCAGCGGGGGTGATGGGCCTGGCCCGGGGCACTCCGGGGCCCGCGGCCACGGAGAGGGGCATGCCGATGCGGATGTCGTCGAGGCTGTCGAGTTCGCCGAGGTCGAGGACGGCGGCCACGCGTACGTCCTCCGCCAGCTCGACGTAGCCGATGGCGAACGGCACGAAGCCTCCGGGCGGGGGCTCGTAGGGCGGTGACTTGGGGGCGTACCGCTGCACCGTCCAGGTCCACAGCGCCCCCGTGCCCGGGAGGGCCACCGGAGCGGTCGGCCCTCCACAGCGCGGGCAGGCGTCGTCCGCGGGGTAGACCGTCACCGGGCAGCCGGCGCAGCGCGCGCCCTGGAGCCCGGCGGCGGCCTGGCTCCGCGGATCGGTGGGCATCCGGATCAGCGCCCCTGCCACTTGGGTTCGCGCTTCTCCAGGAAGGCCGACACGCCCTCGTTCGCGTCCTCGGAGTTGAGCGCGACGCCCACCGCGAGGTGCTCCATCACCATCAGCGACTGGGTGTCGGCGTCCAGGCTGCGGTCGATCGTCATCTTCGTGAGCCACATGGTGAAGGGGCTCTTGTCGGTGAGGTGTCCGATGAACTCCTCGACCGTGGCGTCCAGTTCGTCCGCCGGGGCCGACTTGTTGATCAGCCCGAACTCGGCGGCCTCGACGCCGGAGAGGAGCTTGCCGGTGAGCATCAGCTCCTTGGTCTTGCGGATGCCGATCATGCGCGGCACCCGGTAGATCGGACCGGCCCCGCCGAACAGCGCACGGCGGATGTGGAAGTCGCCGATCTTCGCGTCGTCGGCGGAGATGGCGAAGTCGCAGGAGATCATGATCTCGAAGCCACCGGCGGTGACGTGGCCCTCCAGGACCGCGACCGAGGGGGTCTTCATCGAGTACAGCCGGTCGCACACCTTCGCGGACTTCACCGCGACGTCGATCGCGTTGGACTTGCCCACGTAGTCGGCCTTCAGGCTGTCGAGGTCGAAGCCCGAGCAGAAGGTGCCGCCACGGCCGCGCACCACCAGGACCCGCAGGTCGGGGTCCTCGTCCACCTCGGTGATGATCTCGTCGAGCCGGTCCAGGATCGGCACGGTGACGCAGTTCTTCTTCCACGGACGGTTGAGCCACACCCGGGCGACGTGACCGTCGCGCTCGAACTGGATCTCGTCTTCCACTGCCATCCCTCGCCCCTTCGAAACTGAACTGAATTCACTACAACTCTGGAAGCCCGAGTACCTGCCTGTCAACCCCCTGATCGAGCCAATCGAATCCGATTCAGGCCCCGCACCCGCACCCGCGACCTGAGTGAGTCGGCCGGGCCCCGTTCAGCCGGCGCCGTGGGTGGCGAGGCCGACGAGTTCGGCGAGCCGGGCCCGGTGCCGGTCCGCCGTGCCGAACAGCACCTCGGCACCGCGCGCCCGGCGTACGTACAGATGGGCCGGGTGCTCCCAGGTGAAGCCGATACCGCCGTGCAGCTGGACATACTCGGCCGTCGCCAGGCGGAAGGTCTCGGAGCAGACCACGGCGGCGGCACAGGCGGCCACCGGCGATTGCGGCGAGCCGACGGCGGCACAGGCGGTCGCGTACGCGGACGCCGAGCGCGCCGCCTCCAGCGCCACCAGCACATCGGCCAGCCGGTGCTTGACGGCCTGGAAGGACCCGATGGGGCGGCCGAACTGGTGGCGCTGCGCCACGAACCCGACCGTGGCGTCCAGCGCGTGGCCGCTGCCGCCGACCTGCTCGGCCGCCAGCGCGGCCCGTCCGGTGTCCAACGTCGCCGAAACCGTGCCCTCGGTCCCCTCCGCCGTCCCCACGGCGGTGGCCGGGGCGCCCCGGAACTCCACCAGCGCCTGGCGCCGCGTCTCGTCCAGGACGCGGCGCGGAGTCCGCCGGCAGGTGCCGGGGGCGGGCTCACAGGCGAAGAGCCGAGGTCCGGCGGGTGTTCCGGCCCGCACCAGGATCAGATCCGCCCCGGCCCCGTCGAGGACGAAGTCCGCCCGCCCGCGCAGCACCCAGCCGCCACCTCCTCGTTCCGCGGCGACACCGGGCTCGTCGGCTTCGAATCCGGCCACGGTGGCGGTGAGCGTGCCGTCGGCGATCCGGGGCAGATAGCGCTCGCATGCCGTACGGTCACCGCTGAGCAGCAGGGCGTGGGCGGCCAGGACCACGGTGGGCAGCAGCGGCGCGCAGTACAGGGCGCGCCCGGCTTCCTCCAGGGCCACGGCCAGTTCGGCGAAGGTGAAGCCCGACCCGCCGTACTCCTCCGGGACGGCCAGCCCATGGACCCCGATCTCGCCCGCGAGCCGCGCCCAGAGCGCCTCGTCGTATCCGCGTGGGGTGGCCAGGTGTTCGCGTACGTCCTCGACACCACTCGCCTCGGCGTAGAGGTCGCGCAGGACGGTGCGCAGCTGTCGCTGTTCGTCCGTTTCGGACAGCAACTGGGGGTCGATCTCGGGGCGGCGACGGTGCATGGGATCTCCATCGTGCTCGTTACGACAGGCGAAGAATGAAAGAACTGAACTCAATTCAAGACCGTAGGCAGCGAAACTCCGGGTGAGCAAGACCCGCACCGCGGCCGCTCAGGACACCCGCTCAGGCGGTGAACCGGCCGCCGTTGGCGAGCAGCACCGCGCCGACCAGGTTCGCCGCGGCATCGCTCACGAGAAAGAGGGCGATCTCGGATATCTCCTCGGGGCCGCGTACGGGCGCACCCGCGGATCGCGGAAGCCCGCCCGCAGAGCCTCGGGGGTACGGGCCGCCATCCCCGTCTCCGTGGGCCCCGGCGCCACCACGTTCACCCGGATCCCGGAGGCGATGACCTCCTTGGCCACGGCCTGGGCCAGCGCGTGCACACCCGCGCGGACATCTTCGTGCGCCATACCGAGTCCCTTCACTTGCCCAGACCACCTATTGAACCGACTTCACCTCTGTTACCGTGGCCTTCGCGGCGCTGACAAGACCCGGGACGGTGAAGATGAGGGCACTGCGGCTGACGGCCTGGGGCGAGGCACCGGCACCGGTCGAGGTCGAGCGGCCCGTCCCGCACGGCGCCGAGGTGCTGGTGGAGGTCGAGGCCGCCGGGCTGTGCCGTTCCGATCTGCATGTGATCGACGGTGCTCCGGGGGCGCTCCCCTACCGGCTCCCGTTCACCCTCGGCCATGAGGTCGCGGGGCGGGTCACCGCCCTGGGGCCCGGCGCCGACGGGGTGGGGATCGGCGAACGCGTGGTGGTCTACGGGCCGTGGGGCTGTGGCTCCTGCGCACGGTGCGCCGCGGGCTCCGACAACTACTGCGACCGGCGGGACACCCTCGCCTGGCACGGGGCGGGACTGGGCCGGGACGGCGGAATGGCCGAGTATCTGCTCGTCGCCTCCGCCCGCCATCTGGTGCCGATCGCCGACCTGCCCGCCGACCAGGCCGCCCCGCTCTCCGACGCGGGCCTGACCTCCTACCACGCCGTGGCCGGGCTGCGACACGCACTCGGCGAGGGCACCACCGCCGTCGTCATCGGAGTCGGCGGGCTCGGCCACCTGGCCGTCCAGATCCTCCGCGCCACCACCGCGAGCCGTGTACTGGCGGTCGACGTCCGGGAGGACGCCCTGGCCCTCGCGGACCGTTCCGGCGCGGACTTCGGCACCCTGATGCGGCCGGACACCGGCCGCGTGCTGCGGGCGCGAAGCGGTGACGTGGGAGCGGACGCCGTGCTGGACTTCGTCGGCACCGCGCAGACGCTGGAACTCGCGGTCGGCGTCCTGCGTCCCGGTGGCGAACTCGCCGTCGTCGGAAGCGGCGGCGGCAACCTGACGGTGTCCAAGCCGGGCGTCCTCCCCGCCGGCTTCCGGCTCTCCCTGCCCTTCTGGGGCACCCGCCACGAATTGGCCGAGGTCGTCGCGCTGGCACGTTCGGGAGCCCTCCGCGTCGAGACGGAACGCTTTCCGCTGTCCGCCGCTCCGGAGGCGATCGACCGGCTTCGCCGGGGCGGGGCCAGCGGCCGGACCGTGCTCGTACCGGACTGATCACAGGCGCGGTGGCCCGGGGACCCGGGCCGATGGATGGCTCACGGACGGCCCACAAACGGCTTATGGACGGCTCACGGACGGCCCAAAAGCGGCTTATGGATGGCTCACGGACGGCTCATCGATGGCTCATCGATACGGAAGGGAAGTCGGCATGCGCTTCGATGGAAAGGTCGCGATCGTCACCGGCGGCGCCCGGGGCATGGGTGCCGCGCATGTACGGGGACTGGTCGCGGAAGGGGCCCGGGTCGCCGTCTGCGACATCCTGGACGAGGAGGGAGCGGCCCTGGCCGATGAGCTCCCCCGCGCCCGGTACCACCACCTCGACGTCACCGACGAAGCGCGGTGGCAGTCGGTGGTCCGCGCGGTCGAGGACACCTTCGGCCCGGTGGACGTCCTGGTCAACAACGCGGGCATCATGCACTTCGGCGGTGTGGAGGAGCAGTCGCCCGAGCACTTCCGCCGGATCCTCGACGTCAACCTGGTGGGCGCCTTCCTCGGCATGCACACCGTTCTCCCCGGTATGCGCGAGCGCGGCGGCGGTGCCGTCGTCAACGTCTCCTCGGCCGCCGGTATGACCGGTTTCGCCGGTGGCATCGGCTATGTGGCGAGCAAGTGGGGGGTGCGCGGGATGACCAAGGCCGCCGCACTGGACATGGCGGGCAGCGGGGTGCGCATCAATTCCGTACACCCCGGAGTCATCCGTACGCCCATGGGTGAGAGCGCCTCACCCGAACTCTTCGCCCAGCAGCCGGTGGCGCGCATCGGGGAGCCGGAGGAGGTCACCCGCATGGTGCTCTTCCTGGCCGGCGACGATGCCTCCTACACCACGGGCGGGGAGTTCCTCGTCGACGGCGGCCAGACCATCGGCCACGGTGGCCACCCGGAGGTGGCGGCGGACTGACGTCCGTCGGTGGCCGGTGGTCGCCACGCCCGACACCTCTTACACGTCCTTGCGGACGGTGAGCAGGGAACCGATCCCGATCACACAGACCAGCATGACGAAGAACGCCGGGGAGAGCAGATTCCCGGTCCGGTCGACCAGGAAGGCCGCGATGTACGGGGCCGTACCGCCCGCGAGGACGGTGCCGACGTTGTACCCGATCGCCATACCGGTGTAGCGGACCCGGCGTTCGAACAGATGCGGCCACAAGCTGGCCGCCGGGACCTGTACGAACGCACTTCCCAGCATCAGGATCGCATAGGCCAGACCGGCCAGGGCCAGGCTGTGCCGGCCCATGAGCATCATCGCGGGGTAGGCGGTCACCAGAAAGGCCAGCAGCCCGCCCATCAGGACGCGACGGCAGCCGAACCGGGCGGAGAGTCGACCGGCCGGCACCATGAGCAGCACGGTGAAGAGCACGACACCCGCGCTCAGCCAGTACACCTGCGTGGTGTCGTATCCCAGGTTGGTGGTCAGGTAGATGCCGATGTACGTCAGTCCGAGGAAGATGGCGCCGCCCTGGGCCATGGCCAGGCCGACGGACTGCAGCAGCGCCGTGCGGTGGGTGGACAGGACCTCCCGGATCGGCGCCGCGGGGATGTCGGCGCGCCGTGCGGCCTCCTTGAACTCCGGGGTGTCCTCGATCCGCAGCCGGGCCCACAGACACAGGATCGTGAGCGGCACGGCCATCAGGAAGGGCAGCCGCCAGCCCCAGTCGGCCATCTGATCCTTGGTGGTCAGGGCGGAGATCGCCCCGGCCGTCGCCGCCGCGAACATGAACCCGAGGTTGGACCCGATGGGCGTGACGGCGCCGAGGAAGGCCCTGCGCCGGGGCGGCGCCGACTCGTAGATGTAGGTGTAGGCGCCGACCGACTCGCCGCCCGAGGAGATGCCCTGCACCACCCGGATCAGGAACAGCAGCACCGCGGCGACCACACCGATCTGGCTGTAGGTCGGCAACAGCCCCGTGACGCTGCTGGCCACCCCCATGCACAGCACCGAGGAGACCAGCGCCTTGCGACGCCCCCATCGGTCGCCGATCCAGCCGAAGAAGACACCGCCGATCGGCCGCACGACCAGGCCGCTGGCGAACACCGCGAGCGCCGCCAACGTCGAGGCCGTCGGATCGTCGCCCGGGAAGAACTGCGGGGCGATGGCCACGGCGAGATAGCCGTAGATACTGAAGTCGTAGTACTCGATCAGGGTGCCGATGCTCCCGGCGAGCATCGCGCGGCGCACCGTACGTGGATCGTGCGACGCCGACCCCTCCCCCGGAGGGGCGGGCTGCTGTGTGGTGCTCATGATCCGGCTCCCTTTCCCACGGCACGGTCCGGTACCCTGCCGACGCCCGGGACGGTACAGAACTGAACTCAGTACAGCTAGCCGTCGAACAGGGTTTTCTCAGTGCGCACGGCAGAGGCCATGGTCATGGGTTGAGGATCTGAATTCGATTCGGTTTACTCATACCAGGCGGAGCGCCAGGTCGCCGTACTGGTCGGCAGCAGCGAGTTCGGGAGTGCGACGTGCCCATCGGGTTCGAGATCGAGGAAAGAGTCGCGGAGATCGCGCGGCGCACCACCGAGTTCGTACGGGACGTGGTGATACCCGAGGAACAGGCGTGTGACGGCGATGTCCATGCCGGGCCGGAGCCACTGCGCCGCCGGCTTCAGGACGCGGCCCGCGAGGCGGGGGTGTTCGCCCCGCATGTGGACGCCGCATGGGGCGGACTCGGACTGGACCTGCGCGGCCAGGCCGTGGTCTTCGAGGCGGCCGGGTACTCGCTGCTGGGGCCGCTCGCGCTCAACTGCGCGGCTCCCGACGAGGGCAATACGCACCTGCTCGAGGTGGTGGCCACGAAGGAGCAGAAGGAGCGGTATCTGCGCCCGCTGGCGGCCGGTGAGACGCGGTCGTGTTTCGCGATGACCGAGCCGGCGCCGGGCGCCGGCTCCGACCCGCGTGCGCTCATGACGACCGCGACGAGGATCGACGGCGGCTGGCGGATCGACGGCCGCAAGTGGTTCATCAGCGGCGCCGACGGGGCGGCCTTCGCCATCTGCATGGCCCGCACCAGCGGCGGCCCCGGCGACCCTGGCGGCGCGACGATGTTCCTCATCGCCGCCGACAACCCCGGCATGAAGATCGTCCGGAATATCGACACTCTGGACCGGGGCCTCTTCGGCGGCCACAGCGAAATCGCCTTCGAAGGCTGCGAGGTCGGGGACGAGGCCGTACTGGGCGAGGTGGACCAGGGCTTCGCGTACGCCCAGGTGCGTCTGGGCCCCGCGCGCATGACCCACTGCATGCGCTGGCTCGGAGTGGCCCGGCGGGCGCAGGACATCGCCCTGGAGCGGGCGGCGGACCGTTCGGCCTTCGGCAAGCCGCTGGCCGAACTGGGCATGGTGCAGCAGATGCTGGCCGACTCCGAGATCGACATCGAGACCAGCCGGGCGGTGCTGTGGCGAGCCTGCTGGGAGCTTGACCAGGGCCGCCCGGCCGCCCAGCACACCTCCATCGCCAAGACCTACGTCTCCGAGGCGGTGCACCGGGTGGTCGACCGGGCCGTCCAGATATGCGGTGCGCTCGGCATCTCGGGGGACGCCCCGCTGTCGCGGCTGTACCGGGAGGTGCGTCCGTTCCGTATCTACGACGGCCCTTCCGAGACCCATCGCTGGGCCATCGCCAAGCGCGCGGTGCGGGCGGCGCGGGAGCGGAGGGACACGCACCACGCGGCGGAGCCGCTGCGATGACCGCTGACACGCAAGACCAAGGAGAGCCCGTGCGAGACCGACTGTCCGGCCAGATCGCCCTGGTCACCGGCGCGACGGGCGGCATAGGAACCGCCGTCTCACGGCGGCTGGCCGCCGAGGGCGCCACGGTGGTGGTGACCGACGTGGACGCCACCCGCTGCGACCACCTGGCGCGGGAGCTGACGGCCGACGGAGCACGGGCGCTGGGCCTGGCGCTGGACGTGAGCGACGAGGAGGCGTGGCGCGGCGTGGTCGAGCGCGTGGTCTCCGCGCTGGGCGGCCTGTCCGTGCTCGTCAACAACGCGGGAATCGCCGAAATGCGCACCGTGGAGACCGAGACCCAGGAGTCATGGGAGAAGGTCATCGCGGTGACCCAGGGCGGTGTCTGGCTGGGCATGAAGCACGGTGGACCCGCCATCGAGCGCTCCGGCGGCGGTTCGATCGTCAACATCGCGTCGATCTTCGGCACGGTGGGCGGCTTCGGCAGCCAGTTCTCGTACCACGCGGCGAAGGGCGCGGTCCGGCTGATGACGAAGAACGCCGCGCTGCACTGGGCCACGCGCGGCGTCCGCGTCAATTCGATCCACCCCGGTTTCATCGAGACCCCGCTCTCGCGCGAACTGTGGCAGGGCACCCCGCGTCACACCGCGATGGTCGAGGGCACCCCCATGGGGCGGCTCGGCAGTCCGGAAGAGGTGGCGGGGGCCGTCGCGTTCCTCGCGTCCCAGGACGCGAGCTTCGTGACCGGCTCCGAGCTGTACGTGGACGGCGGCTGGACGGCGCGCTGACGGGACGCTGACGACGGGACACCAGCCGTCGTGGCGGACGGGCGTCGTGACGGACGGGCCAGGTGCCGGGCCGGCGCCCGCTCAGTCCGTCGCGTGTGACGCGGTCGCGGTGGCGGTGTCCGCGGCGGGCAGCGGTTCGCCGTCCCCGCGCAGCACGCGGGCCGGTCGTCGATGCGGACACCCCCAGCGTCTCCTGATGAGGTTTTCAGCGGTAGTGGGCCGCCAGTTCCGCGATGGAGGTGAAGGTCTGTGTTCCGCCCGCGCCGCCGATGACGCGGACCCCGTCACCGGTCGTGGTGTCGAAGTCGAAGACGTAGGTCTTGTTGGTGCCGGCGGCCGAGGAGGTCGGGTAGGACGGTGTCACGCGCTGGCCGGTGACGTCGGTCCAGGTGCCGTCGCGGCGGACCTGGATCTTGGGCGGGCTGCTGAACCAGCCGCCGTCGCCGAACATGGTCCCGGTGGTGTAGACCACCTGGTTGAGGCGGTACGTACGTGGCCAGGTGTAGCCCCACCAGCTGGTCGGCTTGCGTTCGTCGTTCCAGTCGTCCTCGTTCTGGGCCGTGTCGCCGTCGTTGTAGATCGCGCGGCCGAAGTGGGTGGCGCGTTCGATGGGCACGGTGCCGGGTTCGCGGGCGAGGTTGCGGGAGGCGTCCGGGGTGTTGTCCGGGGTGGTGGGGACCGAGGGGGTGAGGGACATCTTGCGCAGTGAGAAGGTGTACGCCCAGAAGTCGCCGGCCGGGTAACCGCCGCCGCAGGGGCAGACGTTGGACTGCAACCACATCGACTTGCCGTCCGCGCTGATGTACTTCGACGGGATGGTGGTGGCGTAGCCACCGTGCTTGGTGTGGGTCCAGGGGTAGCCGCCGAAGTCCTTGGGGGTGAAGTGCTTCCACGGGCCCCACGGCGTGGGCGCCTCGTAGAACTCGTAGGTGTACTCCGTCCAGGACGTGTAGATGTAGCGCTTCAGTGCCTTGTTGTAGACCACGCCGCCCTGGCTGATCACGCTGAGGTCCTTGACCCGGCCCGCGGTTCCCACGTTCTGGTAGACGCGGTGGTCGTCGTGGAGGACCGACACCCGTTGGTCGATGCTGGAGGACCACCGCGGGGCGCCGCCGCTGTCACCGGCGTAGAACTGCCAGGTGGAGCGGTCCATGATGGACGTGGCGGGCACCCGGGCCAGGTAGAGGTCGGTGGGGTCCGGGTCGGGGTCGAAGGTGTCGCGCCAGTTGTAGTCCAGGCCGTAGGCGTAGACGTATCCGTCCGGGCTGTTGGCGTTGTCCTTGCCGTAGTCCAGGAACATGACCGTGGTGAACTTCTGGTCCGAGAACATCGGCTTGGCCTTGTCCGATGTCCAGGTGGCGCCCTTGTCGGTGGACTTCACGATCGTCGCGCTGGGCGCGTTGTCCAGCGTGCCCTTCTTGAGGTCCTGCACGGCGAGATACAGGTCGCCGTTCACACAGACCATGCCGGTCGGCTTGCGGTAGTAGTCCTGGGGGGCGCCCCAGACCCGGCCGACGCCGTCGCCCGACGCCCGCTGGGCGCCCGCCAGGTTGCCGGGTGTGCCGCTGATCCGGGCCACGCCGATGTCCTGCCAGGTGTCGCCGAAGCCCACGCCGTCGCCATACGCGGCGTAGACGTTGTCGTCGTTCGACCAGCACGACGGCCACAGGTCGCCGTGCTCCTTGTTGTCGCCGATCGCGGGGGCGCCGATGGTGGCGCCGGGGGCGATGTCCACGGTGGAGAAGTAGTCGCTCTCCGGGGCGTTCGCTGCCGTGGCGGAGGTGGCGGCCGTGGCGGATTCGCGCCCGGTGTCATGGGCCCGGCCGGTGGTGCCTGTGCTGTCCGCCTGGACGGCGGGGACGGTCGCCATCGTCACGACGGCCAGCCCGGCCGCCAGGGTGATCAGGACTCTGGATCGTCGCACGGTGTGCTCCTCACGGGTGTCGGTGGCGGCGCGCTCAGGCGGCCAGGCCGTTGATCCGGTACTGCATCACCCGGTAGTTCTGGTTGTCGTACCACTGACTCACGGCGATGTGGAAGTTGCCGAAGGTCGAGCCCGGGACGATGAAGCCGCCGTAGGGGTTGGCCACCGCGTTGCCGGACTCGTTGCCGGGCGTGGTGGGGACGATGAGGGTCTGCTCCGGGGTGGCGAACAAGTTGCTCGTCGGCAGCGGGAAGACCTGCGCGCGGATGTCCAAGGGCTCCATGTTGAGCCAGGTCAGGGCGTACTTGCCGCCCATCGCGCGGAAGCAGATCTCACCGAACCGGCGCCGGGCGGTGATGGTGGTCGGGTAGTTGCCCCAGGCCCAGGCGCCGTTTGCGTAGCCCCACGGCTGATACGCCGCCGGGTCGCCCAGCCGGTCCTGCGGGACGCGGTGGAGCAGGAGGTCGGAGGGCACGTCCCGGTTGAACACGCTGGAGAGCACGTAAGCGTAGCCGTCGTCCGCCACCGCGTAGGTCTTCTGCTGGAACTGGCCGCCGTACTGGTCGCCGGGCCACTGGCACAGGTACTGCCACGTCTGGCCGTTGTCCGTCGAGCGCCAGAAGTCGGAGTGGTGGGTCTGGTACAGCACACCCCGCATCAGGTGCATGTACATCGTGTTGCCGACGGTGAAGACGTCCGACGGTATGGCGGTGGTGTTGTTCTCGTGGCCCTCCGGGACCAGGCCCACGGCCTGCGAACCGCCCACGCTGTCGTCGATGACGAGGGCGTTCAGATCGGGGTGGCGTGCCCGCAGGCCCACCGGGGCCCGCCAGTTGGGACCGCCCACGCCATCACCGTCGAAGGTGTCGCCGCACACGAACAGCATCGTGCCGTCGGGGCAGCGGACGGGGATGCCGAGGTCGGTCCAGGGCGCGGCGAACTGGCCCGTCTCCGCCGGGCCGGTGAGGTTTCTGACCTTCGTGCCGGTGATGGCGGTGGCGGCGGCGCTCGCCCGCGGCGCCCCCGCCGTCAGCCCGGCCGCCGCCAGGCCCAGACCGGCGGCCAGCAGCACGCGGCGGCGGGGGCCGTCGGCTGTATCGGCGGGGGTGGGTGGTTGTGAACGGGCCATGCTGAACTCCTCGGAATCGTGGGGCTCCTGGTTCGCCTGCTCAGGCGTTCACCTGCTGGTTCGCGGTGCTCCGCCCGTGCCGGGGATGGGCGGAACACCGCGAAGTTTCTGTGCGGGCCTACACGTTGGGCATACGGCGCCCGCGCCCGCGGAGGCGGCTACAGCGCCACGTCTCCGCACAGATGCACCTCGACGCCCAGCTCGGCGAAGAGCGCGGCCTTGGCACGCAGCGCCTTGTCGGCGGTCGCCGCGTCGGGTGCGTAGGCCACGTTGAGGTGGTTGGCGCGGTGGCGGGCCATGAACTGATCGCGGGTGACGCCGTGCAGAACCGCGTGCATGATCGGCCACTGGTGGTTGGTGGCGTCGAGTCGGCGCCGGGTCTCCTCCTCGGGCAGCTCGACCGAGGTGGCGCGGCCGAGGTCGACGTGCAGCCCGCCGTCCATCAGGAACACCCGCGACCAGACGATCTCGCCCGGCTTGGAGACACCGCTGAGGGTGCCGCCGCCGAGCGGGAAGAACATCGGGGGCTGGCGCATGCTGTACGACTTGTCGTAGCCGCCGTTGTGCGAGGCGGGCACCGAGCCGGAGATCTCGAAGACCCAGACGAACCGGCCGTCGTACTCCTCGCCCCAGCGGATGTCGTGCAGTGTGGTGGCAGGGTCCAGGCCCATCGCCGTCCAGATGCGGTTGGTGACCAGGGAGTCCACGGCGACGCCCTCGTCCACCTCGTTGAAGTGCGGCAGCGGCGCGCCGGGGTAGAGCTCGCGGGCGCCGTCGCGGCTCCGTACCGGCGGGCGATGGACGTTGTTGAGCAGGCCCTCGGCGAGGTCGCTCGCCGGGACGGTGTCCTTCAGGCCCTGCTGGTACTGGATGCCGACGGCGTCGAGCCCGAAGTCGTCGGCGATGCGCACTGCCGCGATGTACATCTTGAACTGGCTGAGCAGCTGGGCGTCGGTGAGTTCGGTGGCCTCGTCGGTGCCGGTGTGGAAGGTCATCCCGGCCCGGTCGAGCCAGGCCCGGACCTCCTGGGCCTCCTCGTCGGACACCTTCGTCATCTCGGCCACCAGGGCGCTCTGTGACAGGCGCTCCTTGTAGATGCCGAGCGGGTTGAGGAACTCGTCGTCGATGATGGCGTTGTACATCCCCATGCAGCCCTCGTCGAAGACGCCGATGATCGCCTTCTCCTCGTGCAGTTGGCGGGCCAGGGCCACGCCCAGTGCGGTCTCGGGGTCCGCACTCGGCAGGGGCGGCAGGGGCCGGACGTGGCTGGTGTCGTGGGTGAGCGTGCCGGTCTCCAGCCAGGTGCGCAACGACTCGCGCGCCCACTCGTCGGTGAAGTCGGCGCTCCACAGCACCGAGTAGTCGCGCCCCGCCTTGGTGAGGCTCCCGGCGAGGTTCAGCAGGCCGACCAGACCGGGGAATTCGCCACTCCAGTTGGCCACCACCAGGATCGGGCCCTGGTGGTCGCGCAGACCGGCGAGGACGTGGTGGCTGTACTGCCAGACGGCCTCGACGACGATGAGCGGGGCGTCCTTGGGTATGTGCTTGAACACCTCGATACCGGCGCGCTGGCTGTCGATGAACCCGTGCCCCTTGGCCTCGTCCACCGCGTGGCCTCGGCGGACCTTCCAGCCGAGGTCCGTGAGGGCCGCGGCGAGGTCGCTCTCCAGCTTCTCCTGGGTGGGCCAGCAGGTGACGTTGGCGGCGGGGCGCAGGTCGCCGCTGGCCACGGTGTAGACGGTGGCCGGCTCGGCGGCGGGCGGGCGGTGGAGTTCGGGCAGGGTGTACGCGGTCATGCGGTCTCCGTTGATGGTGCGTCGATGGTGCGTTGAGGGACGCGCGGGTGGTGCTGGGGGCTGAAGGCACTGGGGGTGCGGGGGGCGGCTGCGGGCGCGGGTGTGCCGGGGGGGCGCTGCGGGCGCGGGTGTGCCGGGGCGCGCGGGGGCGCTCAGCGCTCCTGTAGCGCGGCCAGCGCGTGGACGGTCGCGGCGGTGTCCGGGTACAGCCGCCGGTAGAGGGCGTACAGCTCGTCGTAGCGCCCGGTGTGCTCGGCGCGTGGCGTCACCGTCTCGCGCACCGGGTTCCAGTCGTCGATGGAGGCGTCCCCGACGAGCTGGGCGGCCAGCAGGGCGTCACCGTAACCGGCGCCGATGGTGATGGTGCGCACCTCCTGCGGGCGGCCGGTGATGTCGGAGACGATCTGCGTCCACAGCGAGCCCTGGGTGCCGCCGCCGACGGCGACCACGCGGCGGATGTCGCCGCCGACCGCCTCGATGACCTCGATGTTCTGGCGGATGCCGAACCCGGTGGCCTCGAGCGCGGCCCGGTAGAGGTCGCCGCGGGTGTGGGACAGGGTCAGCCCGGCGATGACTCCGCGGGCGTCCGGGTCCATGATCGGGGTGCGCTCGCCGGAGAAGTACGGGAGCATCAGCAGGCCGTTGGCGCCGACGCCCGACTCGGCGGCCAGAGCGGTGAGTTCGGCGTGGTCGCCGTCGGCGAACAGGTCCTTCAGCCAGTTGGCGACCGCGCCGGAGGTGGCCATGCCACCGGCGAGGTTCCGGGTGCCGGGCAGGGCGCCGACGGTGCCCCACAGGGACGGGCTGGTCAGCGGCTTGGGCACGGTGTGGATGAGGAACATGGTGGTGCCGTACATCAGCATCA
Organism: Streptomyces sp. 5-10; assembly: GCF_014712245.1. NCBI lineage: Bacteria > Bacillati > Actinomycetota > Actinomycetes > Kitasatosporales > Streptomycetaceae > Streptomyces > Streptomyces sp. 5-10. The sequence continues at coordinate 71,640 of NZ_JACVYG010000037.1, forward strand.
GATCGCCGATGTTCTGCGCGCCCACGCTCAGCGCCTCGGCCCAGGCGTCGATGGTGCCGGTGGTGACGGGGATTCCGGCGGGCAGGCCGGTCGCGGCGGCGGCCTCGGGGGTGAGGGCGCCGGCCGTCTCGCCGGGCCAGCGCAGCGGCGGCAGTTCGATCCCGGGGGCGACCTCGGCGGCCCAGGGGGCGTACCACTCGCAGGCGAGCGTGTCGTACAGCGGGGTGCACTGGCTGGCCGAGTGGTGGTCCAGGACGTAGTTCCCGGTGAGCTTGGCCACCAGCCAGGAGCTCGGCATGTACAGGCGCCTGGCCCGTGCGTAGAGCTCGGGCTCCTCCTCGGCGATCCACGCGATCTTCGGCCCGGCGGCCTGGGTGGTCAGGGCGGAGCCGCCGCGGCGGATGATCTCGTCGGCGCCGAGCCGCGCCTCGATGCGCTGGATCTGCCGCACCGCGCGGGTGTCCACGCCGTAGAGCACGGCGGGGCGCAGCGGGGCGTCGTGCTCATCGGTCAGCAGGACGCAGGGGCCCATGCCGCTGACCCCGGCGGCGACCACGGTGGTGTCCTCCGCGGCGGTCAGCTCCCGGGCGAGTTCGGTGAACTCGCGCCACCAGACGGAGGCGTCCATCTCGAAGCGGCCGGGGCCCGGTCTCGCGGGGGTGTGCTCCCGGGTGGCCGAGCGGATCAGTGCGCCATCGAGACCGACGAGGACGCCCTTGCTGCTCGAGGTGCCGATGTCCACTCCGATGACTGCGTTGCGAGGCATGGCGAGCACGCTGGCAGAAAACGATTTCAACGTCAAGGGAGCCCACGCGGATGGCCTTTGCCCTGGCGAAAAGCCATATCAGCAGCGCGCGTCGGCGTCTCTCCTGCGCCGTGCGTCTCACCCCTTGACACCCTCTGGGGCCCGCTCTACGTTGCGGTGAAATGGATTTCAAACGTGCTGCGCCGCACTGCCGGTGACGCCGTTTTCCGCGCGCCACGGTGCCTCTTCCGGCCCGTCGGCGCGCACCCCGTACCCCACCCATGAGGGCAAGACACGATGACGACCTTTGGACTCGACGGCATCTCCCGCAGGACACGTGCCGTGAGCCGTTCCATCAGCGCCGAGAACTTCACCGGCGCCAAGTCGGGTGGCGGCCGCGCCACGGAGGGCACCGGAGCGGTGGCGGCGAGCAGGCTGGGGCCGGGCTGGAAGATCTCCCCCAGCATCGACATCGCCCCCGGTACGACGGCGGTGCTCGCCGACATCGAGGGTCCGGGCACCATCCGCCACCTGTGGTGCACCACCGACCCGCACCGGGCCTGGCGGGGCACCCTGCTGCGGATGTACTGGGAGGGCGAGGAGGAGCCGGCCGTCGAGGTCCCGCTCGGTGACTTCTTCTGCAACGGCTGGAACACCTTCAGCCAGGTCTCGTCCGTGCCCATCGCCGTGAACCCCAACGGCGGCTTCAACGCGTACTGGCCGATGCCGTTCCACCGCAGGGCACGGATCACCCTGGAGAACCTGACCGCGGAGAAGGTCACGCTCTACTACCAGGTGGACTACGAGCTGGACGAGGTCGAGGACGACGCCCTCTGGTTCCACGCCCAGTGGCGCCGCAGCCATCCGGTGCCGTACGGCGAGGTGCACACCCTGCTCGACACGGTCACCGGCGCCGGCGGCTATGTCGGCACCTATCTGGCCTGGGGCGTCAACAGCCCCGGCTGGTGGGGCGAGGGCGAGCTGAAGTTCTACCTCGACGGCGACGACGAGTTCCCCACGCTCTGCGGCACCGGCACCGAGGACTACTTCGGCGGCGCCTGGAACTTCGACGTCCCCGGCCAGGGCTACACCGCCTACACCACCCCGTATCTGGGCCTGAACCAGATCCTGCGCCCGGACGGGCTGTACAACAGCCAGCAGCGGTTCGGGATGTATCGCTGGCACGTCCTGGACCCCATCCGCTTCTCCGAGGACCTGCGCGTCACCGTGCAGAGCCTCGGCATCGGCCCGGGGCAGGGCAACGGGCTGCCGCACCGCTACCGGCACACCAGCGATGACATCGCCAGCACCTCACTGTTCTACCTGGATGCCCCGTCGTCCGCGTCCCGCCCGGCCACGCCGGACCTGCTCACGCTCGAAGTCGACTGAGGGATTCACCCACCCCGAGGTCCGTACCGTCCGGGTCCGCACTTCCCGGGTCCGTACATCCCAGGTCCCCACTTGCCGGATCCGCGCATCCCGGATCCGTACATCCCAGCACCCACCCCCCACCCGCACATCCCAGCCCCATCCCACTCCGACAGGAGCGCACGCATGCTCCAGCACGGCACCGAAGCCGGGCGCCCGACCACCTCCCCCGGCACCTCACGCCGCCGTTTCCTCACCGCGGTGGCGGGCGCGGGGTCGGCCGTGGCGGCCCCGGCCCTGCTCACCGGTTGCGGCACGGCCCGGGCCAAGGGGGGCAACCTCCAGTTCTGGAACTTCTACGGGCCCCAGCGCTCGCCGGACCCCGCGGTCAACGCACAGGCCAAGTGGTTCGTCGACATGGTCGACCGGTGGAACGCCACCCACAAGGCGCGGATCGACCTCGTCTATCTGCCGCAACCCACCTACCTCAACGGATTCAAGCTGCCGTCCGCCTTCGCCACCGGCGAGGGCCCGGACATCTTCCTGCTCTCCCCCGGCGACTTCCTGCGGTACTACAACGGCGGCGTGCTGGCCGACCTCACACCGCATATGGAGAAGGCGGCCATCGACGACTTCGGCTCCGCGCTCGACAGCCGCATGGTGGACGGCAAGGTCTACGCCCTCCCCATGGAGATCGAGCCGCTGGCCATGTTCTACGCCCAGGATGTCTGGGAGAAGGCCGGTCTGTCGGAGGCCGACATCCCCACCACCTGGGACCAGATGCTCGACATCGGCGACAAGCTGCGCACGAAGACACGGGCCGGGCTGGTCTTCGAGACCAGGCCGGGCTACTACCAGAACTTCACCTGGTACCCGTGGATGTGGCAGGGCGGTGGCGAGGTCCTGGACGAACACGGCGATGTGGCCTTCGACTCCAAGGCCACCCGCCAGGCACTGGGGCTCTGGCAGGACGCGGTGCGCCACGGCATCGCGCCGCGCACCATGCCCGCCGCCGCGGACGTGGTCGGCGGTTTCAAGGGCGGCAACGTGGCCATGTGGCAGCAGGGCATCTGGAACGTCTCCAGCTTCAAGGCGTTCGCCCCCAAGTACCGCTACGGCGTCTTCAAGCTGCCCACGCCCCCGGGTGGCCGGTACGTCACCGCGCTGGGCGGCTGGTCGTTCTGCGCCAACGCCCAGGGCCGCAACCCCGAGGCGGCGGCCGAGTTCTGCGTCTGGGCGCTGGGCTCGATGCGGGACGAGTCCATCAACCGGATGGTGGAGTGGTGCGTCGGCACCAAGTCCGATGTGGCGCCGCGGGACAGCGCCCTGGAGCGCGGCTCCGCCAAGGGTGGCTACGACTCCGCGATCATGAAGCAGTTCAAGGACGAGATCTTCCCCGGTGGCCGCGCCGAACCGCGCTATCCCCCGGTCGTCTACAAGGCGATCTCCGACGCCATCCAGGGCACCATGCTCGCCGGCCACGATGTGGCCAGTGACGCCGAGAGAGCCGCCCGGTCCATCGCGGCCTACACCAAGAGCTACAAGGGGGCGAGCCTGATATGAGCAGTGTCGCCGCACAGGAGCGCCGCCGCCGGGCCACCGTGGCCCCGGCGCAGTCGCCCGCCACGTCCGGCCGCCGGCCGAGACTGAGCCGCAAGCACCGCGAGTGGCTGGCCGCAGGGCTGTTCCTCGCGCCCGATGTACTCGGGTTGCTGGTGTTCGTCGCGATCCCGATGGTGCTGTCCATCGGACTGAGCTTCTTCCAGGTCAGCGGCTTCGGCAGCTATGAGTGGATCGGGCTCGGCAACTACCGGCGGATGGTGAACGACCCGCTGTTCTGGGACTCGATGAAGATCACGGGGCTGTATGTGGTGTTCCTCGTCCCCCTCCTGTTCTGTGTGAGTCTGGGTCTTGGCCTGCTGGTGAAGCAGAAGCTGCCCGGGGTCGGCGTCTACCGCACGATGCTCTTCATGCCGTACGTCATCAGCCTGGTCGTGGTCGGCGTGCTGTGGAAGTTCCTGCTCGACGAGCAGACCGGGGTGGTCAACCGGGCCATGCGGGCCGCCGGTTTCGACGGTGAGTCCTGGCTCGGCAGTCCGTCCCTCGCCCTCGGCTGTGTCATCGCCGTCATGGTGTGGGTGATGATGGGCTACTACATGATCATTTTCCTCGCCGGGCTCCAGGAGATCCCCCAGGAGTTCTACGAGGCCGCGAAGCTGGACGGCGCGGGGCCGTGGACCACGTTCCGCACCATCACCTGGCCACTGCTGCGCCCCACCAGCTTCTTCGTCCTGCTGATGTCGACGGTCGCCGCCATCACCGGCGGACTCGACCTGATCTTCGTCCTGACCAACGGCGGCCCCGCCAACGGCACGTCGCTCGCCATCTTCTACATCTACCAGCAGGCGTTCGGATTCGGGGAGTACGGCTATGCGTCGGCCATGGGCTCGTTCCTGGTGCTGATCATGGTGCTCATCTCCGCGGTGCTCTTCACGTTCACGAGAGGCGGGAGGTTCGACGATGGCGAGTGACGCCCTGACGAACCGGGCCCACACCACGGCCACCGCGCCCCCTCGGCGTCGGCTGCCGTCCCCGCGCGCCGGGCTGACCGTCCTGGCCGTCGTCCTGTCGCTGATCAGCCTCTTTCCGGTGCTGTGGATGGTCACCTCGTCCTTCAAGACGCGGGCCACCGTCACCGATGGACGGCTGATCCCGCGGGACTTCACCTTCCAGAACTTCGTCTACGTCTTCACCGAGGTGCCGTTCGCCCGCTATCTGTGGAACAGCTTCTTCATCTCCACGGTGATCACCGTGGCGGCGCTGTTCTTCCACTCGATGGCCGCCTACGCGCTGGCGCGGCTGCGCTTCCCGGGGCGTGAGAAGCTCTTCGGCGCCATCTTCGCGACGCTGCTGGTCACCGCGCCGGTGGTGCTGATCCCGCTGTTCCTGGTCGCCCGCCAGCTGGGTCTGCTCGACAGCTACGCCGGGCTGATCATCCCGGCGATCTTCAACGCGTTCGGCATCTTCCTGCTGCGCCAGTTCTATCTGGGGCTGCCGAAGGAGCTGGAGGAGGCGGCGGTCATCGACGGCTGCGGCCACTGGCGGGTCTACTGGAACATCGTCCTGCCGATGTCCCGGCCGATTCTGTCGGCCCTGGCGATCTTCTTCTTCCTCGCCAACTGGAACGCGTTCGTCTGGCCGTTGGTCGCCACGAGTGATCAGGACCTGACGGTGGTGCAGCTGGGTATCTCGTCGTTCCAGACGCAGTACACGTCCAACTGGAACTACATCCTGGCGGCGGCGACGGTGGCCGCGCTGCCCATGCTGGCGCTGTTCTTCGTCTTCCAGCGGCAGATCGTGGAGTCGATCAAGACGTCGGGGCTGAAGTGAGCTTGAGTGAGCGCGCTGTGAGGTGACGTGGCGCCGCACGGGCTGAATGGCCGGTGCGGCGCCGCTTCGTTTGTGGTTCGGTGGGGGTGCCCCGGCCGTCAGCGCCGGATGCGTCCGTCAGTGCCCGGGTCCGTCAGCGCCGGGGCGTCCGTCAGCGCCGGGCAGGCCCGGCCGTGCTCTTCCTGACCTGCAGCTTTGTGCGCAGCACTACGGTCTGCACCGGCGACACGCTGCCGTCCATGCGCTGGAGGAGGAGGTCGGCGGCGGTGCGCCCCAGCTCGTACGAGGGCAGTTCGACCGCGGTGAGGGATGGCCGTACCAGCGACGCCCAGGGAACGTCCCCGAAGGAGAGCACGCCGACGTCGGGTGGGGTGCGGCCGGCCTCGCGGAGGGCGTCGAGGACACCGATGGTCATGAGGTTGTTGGCGACGAACACGGCATCGGGCGGCTCGGGCAGCGCCAGCAGTTCGCGCATCGCCGCGCGGCCGCCGTCCACCCGGAAGTCGGCATGCCGTACGCAGGTGTCGTCGGCCGCTGCCGCACCGCCCTGGGCGGCGCGCAACGCCGTGCGGTGGCCCGCGAGCCGTTCCTCGGAGGTGGAGGCCCCTTCAGGCCCGGTGATGCAGGCGATCCTGTGGTAACCGGCCTGGAGGAGGTGGCGGGTGGCCACCTCGCCACCGTGGTGGTTGTCGACCTGGACCGCGTCCACCTCGGCGTCGCGCGGACGGCGGTCGACGGCGACCACGGGCACACGTCGGTCGGTCAGTGGCCCCAGATCCGTCTCGTCCTGGGACGCCGCCGCCACGATCACGCCCGCCATCTGCTCACCGAGAGCCACCTCCAGGTAGCGGCGCTCCTTGTCGGTGTCCTCGTCGGAGTTGCACAGGACCACGGAAAGGCTGGTGCGCTGTGCGGCGTCCTCGACGCCACGGGCGAGCGAGGTGAAGAACGGGTTCTCGATGTCCGGGATGATCAGCGCGATCACACTGGACCGCTGCTTACGAAGCGACCGCGCCACCCGGTTGGGAGCGAACCCGAGGGCCGCCGCGGCCTCTTGCACGGACAGGGCACGTGCCGGTGTGACCTTGCCGCCGTTGAAGACACGCGAGACGGTCGCCGGAGAGACTCCGGCGGCTCGCGCCACGTCATGGATCGTCACCAACTGTGTCCGCATCCTTTCACCGTGTACGGTCGCCCTTCAGCCTACCCTGCCGGTGAAAAGGATTTCACACCGGTATTCCGGGGGGTAGGGGGCGGGGCTAGGAGGCGGCGGGGGCGGGCGGCTGGCTCTGGGACGGGGGTCGGGCGACGGGCGGCCGAGCGGCAAGGCGGCCGGGCGGCCGTTCGCCAAGGTCCATGGCCGGAGTCTCGCGGGTGGGTCCGACAGCCACGGGCGCCGGACCCACCCGCGAGCGACCGGCGTCTCAGGCGAACACCGACAGCAGCAGGGCCATCATCAGGCCGAGCACACTGACCAGGGTCTGCACGGCGGTCTGGGTCTTGGTGGCCTGGGTGAGGTCCATTCCGAACGACTCCTTCACCAGCCAGAACCCCGCGTGGTTGACGTAGTTGAGGCCGAGCGAACCGGCGCCGATCGCGACCACCAGCAAGGAAGCCTCCAGGCCCCCGCCGTCGCCGATCAGCGGGGCCACGATGCCGGTGGCGGAGACGATGCCGACGGTGGCGGAGCCCGTGGTCAGCGACAGCAGCAGGGCGATGAGCCAGCCCAGCAGGATCACATTGATGTGGGCGCCCTCGGCGGCGGACGCGATGGCATCGCCGATGCCCGAGTCCTGAAGGACCTGCTTGAACGCCCCTCCCCCACCGATGATGAGCAGGATGGCGGCGATGGACTTCAGGCTGTCGGTCAGGGAGGCACGGGTCTCCTCGGCCGAACGGCCGGAGTGGCCGGAGCGGCCGGCGCGGGCGGAGCCGACGATCGTCACCCCGAGGGCGAAGACGAAACCGGCGAGCATCGCCACCAGCGGTTCTCCGGCGAACACCAGCGCCGCGCCCAGCCCGCTCGACTCGTCCAGCACGGTCTCGGCCAGGGTGCGCAGCAGCATCAGCACGACGGGCACCAGCACGGCCGCCACGGCCAGCCCGGTGGGCACACCGGTCCGGCGGGGGAGGTCCCCGCTCGCCTGCGCACCGGGCCCACCGGCTGCCGAGGCGGCGGCCGGAGCGGGCTGACGCTCAGCCCCCGTGAACTGAGCCACCAGCTCGGCGTCCGGAGCGACATCGGGAAGCCGGGGCGCGATCCAGCGGGCGTAGACGGGGCCGGCCAGGATGACGGTGGGCACGGCGCAGACGATGCCCACGCCGAGGGTGAGGCCGAGGTCGGCGTGCAGACCGGTCATCGCGGTGAGCGGGCCGGGGTGGGGCGGCAGCATGCCGTGCAGGGTGGACAGCGAGGCGATGGCGGGCACACCGAGGAGGACGTACGGGCTGCCCTTGGTGCCGCCGTGTTCCTCCATCCTGCGGGCGACGCTGAAGATCAACGGCAGCAGAACGATCAGGCCCACCTCGAAGAACATGGGCACACCGATGACGAACGCAGCGGCGCCCACCAGCCAGGGCAGCCTGCGGGGCTCGGCGCGGGCGACGAGGGCGCGGGCGATGGCGTCGGTGGCGCCCGAGTCGGACAGCAGACGGCCGAGCATGGCGCCCAGGGCGAGGGTGACGCCCACGTCACCGAGGGTGCCGCCGGCGCCCTCCTCGATGGATTCGGCGAGTTTCGCGACGGGCTCCCCGGCCGCTATCCCCGTGCCCACGCTGACCAGGATCAGCGCGACGAAGGGATGGACCCGCAGCCGGGAGTTGATGAGATAGATCAGTGCTGCGATCGCCACCGTGAGGATGAGCAGCAGCCACCAGGTGTGTGCGGTCATGCGGCGCCTTTCCAGGACATAGGAGTTCGTACCAGGGCATGCGGGGGGTTTCGTACGCCACCAGGGCATGGGTGGGTCAGGGGACGGGGGTGGTGTGGTTCAACGGCGACGAGCGCGGCAGGAGCGGCGGGAGCGGCGAGGCCGTGCGGCGGCCGCCCCCGCGGAGTGTTCGGTCAGTCCAGCCCCAGGTGTCCGACCAGCTCCGCCACGGTCTTGTCCTGCCGCGCCAGATACGTGGCGAAGGCGCCACCGGTGGTGAACGCGTCGGTCCAGCCGTGGCGGGTGAGCTCGGCCTTCCACTGCCGGGAGGTGTGCAGCGCGGTCAGCACCTCGATCCAGCGCTCGCGGTCCGCCGAACTGATGCCGGGCGGTGCGACGATCCCCCGCCAGTTGTCGAAGACCAGGTCGATCCCGGCGGCCTTCAGTGTCGGCACCCCGGGCAGCGCGGCCACGGGCCGGTCGCTGGTGACCGCGAGCACCCTGAGCTGCCCGGCCGCGATCTGGTCGAGGAACTCGCCGATGCCGCTGGTGGCGAAGTCGACCCGGCCGTCCAGCAGCGCGGGGAGGAGGTCGCCGCCACCGCCGTCGTACGCGTCGTAGCGCACCGCCTTCGGCTGGATGCCGACGGTGCGGGCCAGCGCCATGGGCAGCAGGTGGTCCGGGCCACCCAGCGACGAGCCGCCACCAACCGTGACGTCTCCCGGGTGGGTCCGCCACCCGGCGACCAGGTCCGCGATGGTGCGGTACGGCGAGTCCTCGCGGACCACCACCGCCTCGGGCTCCTCGATCAGGCGGGCGATCGGGGTGGTCCGCGCCACGGTCACTTTCGCGTGGGCGACATGGGAGGCGCCCAGCACGCCGAGGCCCATCTGGAGGGCGAGCCGTCCGTTGCCCCGTTCGTCCACGGTGCGCTGGAGACCGACCGTGCCACCGGCCCCGGGCAGGTTGAACACCTCCATGTCCGAGGTGGTCCCGGTCTCCTCCAGCACCCGGGCCACGGTCCGGGCCGTGGTGTCGTAGCCGCCTCCGGGTGTGTTCGGCACCAGGATCCGCAGCCCGTCGGCCCCGGTGTCCCCGGCCCCGGTGGCCCCGGCGCCCGGCCAGGTGCCGCACGCGCCGACGAGCAGGGACAGCATGGCGGCCAGGGCGCCGGACAGGACGCGGGTACGGGTACGGGTGCCGGTGGTGCCGGTGCGGCGTCTCATGGCACCTCCCTTTCGCTTCCCATACGGCGGACGCCATGATTGTGCGGCCTGGTGGACAATGCGCCCAGGTTGTGTCAGCAGGAGAGATTGAGTTCATTGTGGTCGCCGCGTTCCGTCGCCAAACGCTCGCGGGCGAGATGCTGCTCCTCCAGCTCGCCATCGTCGTGGTGGTGCTGATGGCGGTGGCGGCGGTCTCGCTCGCGCAGACGGAGGCCACCTTCAACCGGGTGGAGGGCCGCCGGGTCGGTGCGCTCGCCGAGCAGCTGGCCGCCCAGCCGCTGGTACGCAGCCGGCTGGTGGGGCCCTCGCCGGCGGAGGCGCTGGCCCCGCTGGTGTACTCGGCGCGGGTGCAGTCGCGGGTGACGTCCGTCACGGTGGCCGACCGCCGCGGGCGCGTCGTGAGCTCGACGAACCCCACCGTGCTGGGCGACCGGCTGCCGCTGGGCGAGGGGGTCGGCGCGGGCCGTGGCTGGTCGGGCACGCTGGACTGGGACGGCAGCCGGGAGCTGGTGGCACAGGTGCCGGTGCTCGGCGCGACGGGGGACGACCTGGGACGGCATCTGGGCACCGTCATGATCGGCGAGGCGTCTCCCACCGTGTGGCAGCGGCTGAGCGGAGCGTCCTCGTATCTGCCCGTCTACCTCGGTGTGGCCAGCGCGCTCGGCGTCGTCGGCTCCTGGCTGCTCGCCCGGCGGGTCAAACGGCAGACGCTGGGTCTGGAGCCGCGTGAGATCACCGGGCTGGCCGAGCACCGCGAGGCGATGCTGTACGGCATCGCCGAGGGCGTCGTCGCCCTCGATCCACAGCAGCGCGTGACCCTCGTCAACGACATGGGCAGGCGGCTGCTGGACCTGCCCGAGGACTGTGTCGGCCGGAACCTGGCCGAGCTGGGCATCGAGGGGCGGCTGCTGGACGTCCTGGCCGGGGCGCGGAAGGAATCGGCGGACCCGAAGGACGAGGTCGTGGTCCGGCACGGCCGGGTCCTGGTCATGAACCGCATGACCGTGGTCAAGGATGGACGGCCGCTCGGCTCCGTCACCACCCTGCGGGACCGCACCGAGCTGGCGAGGCTGGAGCGCGAGATCGGCTCCTTCCGCTCCACCTCCGAACTGCTGCGCGCGCAGACCCATGAGTTCGCCAACCAGCTGCACACCATCTCCGGGCTGATCCAGATCGGCGAGCAGGAGGAGGTGGTGCGCTACATCCGGGCGCTGAACCAGCGCCGCCAGTCGCTCGACATGTCCATCGGCCGCCGGGTCCGGGACACCGCCATCGCCGCGCTGCTGATGGCGAAGGCGTCCCAGGCCGCCGAGCGGAAGGTGGCCCTGCGCCTGTCGGACCGCACCGCGCTGGACCGGCTGACCCCCGAGGACGCCGCCGATGTGGCGACCGTCGTCGGCAACCTGGTCGACAACGCCATCGACGCCGCCACGTCCGAGCACGGCGGTGAGAACAAGGACGGCGGCGGGGGCGGCGACGAGCCGTGGGTTGAGGTCGAGCTGCGCCAGGACCACACCAGTGTGGAGATCGTGGTACGCGACTCCGGCCCCGGCGTCGCCCCCGGACTCGCCCAGGAGGTCTTCGCCCACGGCTTCACCACCAAGGCCGCCCGGGAGGGTGAGCGCGGCATCGGACTCGCGCTCACCCGGCTCGTCTGCGAGCGCCGCGGCGGCGAGATCGCGGTGACCAACACCAGCCAGGGCGCGATGTTCAGCGCCCGCATGTCCGTCAGCCACCCCGCCGACGCGGTGGCGGAAGGAGCGACCCGATGACCGAGTCGGCCGGCACGATCGATGTGCTCGTCGTGGACGACGACTTCATGGTGGCGCGCGTCCACCGCACCTTCGTGGAGCGGGTGGCGCCGTTCCGCGTCGTCGGCACCGCCCACACCGGCGAGCAGGCGATCGAGGCGGTCGACGCGCTCCGGCCCGACCTGGTCCTGCTCGACCTCTATCTGCCGGACCTCTTCGGCCTGGACGTCATCCCCCGGCTGCGCACCGCCGGGCACGACTGCGACGTCATGGTGATCACCGCGGCCCGGGAGGCCGACGCGGTGCGCGGCGCCGTCCGCCAGGGGGTGGTCGACTACCTCCTCAAACCCTTCGACTACGAGGATCTCCAGCCCCGCCTGGAACGCTATGCGACCCAGCGCGGGCGGCTGCTCACCACGGTCGTCCGTGGCCAGGCGGACGTGGACCGCGTCCTGGCCGGGGCGTTCGCACCCCCGGCGGGCGGCGCCCTCCCGAAGGGGCTGAGCGTGGAGACCGCCCAGCTCGTCGAGCGCGCCCTCCGCGAGGCGGACGGCACCGTCTCCGCCGCCGAGGCGGCCACCGCCATCGGCATCTCCCGGGTCAGCGCCCGCCGCTATCTGGAGTACTTCCACGCCACCGGCCACGCCGACGTCTCCCTGCGCTACGGCACCGCCGGCCGCCCGGAGCGCCGCTACAGCTGGCGGGCGTAAAACCCCGGAGGGCCACGCTCGTTGGCCCGTACCGGGCCGGGAGGGCGGCCACTGGCTGAGACGGCTGAACGAGCCTTGTGAGAGTCCCGCCGGTCAGCCGCGGCGAGCGGCCGATCGCGAACGGCATTCCTCGCGCTGAGCCGAGGGAACCGTACCCCTCCCGCTGAGCCGAGGGGCAGTCGGCCGGTGGGCCCGGACACGGCGTCGGGCTCACCGGTCGATGACCTCAGTCAACGACCTCAGGGCTTGCGGGCCACCGCTCCGTACATCGCGATGTCCTCGTCCTTGATGTCCTCGGTGGCGGTGGCGTCCGGGCGCCACTTGTGGACCTGGGTGAGGCCGGGCTCGACCAGCTCGAGGCCGTCGAAGAAGCGCTCGGCCTCGGCCTCGGTGCGCAGCCGCATGGGCATGTCGCGGGCCGCGTACTCACGGGCGACCCGGGCCACCTCGTTCGGCGCGAAGTCGGCGGTGCCGATGGACATCGCCAGGTAGCTGCCGGAGGGCAGCGGCTCCAGGAGGCGGTTGACGATCCCGTAGGCGTCGTCCTTGTCCAGGACGAAGTGCACGATGGCGATCACCGTCAGGGCGACCGGCCGGGTCAGGTCGAGGGTCTCGCGGAGTTCGGGGGCCGCCAGGATGGTGGCGGGCTCGCACATGTCCGCTTCGACATAGGCGGTCCTGCCCTCGGGCGTGCTGGCGAGCAGGCCCTGGGAGAGCGTGAGGACGATGGGGTCGTTGTCCACGTAGACGACCCGGGAGTCCGGGGCCACCGCCTGGGCGATCTCATGGAGGTTGGGCGAGGTCGGGATGCCGGTGCCGATGTCGAGGAACTGCCGGATGCCCGCCTCCTCGGCCAGGTAGCGCACGGCCCGGTTCATGAAGTCGCGGTTGGCCCGCATGTGGATCGGCAGGGCGGGCCACTCGCGGGACATGGCGATGCCCGCTTCCTTGTCGGCCGGGTAGTAGTCCTTACCGCCGAGGATGTAGTCGTAGATACGGGCCGAATGCGCGCTCTCGGTGTCGATGCGGTCGGCCGACCATCCGTTGTCGCTCAAGGCGTCCCCTCCCAGTGGATCGTCAGTTCGCTGTTGGTGTGGCCCCGGTCGCGCGGGCCGGGACGGGCCCGCGCGACCGGGAAGGATGCGGTGCCGTGGCGGCTAGCAGAGGAAGTCGGCGTCGCCGGCCTTCACACCCGCCAGGAACCGGGTCATCTCGTTCGTGGTGAAAACCAGTGCGGGGCCGTCGGGGTCGGTCGACTGACGCAGCGCCACCCGCCCGTCGCGCAGCTTCTTGGCCTCGACGCAGGCGCCGCCGGCGTCGTCGCTCCACGGCTTGGACCAGCCCAGGGTGCCGAGGTCATGGCGGGGCATGCCGCCGCGTATGTGGTGGTGCACTTCAGAGCTCCTTGCGAATTGCGCCGAGGACAGCCTCGGTTTTCCTGGCGGGCACCGACTGGGCGCCCAACCGGTCCAGGACCTCGCGGTACACCACCACGTCTTCCTCCTTGTCCAGGTACACCGCGCCGACCAGGCCGCTGAGGTAGACGATGTCGGGCAACTCCGGAGCCCTGAACCGGAAGACATGGAACGCACCGGCCCGCATGGCCGGATGCGGGCCGCTCCCGAACGGCATGATCTGCACGGTCACCTGGGGAAGGGCGCTGACCTCGATCAGATGGTCGATCTGGGCGCGCATCACGGCCGGGCCACCGACCGGCCACCTCAGCACCGTCTCGTCCATCACGACCCACAGCCGGGGAGGGGATTCCCGGGACAGCAGTTCCTGGCGCTGCATGCGCAGGGCGACCCTGCGCTCGGTGGCCTCCGAGGGAGCGTGCGGGTTTCCGGCGCTGAGCAGCGCACGGGCGTAGTCCTCGGTCTGCAGCAGCCCGTGGACGAACTGCGCCTCGTAGGCGCGGATCTGAAGCGCCGCCTGCTCCAGGTTCAGATACGCGGCGAACCAGTCCGGCATCACATCGCGGTAGGTGTGCCACCAGCCGCGCTTGTTGGCCTCGCGGACCGACTTCAGGAAGGTGTCGAGCTCATGCCGGTCGGTGACGCCGTACGTCTGGAGCAGCTTCTCCACGTCCGCGAGCCTGAGCCGGGCCACCTTGGCGGCTTCCATCCTGCGGATCGTGGAGTGGCTGACGCCGATCGCCGCGCCCGCCTGGTCGTAGGTCAGGCCGGCGCGCGTCCGCAGCTCCTCCAGCTGCCTGCCGAGGATCATGCGGAGAACAGAGGGGGCACCGCCCCATGCGGTTTCCGCCGCCAACGCTCTACCTCCCCACACCGGGCTACGGCTGCAGTCTGTCACGGTCGCCGGCCGCGCGAACGGCATCCCCCCGATGGCAACTTGCAATTTTCAACTTACCGCTTGCAAGTCGTTCGTTGCACCTGCCACAGTGGTCACACCGTCCGATCACGGTGGGAACGCTTGCGTGGGTACGTCCGTAGGCACTGCGCAGTGCGGGAACGGCACGGTCATGATGCGCAGGCAGACGAAAGGCGGCCGCTCGTGGCTCCCCTCGCCCTTCCCCTGACTCCCCTTCGGACGTCCCGGGAGCAGGACACCCACCCGGGATGTGCCCTGAGGCTTCCGGCCACCGCCTCCTCGGTGAGCACGGTCCGCGCGGCCGTGCGCGAGCGGCTGGGCGCCTGGGGCGTGAGCGCCGCGGTGTGCGACGACGCGCTCCTCGTGGTCTCCGAGCTGGTCACCAACGTGATCACGCATACGGTCAGCGATCACCTGGAGTGCAGGCTGAGCCTCCGCGCGGAACTGCTGCGCCTCGAGGTCGAGGACGAGATCCGGGCCCACACCCTTCCCGCGCCCCGCACCCCGGACCCCGATGAGCACTGCGGACGAGGGCTTCTGCTGGTCGGCGCGGTGAGCAGCGCGTGGGGCGTCACGGATGCCCCGCACGGGGCGGGGCGGATCGTATGGGCCGAGCTGCCGTCGCGCGCGGAAGAGCGTCACTGACTCATGGACCGACAGTTTGTTGTCCGCAAGGCGCCCGAGGCGCGTGAGATGTCTGAGGCCCCATCACTCGGCGCGCTGCGCCTCTGGCGAGGCCGCCGCGGACGCCTGCGCCTCCCCGACGGACTGCGCGCCAGGCTGGGATACGACGCGGTCGGGATGCCCGCGGACATCGGCAGGCGGGTCATGAAGTGTCTGCCCCGCATCGGCTGTGTCTTCGCCGACGACCAGCGGTGGTGGTGGATCGTGCCGTCGGGGTCGAACATCGACGTCGCCTGGCCGCCGTTCACCAGCTATGCGGTCGGGGCGCGGGTGACCGACCTGGGCGGCGAACACTCCGGGCATTCCCGCCTCCCCCGCCTGATCCATCACCCCCAGGACGACTCGCCGTACACACCACCGATTCCGCTGTACTTCATGACCTGTCATATCGCGGGCATCCAGCCCCGCTGGTCACCGGGGGAGGCTTCCGGGCCACCCCCGGCGTTCTAGGACCCCTCCCGGGCGCTGCCGCTCCGTACGAGGTCATGCCTGGCCGACAACGTTGTCCCAAGGTATGGACAAACACTGGCTGCGAGTGCTCTGGTAATGCGTGCAGCAAGTGTTCCCTGTGGAAGAGTTCCGCCGCTCTCCGGGCGGCGGCGCCAACCGGACCATGGAGCAGCAGCGTGCTGAGACACTTGTTCCATCGCTTCCCGTCCCTCCTCCGTCCAAGACGGACCTGGCGGCGGCGCGTGGCCGCCGCCGTGGTCCCCGCACTGGCCGCCACCGGTCTGCTCGTCTCCGGCGCCGGCCCCTCCCACGCCGCCCCGGCCTGGGACCCCAAGCCCTCCCCGATGACGACCCCGTGGACGAACCAGGTCCCGGTCGACAACCCCCTGCCGGAGTATCCGCGCCCCCAGCTGACCCGGCCAGACTGGTCCTCCCTGAACGGCATGTGGGACTTCGCGGTCACCTCCCGCGACGCCGCACAGCCGGCCACGTTCGGCGAGCGGATCCGGGTGCCGTTCGCGCCCGAGTCCGCGCTCTCCGGCGTCCAGCGCAAGATCACCCAGAATGACAAGCTCTGGTACAAGCGCACCTTCACGGTGCCCTCCGGCTGGAACGGCCGCCGCGTCCAGCTCAACTTCGGCGCCTCCGACTGGGAGACCACGGTCTGGGTCAACGGCAAGCAGGCCGGAGCCGCCCACCGCGGCGGCTACGACGGCTTCCGTTACGACATCACGCCCCTGCTGAACGGCGGCACCAACACGATCGTCATCTCCGTGTACGACCCCACGGAGACCGGCGGTCAGGCCATCGGCAAGCAGCGCGTGCAGGACGTCACCCCGCACCCCGGCAGGAGCATCGTCTACACCGCCTCGTCGGGGATCTGGCAGACCGTCTGGCTGGAGCCCACCGCCCCCGCGCACATCACCCGCCTGGACATGGTCCCCCGCCTGGAGGACAACACCCTGCGGGTCACGGTGCGCGGCGCCGGAGGAGCCGACGGCGCGGGCGTCAAGGTCACCGTCTCCAGCGGCGGTACGACGGTCGGCAGCGCCACCGGCACCGTGGGCGGCGAGCTCTCCGTGCCGGTGCCGAACGCCCACCTGTGGACCCCGGAGGACCCGTTCCTGTACGACGTCACGGCCGAGCTGACCGGCGGCGCCGGAGCCGACAAGGTCGGCAGCTACACCGGCATGCGGTCGATCGCGGTGAAGGACGTGGGCGGGGTCCGGCGGCCGGTGCTCAACGGCCGGTTCGTCTTCCAGACCGGCACCCTGGACCAGGGATACTGGCCGGACGGCATCTACACCGCGCCCACCGACGACGCCCTCAAGTACGACCTGCAGAAACACAAGGACCTGGGCTTCAACATGGTCCGCAAGCACATCAAGGTCGAGCCGCAGCGGTGGTTCTACTGGGCGGACCGGCTCGGGCTGCTGGTGTGGCAGGACATGCCCTCGATGGACAGCGGCAAGACCCCGGACACCGCGGCCCGCACCCAGTGGGAGAGCGAGTACCGCGCCATCATCGACCAGCACCGCAGCTCGCCCGCGCTCATCCAGTGGGTGGACCAGAACGAGGGCTGGGGCCAGTACGACCAGGCCCGCATCGCCGATATGGTCAAGGCGTACGACCCCTCCCGCCTCGTCGACAACATGAGCGGCGTCAACTGCTGCGCCGCCAAGGACGGCGGCAACGGCGACGTCATCGACAACCACAACTACGTCGGGCCCGGCAACACCCCGGCGGAGTCGGTGCGCGCCTCGGTGCTCGGGGAGTACGGCGGCCTCGGCTACCGCGTGTCCGGCCATGAGTGGTATCCGGGCGGCGGGTTCAGCTACGAGGACCAGCCGACCACAGCCGCGCTCAACAACCGGCTCGTCGGGCTGCTCGACGGGATCCGGGAGAACGCCATGCCCGCGGGCGGCCTGTCGGCCTCCGTCTACACCCAGATCACGGATGTGGAGAACGAGGCCAACGGGCTGATGTCCTACGACCGCCAGGTGGTCAAGGTCGACCAGGCCCGGGTGCGGGCCGCCAACCAGGCCCTCATCGCCGCCTCCCGGTCGGCCGGCGCCACCGTGAAACTGCCCGTCGGGCAGAACGTGTCGATCCGGGTCACCACCCCCGGCTACACCGACCGCTACATCCGCCACTACGACGGGCTGGGCTTCACCGAGGTGGTGAACTCCGCCAGCGCCGACCTGCTGAAGCGGGACGCCACCTGGACGGTCAGGCAGGGTCTCGCGAACAGGCTCTGCTACTCCTTCGAGTCCCGCAACTACCCCGGCGAGTATCTGCGCCACCGCGACTTCCGGGTCCGGCGCGAGGCGGGCGACGGCTCCACCGTGTACAAGGAGGACGCCACCTGGTGTCCGACCCAGGGCAGCGGTGGCATCCGGATGTCGGCGGCCAACTTCCCCGGGCAGTATCTGCGGCACATCAACGCCGAGCTGTGGCTGGCCCAGTCCGGCGGCACCCATGCCTGGGACAATCCGGCCAGCTTCACCGAGGACACCACCTGGGCGATCGAGTCGCCCTGGGCTCCCTGATCGACCGCCGCGGTCCCTGACCGGCGGGGCCCGCACCCTCCGGCGGCCGCCCCCGCCTCCACGCGGGCGGCCGCCCCTTCTCTCCTCCCCCACGCTTCAGCGCACGGCCCCCCACGGAAAGGCGGGTACGTCATGTCAGCGCGGCTCCACCGTGTCCTCCACGGACTCCTGGCCCTGGCCATCGCCCTGGCCGGTCTCGTCGCCCTCCCCACGCCCTCGCGTGCCGCGACCCCGGTCTGCGCGCTGGCGTGCGACACCCTCGACCCCTCGAAGGCGCAGCGCGACACCTTTCCCGTGCCGCAGGTGAACCTGGGCGGCCGGATCCTGAAGTTGCACGTCTCCGACCCCGACTCGATGGCCTGGGCCAGCATCGACAACGGTGTGACGGGCGACGCGGTCTGGCTCGACCGGTCCTGGGACCGGGGCGCCACCTGGGAGGGCCTGCTCGGCAAGGCCAGCATCCCGGGCACCTGGACCGGCACCCGCACCCTGATGTACAACCTCACCGACCCGGTGGGCCACCGGCGCGGCTGGATCCGCGCCTGCGGTGACGCCGCCGGTGTCACCTGCACCGACTGGGTCTACCCGAAGGTGTGCGACGGCACGTACTGCGACGGCGCCGACCCCGCCACCGCCGCGGGCGACGACCGCCCGGTGCCCGCCACCACCCTCTTCGGGCGCACCATCAGCCTCCATGTCGACCAGAAGAACGGGATGGCGTGGGGCGTCATCGAAAGCGGTGGCTCGGGCGACGAGATCTGGCTCGACCGCTCCTGGGACACCGGCGCCACCTGGCCCGAGGGCTCCTCCCTCGGTCGTAGGAGCGTGCCGTCGGGCAAGACCTCGACGCGGACGGCCATGTTCGCCACCCGGGATCCGCGCGGGCTGATGTTCGGCGGCGCGGTCCGGGCCTGCGGCCGTGAGGCGAGCCACCAGGAGGGCAGTTGCACGGCCTGGGTCAGACCCGCGCCGAGCCGGGCGCGCGCCGCCGCGGAGGCGCTGATGGCGTCGTACCACACCTACGAGGGCTGGTGGCGCAGCAGTTGGTGGAACTCGGCGGTCGCGGTCACCTCGCTCATCGACTTCGCCGAGCGCACCGGGCGGCACGACTACGACTGGGTCATCGCCCGCACCTTCGAGCAGAACCGCGGCTCCTTCCCCCCAGGTGCGCGCAGCTCCGACGCGGTGGAGGGCCACTTCATCAGCCGCGCCATCGACGACGCGGCCTGGTGGGGCGTGGCCTGGCTGGCCGCGTACGACCACACCCATGAGCGGCGCTACCTGGACGAGGCGGTCACCATCGCCACCTACGTCCACCAGTACTGGGACACCGGCACCTGCGGTGGCGGTGTGTGGTGGGACCGGGAGCGCACCTACAAGAACGCCGTGACCAACGGGCTGTACCTGTGGCTGACCACGTCACTGCACCGGCGGATCTCCGGCGACACCGTGTGGGGCGGCCGGGCGGCCACGGCCGCGACCTGGTACCTCAACAGCGGACTGATCAACGGCTCTGGCCTGGTCAACGACGGGCTCACCGCCGGCTGCCGCAACAACTCCCAGACCGTGTGGAGCTACAACCAGGGCCTCGCCATCGGCGCCTTCACCCAGCTGTGGCGGTCCACCGGCAATGCCCAGTACCTGGACACCGCCCGGCGCCTGGCGGACGCCGCGACCACCTCGGCGGCGCTGACCCGCGACGGTGTGCTGACCGAGTCCTGCGACACCGGCGGCAACGCCTGCGACGACAACCAGAAGCAGTTCAAGGGCATCTTCATGCGCCACTTCGCCGACCTCGCGGACGCCACCGGATCCGCCACCTACCGGACGTACATCAAGAGGCAGGCCGACTCGATCTGGGCCACCGACCGCGACCCCCTCAACCGGCTCGGCCAGCGCTGGGCGGGCACCACCCCCAACCAGGTGGACTGGCGCACCCAGGCCAGTGCCCTTGGCGCGCTGACGGCCGCGGACGGCCTGTGACGCCTCCGCCACGGACCAACCCTCACGAGCCGTACTCGCATCGACGCAAGGAGGCGCCCATGAGCCCTCGCACCGCCCGCCGCCGCGCGGCGCTGCTCACCGCCCTGTTCGCCATCCTGTGGGGCCTGATCTCCGGACCACCCGCCGCCACGGCGGCGCCGCACACCGCCGCCGCGGGCACCTTCCGCAACCCCCTCAACACCGGTCCCGACCCGTTTCTGACCACCTGGAACGGCACCTACTATCTGACCACCACGCAGGGCGACAGCATCCGGATGTGGCGCTCCTCCTCCCTGGGCACCCTGCTCGACGCCGACCCCATCACCGTGTGGACGGACACCGACGGCTCCCGCAACCAGCACATCTGGGCGCCGGAGTTCTACCGCTTCGGCAACCGCTGGTACCTCTACTACACCGCCGACGACGGGGTCGACGACCACCACCGGCTCTATGTGCTGGAGTCCGACCGCGACGACCCGGCCGGTCCCTACCACTTCAAGTCCCGTCTGACGCCGCCCAACCACGCCGCCGACTTCGCCATCGACCCCGGCATCCTCGAGCACAACGGGCGCCTCTACCTCGCCTACTCCGGCATCAACCAGTACCAGCACAACGGCCTCAACATCGCCCCGATGTCCAACCCGTACACCGTCTCGGGCAACGCGGTCGCCATCAACGCGGCCGGTGGCTGCCCGGAGGTGCGCGAGGGCCCCGAGTTCCTCTACCGCAACGGCCGCACCTGGATGACGTACTCCACCTGCGACACGGGCAAGCCGGACTACCAGGTCTGGATGATGTCCCTGCCCTCCGGTGCCGACCCGCTCGCGCCCGGCAACTGGACCCAGCGCTCCGGCCCGGTGTTCTCCCGCGCCGATGACCACGGCGTCTACGGCCCGGGCCACCACGCGTTCTTCCGCTCGCCCGACGGCACCGAGGACTGGATCGTCTACCACGCCAAGACCACCTCGGTGAACACCTACACCAACCGCACCACCCGCGCGCAGAAGATCACCTGGAACGCCGACGGCAGCCCGAACCTGGGCCGCCCGCTCGCCATGGGCGCCACCCAGGACCTGCCGTCCGGCGACCCGGGGGCGGGCACGTACTGGATCAATGACGACGGCCGGTCCAGCGGCGACGGAAGCGTGTCGTACACGGGCACCTGGAACTCGGGGACCGGCTGCGCCACCCAGTGCTTCTGGAGCGACGACCACTGGAGCGACCGGGCGGGCAACACCGCCACGTTCTCCTTCACCGGCACCCGGATCGCCCTGCTGTCGGTCCGCGACACCGGCAACGGCATCGCCGCCCTCAGCATCGACGGCGGCCCCGAACAGCGCGTGGACTTCTACGGCGCCATCCGCACCGGGGAAAACCTGCAGTACCTCAGTCCCCGGCTGCCCTCCGGCCGGCACACCCTGCGTATCCGGGTGACCGGCGAGCACAACGCCCAGTCGGGCGCCTCGTTCGTGAGCGTGGACCGCGCCGAGGTGTACACCCGCTGACACCGGGCACACCCGCGGCCCCCGCCCGGCGGCGGGGGCCGCACACGCCGCGAGGCCGGTTGGGACATGACGCCCGGCGCAATACGGCACGGGCTTGCCTTACCGTGGCGCAGGTGGATCTCAACTTGCTCGTGGCGCTGGACGCGCTGCTGGAGGAGAACAGCGTGACCGCCGCGGCGGACCGGCTGAACCTCTCGCCACCGGCGATGAGCCGGACGCTGGCCCGGATCCGTCGCGCGACCGGCGATGACATCCTGGTGCGCGTCGGCCGCACCATGGTCCCGACCCCGCGCGCCCTCGAACTGCGCGAGGAGACCCGCGACCTGGTCCGGCGGGCCACCGCCGTGCTCACTCCCGTACGCCGGCTCGACCTGGCCGGTCTGAACCGGCACTTCACCGTGCGGGGCCATGACGCGCTGCTGGCCGCCCTCGCCGCCCCGCTGATCGCCAGGGTCGGCGCCACGGCCCCGAACGTCCACCTGAGCCTGCTGGCCGAGTCCGCCGCCGACCAGCCCGACCTCGCCCGGAGCCAGGTCGACCTGGAGATCGGCGCGAACGAGCCGCGCCGCCCGGAGCTCTCCTCCGAGGTGGTCGGCACCGACCGGGTGGTCCTGGCGCTGCGGCGGGGGCATCCGCTCGCCAGGGGCAGGGTCAGCGTCGACAAGCTCGTCCGCATGACCTTCGTGGCCGTCTCACGCCGGGGCCGGCTGCACGACGCCATCGACGACTCCCTCGCCGAACGCGGGCTGCGGCGGCGGGTGATCGCGTCCCTGCCGACGAGCGCCGCGGCGCTGGACGTGGTGTCCCGTTCGGACGCCGTGGCCGTCGTCGCCGAGCGGATCTGCCGACCCGCCTCGGCCAGGCTCGGCCTCGTCACCCGGCGGCTCCCGCTGGAGCTGCCGCCGACCCAGGTGGTCCTCACCTGGCACCACCGGCACGACAGCGACCCCGCGCACGCATGGCTGCGCGGCCAGGTGCGGGACGTGCTCCGTGAGGCGACCGACGGCACCGCGAAGGGCCGACCCACGACCGGGCGCCCGCGCGGGTCCGCGTAACCGCGTCCAGGCGCCCGGCGGTACCTCTACGGTCAGCCGCTTGGCACACTATTCTTCGTATTGTCAGATGGCTCAGATGGCGAGGGTCGCGCGCAGCGCCGGTTGCAGCAGCTCGCCGTGTGCGCGCACCATCTCGTCGCACAGCTCCCAGATCTGCTCGACGCTCAGGGCCGCGGCGGTCGCCGGGTCGGTCATGGCCGCGTGCCGGATGTGGCGTGGCTCGTCCTCCAGGGCGGCGCGCACCACGAGGTCGTTCATGCTGAGGTAGGTGCGGTTGAGCGCGGCGAGCTGTGGGGGCAGCGCACCGGCACGGGTCGGCTGGACACCGGACCGGTCGACCAGACACGGCACTTCGACCACGCCGTGGGCCGGAAGGTTCTCGATGAGCCCGTGGTTGGGCACATTGCCGTAGACGGTCCTGGGGGTGCCGGTCACCATCGAGTGGATGATCTGCGGGGCGTACTCCATGGTCCCCTCGACGTCGATGGGGGCGCCGGCCGCGAGGGCGTCGCGGGTCCGTTCGTACGCGGCCACGTTCTCGTCCACGATGCCGAGGTACGCGCCGATGGGCAGCCGCAGCCGCTCGACCTCGGCGGCGTGGTGCAGATACCAGGGCACGTACTCGGAGGAGTGCTCGCTGGTCTCGGTCGGGTAGTAGCCGAGCCGCCGGTACATGTCGACGCGGACCCGCCGCCGCAGTTGCTCGTTCTCGGCGATCAGCGCGTCCAGCCGGGGGTAGAGATCGGTGCCGTCGTGCTCCAGCCGGAGCACCCACGCCTGGTGGTTGACCCCGGCGGCGCGGTAGGTGACCTCGGCGAAGGGGACCTTCAACAGGTCGCACAGGTCGTGGATGGTCCAGTACACCGAGTGGCACAGGCCGACCACCCGGGTCAGCCCGGTGGCCGCCGTGAGGTACTGCACGTTCATGGCCATCGGGTTGGTGTAGTTGAGCAGCCAGGCCCCGGGGCATACGGCGGCGATGTCCTCGCCCAGCGCCTTGAGGAACGGGAAGGTGCGCAGGGCGCGGAAGATGCCGCCGACGCCGAGGGTGTCGCCGATGGTCTGCCGCACACCGTGGCGGGCGGGGATCTCGAAGTCGACGCGGGTGGCCTCCCCCATGCCGATCTGGACGAGGTTGATGACGAAGTCGGCGCCGTCGAGCGCCTCGCGCCGGTCGGCGTGTGCGGTGATGTGCGCGGCGGCGCCCCGCTGATCGGCGATGTACCGCGCGGCGGCCTCGGCGGTGGCCAGGCGTTCGGGGTCGATGTCGTGCAGGGCGATCCGCGCGGTCCTCAGCTCCGGGAAGGCGAAGAGATCCGCCAGCAGGCCCTGGGTGAAGACGACGCTTCCCGCGCCGATCAGCACGATCTTGGGGTTGATCATGACGGGATGTCTCCGTTGGCGGTGAGGTGGATGAGGGCTTCGTCCAAGGTGGGCTGGGCGGTGGTGCCGCCCGCGGCGCGGGTGGACAGCGCACCGCAGGCGGCGGCGAGGTCGAGCGCCTCGGCGATGGGCCGGCCCGTCAGCCGTCCGGCGAGGAAGCCCGCGTTGAAGCTGTCGCCCGCGCCGACGGCGTCCTGGGGTGTGACACGGACCCCGGCGGTGGTGAGCAGGGTCCGGCCGTCGTGGCACAGGGCGCCGTCCGCCCCGTTCTTGACGGCCACCAGCGGGACCTGCTGCGCGAGGAGTCCGGCGGCGGCCGCGACGGACGTGCCGTCGGTGCCCGCCAGCCGGTGTGCCTCGGCGGCGTTGGGCAGGAGGATGTCGGTCCGGGCGAGGACCGGTGCCAGCGCCGTACGGTCCCATCGGCCCGAGGGGTCGTCGTTGGTGTCCAGCGAGGTGGTGGCGCCCGCCGCGCGTGCGGTGTCGAAGAGGTCCGGCAGATCGGCGGCGAGCCCCGGCATGAGGAAGAAGGACGCGGCGTGGAGGTGCCGGGCCGAGGTCAGCAGGTGCGGGGGGACGTCGCGGCCCGAGGTGGCGGCGAGTGTGCCCGGCGCGGTGAGGATGGCCCGGTCGTCATCGCGGGTCACGATGACCGTGAGCGGTGTCGGCAGGCCGCTGTCCAGGCGCAGTCCTTGGACGTCGACGCCGTGGGCCGCGAGCCGGTCGCGCAGGTAGTGTCCGGCGCCGTCGTCCCCGACGCGTCCGGCGAAGGCCACGCGCAGCCCCAGCCGGGCGGCGCCGCAGGCGGTGATCGCGGCGGATCCGCCGAGGGTGAGCGCACCGCTGTCGACGAGCTGTTCGCGCTGGCCGAAGGCGAGGGGGGCGTCGAGCGGTCCGACGATGACGTCCGGGTTGGCGTCCCCGATGACGAGCAGGTCGAAGGTGGGTGGCATACGGGTTCCTGACAGGTGAGGGAGGGGCTGAGCCGCCTCATTGAAGTCCGGTGCGGTTCGGGTGCGCCCCGAAGGGGCGCGGGGCTGTGTCGATATGCGGCTCCGCCGCGTGGGCGACCAACCACGACGGCGCCGCGGACGATCGACGACAGGTCAGGGCACTTCCAGCGGAGCGCTTAGGCGGTGCCGGTCAGCCCTTGAGGCCGGTTGAGGTGATCGACCGGACGAAGGTCTTCTGGGCGGCGAGGAAGGCGAGCAGCACCGGCAGGACGGTGATGACGTTGCCCGCCATCACGGCCGACCACTGGGTGTGGTGCTGTCCCCGGAAGGTGGTCAGGCCCAGCTGGAGGGTGTGGTTGGCGTCGTGGTTCAGCGCGATGAGCGGCCACGACAGGTCGTTCCAGGTGGTGAGGAAGGTCAGGACGGCGACCGTGCTCAGCGCCGGGCGGGACAGCGGGACGACGATCTGGAACAGCACCCGCAACCGCGAACACCCGTCGATCCAGGCGGCCTCCTCCAGCTCCCTGGGCAGGGAGAGGAAGAACTGCCGCAGCAGGAACACCGCGAACGGCGTCACCAGCGAGGGCACGATCAGCGCCCCGAGGGTGTCGACGAGCCCCAGCTTCCGCATCACCAGGAAGGTCGGGATCATCGTCAGCTGGAACGGGATGGCCATGGTGGCCAGCATCAGCACCAGCAGCACCCGGGACCCGCCGAACCGCATCCGGGCGAAGGCGTATCCGCCCAGCGTCCCCAGCAGCAGATTGGACACGACCGCGACGGCCGAGACGATCAGGGAGTTGGCGAACCAGCGCGGGAACATCGCGTTGCCGAGCACGAAGCGGTAGCCGTCCAGGTGGATTCCGGAGGGCCAGAGCGCGGGCGGGAAGCGGTTGATCTCCGCGTCGCTCATCACCGAGCTGAGCCCCAGCCAGATCAGCGGTACGGCGAAGAGCAGCGCCAGTGGCGCGAGCAGCAGATGCCACGGGCTGAACGGCAGCCGCGGCCGCCGCCGTGTGGACAGGTCCGTCATGACGTGGCTCCCTCGATACGGCGGTCGCCGCGGCGCCGGACCAGCCGCAGCGCGGCGGCGGCAACGAGCAGGGCGACGCCGAGGACGTAGGCCGCCGCGGCGCCGTAACCGGCGGTGAAGTTGCGGAACGCCTGCTCCCAGACGAAGTAGACGATCACGGTGGTGGATCCGAGCGGACCGCCCTTCGTCGTCACGTACACCAGGTCGAAGACCTGGAGGGCGCTGATCGTCTGCCAGAGCAGCAGGAACACGCTGACCGGCGCGATGGTGGGCAGGGTGACATGGCGCAGCACATGACGGCGTTCCGCGCCGTCCAGAGTGGCGGCCTCGGTGAGTTCGCGGGGCACGTCCTGGAGGGCCGCGAGGTAGATGACGACGCAGAAGCCGGTGCCGCTCCACAGCGAGATGCCCACCAGGACCAGCAGCGCCTGCGCCGGGTCGGACAGGAACCCCTGCGGGGAGACTCCGAGGCGGTGCAGCAGCGAGTTGGCCGCGCCGAACTCCGGGTCGAGGATGAAGGAGAACAGCACGCCCTGGGCGGCGGCCGAGACCACGAACGGCACGAAGAGCAGGGTGCGGTACAGACCGGCGAACCGGATGCGGCGGTTGAGGACCAGCGCGAGCGCCAGCCCCAGACCGATGCTCAGCGGTACGTACAGCGCCGTGTACTCCAGGGTGTTGCGCACGGCCTGGGCGAACTGCGGATCGTCGGCCAGCTGGCGGTAGTTGTCCCAGCCCACCCAGACGCTCGGGGTGAGCAGGTCGCTGTACTGGAACGACAGCAGCAGGGACCACAGGACGGGGACGACGCTCAGGCCCAGGATGACCAGGACGGAGGGGAGGACGAACGCCCAGGCGGTCGCGGCCTCCCGGCGGCCCGTGCGGCGTGCGGGGCGGGCCGGTGTGCGGGGCGCCGGACGGGTGATGGGGGTGGGCAGACGGGACATGGGACGCTCCTCAACGCACCTTCGCGATGGCCGCGTTGGCCTCGTCGGCGCACCGGCGCAGCGCCTTCGCCGGTGTGCTCTTGCCGAGCAGGACGGCGGTGATGGCCTCGCCGAACGGCATGGAGATCTTGGGGTAGGCCCGGTCGACGGGGCGCACCCGGGCGGTCTCCAGCACCTCGGTGAAGACCGGCAGACCGGGCACCCCGGCCGCGTACGCCCGCCACCGCGGACGGCGCTCGGCCGGCCGGCTCTGCGGCAGGCTGCCCACCTGGGTGTCCCACAGATACGCCGGCCCGGGCTCCATCAGCCAGCCGACGAACGTACGAGCGGCCTTCAGCCGCGCGGAGCCGTTGTCGAACACGCTCCAGGTGTCGGGGCCGGAGATGGTCACCGACCGGCCGCTGAAGCCGGGCAGCGGGACGACCTGATAGTCGATCCTCGCCTGGCGGATGTCGGGCAGCTGCCAGGGGCCGGTGGCGACCATGCCCAGCCGGCCGGCGGCGAACGCCTGGTACATCTGCTCGCCACCGGGTTTGGGATCGACGTAGACGCTTCTGTCCTTGGCGAGTGCCGCGAGCACCTCGAGGGACCGGACCCCGGGTTCACCGGCGAACCCGATCTCGCGCTTGCCCTCGGCGATGACCTCGCCGCCCAGATCCCAGATCATGGGCCACATCCGCCACACCGTGTCCTCGTCGCCCGCGGCGGGCCAGCCGGTGCCGAACGTGCCCTGGCCGCGGTCGGTCAGCTTCCTGGCCGTCTCGATGAAGTCCCGCCAGGTCCAGCCGGGGCCGGGCAGCTCAAGACCGGCCCGGCGGAAGAGGGTCTTGTTGCACACCACGGCGAGCGAGTCCAGCACCGCGGGCACCGCACGGACCACGCCGTCGACGGTGACGCCCTCCCGGGCGGCGGGCCAGTACTGCTTCCACGGCACCCGCCCGGATTCCACGACCGTCGTCAGATCCGCCAGTTGGGGGCTTCTGGCGACGCTGGCCAGGTCGGAGCCGAAGATGTAGGCGACGTCGGGCGGGGATTTGGCGACCAGACCGGCCATCACCTTCTGCAGCATGTCGTCCGCCAGCACGCCGCCGCTCAGGTCGATCCGTATCTTGGGGTGGCTGCGGTGGAAGTCGGCCACGAGCCGCTTGACCGCCCGCAGGGCGGTGCTGGTCTGCCCGTGCCACACCTCGATGTGCACGGTTCCGTGGGAATCCACCCCCAGGCCCGTCCCGCATCCCGCCACGGCGGCACCCATGGCGCCGGTGAGCGCCATCGCCCCGCCGCCACGCAGCACCCCACGCCGGGACGGACCGCCGCACTCGGGAGGAGGGATACGCGAACGGTTCAGGCTCATCGCTGAGAGCTCCATGATCCGAGGGCACGGCCCCGCCTCGGTCGCGGACAGCGACCTGGCGACTCGGGCCGGACTCGCGGCGGAGCCGCATACCGGCTGGGCGTACCTCTGCCGCCGAGGATGGGACTTCGGCGTGCCAGGGAGTAAAACCGATCAGATCGAATCACGTCAAGAGCGTGAAACTGCTCAGTGTTGGCTGTGAACGCGCACAAGCAATCAGCGAGTGCATGCCTCTCGTCGGGCATTCCGTACAGACGCGGGCATATCGCCGCGCGGGCACCTGTCGGTTCCCGCGCGGCGAAGGCGCTGGATCCGGCACAACCCCGGACAGCACCCCTAGATCCGCCGAAGCCCCACCAGCACGCGCTCCATCAGGGCGACGTCCGGTACGTCGCCCTCCGTGGAAGCCGTCCGGTGGACGGTGATCAGGCCGTGCTCGGCCATGTCGCCGAGCAGGACCTTGGCCACTCCCAGCGGCACCGAGAGCATGGCCGCCACCTCGGCCACTGACCGTGGCTCCTGGCACAGCGCGATCACCGGGCGGTGGTCCGCCTGGAGGGTGTCCATCGAGCGGTGGCCCAGCTCGGTGGTGGTCACCAGGGTCTCGACCTCGAAGTGATGGTGGGACCTGGTCCGGCCGCCCGTCCACGAGTAGGCGCGCACGAGCGAGGCCGGGCCCTGGCTCCCGTCGTGCTCCGGGCCCCAGATCTCCGACCGCTCCGGCTCCGACGCCCCCCGCGGGAAGGTTTCCCGGGGCTCCTCGGGCCGGGCGTCCCCACCCCGGCGACGGGACCGGGCGCCCTCCGGCGCCCCGTCGGACCGGGGCTGCTTCCGCCCGCGTCGCCCTTTGCCGAAGCTGAAGGCGTTGAGCACGTCGGCGAAGGTCTGTTCGTCCTCCGCCCCCTGTTCTCTGCCAGGTCCCTGCCCGGAAGGGCCTTCACCGGTGCTCATCTTCTCCCCGTCCGGCCTATTGGGCTGCTGTCCGCTTCACGCCCCGCAGGTTCAGTTCCTGCAGCTCGGCGCGGAGTTCCGGGGTCAGCATCTCGCCGACCTGGTCGACCAGTACCGTCATCTCGTACGCCACCTGACCGATCTCGCAGTCCGGCGCCGCCAGCACCACGAGGCACGAGCCGTCCTTGATCGACATCAGGAGCATGTTCCCGAGCTCCATCTGGATCACGGACGACCGCACATCACCGGTGTCCATGCACTGGGCGGCGCCCTGGATCAGGCTGATGGCCCCGGCGGCGATGGTGGCGACCTGCTCGGCCCGATCGGCCACCAGCCCGTCCGACGCGGTGAGCAACAGCCCGTCGGCCGAGACCACCACGGCGTGCGCCACATTGGGCACACGCTCGGTGAAGTTGGTGACCAGCCATCCGAACTGGCTCACCTCCCGCAGCTGGGGTGAGGTCATGGGTTCTTCCTGTCCATCTTCGCTGAGACCTTATGTCTCGTCGCGTCCGTCGGGCTGAGCCCGGCGGATGCCCGACTGGTAATTGCTGAGGAACGAATGGGTGCGGCCGGCGTTCCGCCGCGCGGTGGCCTCGTCCGCGGTGGCGCGCGGCGCGGGCCGCTCTCCGGTGGTGCGCGGCTTGGCCCGGTCCGCCGCCTGGCCCTGGCGCGGCACCCGCCGGGGCAGCCCGGCCTGGGTGACGCCGCCCGCCTCCGCGGCACCCGGCCGCTCGTGGACGATCCGGCCGGGCTCGTCCGCGGGGTCCGGCCGGCTCCCGTCGGGCGGTCCGGACGCGGCGGGGTCGGGCCGCCGGGAGGCGGCGGACGCCCGGAGGTCCGCCGGTTCACGGTCGTCGGGCGGCTCCTCGGCGTGGGAGCCCGCCGGTGCCTTCCCGGGCGACGCGAACCAGGGCGAGGCGGCGTCGTCCGGGGCGGTGGGACGCGAACGCTGCGGGGGCACCGCGGGCCGCCCCGGCGGCTGTGCGGTACGGCGGTCCGCGAGCGGTCCGCCGTCGCCGGACCGGGGGCCGGTCTTCTCCGGTGCGCCGTCGCCGACCGGGGCGCCCTCGCCGACCGTGCCCTCGCCGGCCGGGGCGGGATGGCCCGGCTTGGTGGGGTGACCGGGCTTGGCCGGGTGACCGGGCCTGACGGGGGCCCGGCGCGGCAGTCCGCCGGTCTGCTGGGGGTCCGTGAACGCCCGCGAGGAGCCGGGGCGGGTCGGCAGGGAGCGGTCCGCGCGCTCGGACGCGGCCGGGGCGTCACCGGCGCGCAGGGAGCGGGCGCCGTCGGGCACGCGGCGCGGCAGAGGTGCCGCCGGGGCGCCGCCGAGCTCACGGTGCGGCCGTGCCGGCTCGGACGTCCTGGCGGAGGTCTTCCGGACGGGCAGCGAGCTCTCGCGGCCCGCGATGGCGCGCTTGTCACCGAGCATCAGCCTGGCCGGTACCAGCACACCCGCGCGCAGTCCGCCACCGGTGTCCCGCTCCGAGATCAGCTCCACGGTGACGCCGTGGCGACGGGCCAGCCGACCGACGACGGTCAAGCCCATCTGCCGGGACGTAGGTACCTCCACGGATGCGTCCCCCGCTACGCGCCGATGAGCCTTGGCCAATTCGGCTCCGCTCATCCCAAATCCCTCGTCGCGGACCTCGATCAGTGCCGAACCGTCCGGCCGTAGTGTATTGCTGACGGTCACCTGCGTCTCCGGCGGGGAGAACGCGGTGGCGTTGTCGAGCAGCTCAGCGATCATTCGCGCCAGGTCACCGGCAGCGTACCCGATCACCTCGGCGGTGGGAACGGGCTCCACGACCACCCGGCGGTAGTGCTCGATCTCGGAGACCGCGGCGCGCAGCACACTGTCCAGCTGCACCCGCTGCTCGGACGGGCGGACCGGGGTGCTGCCGCACAGGACCATCAGGTTCTCGTTGTTGCGGCGCATACGGGTCGCCAGGTGGTCCAGCTTGAAGAGGCTGGCCAGCTGGTCCGGGTCCTCTTCGTGCGATTCGAGCTGCTCCATCAGGCGCAGCAGCCGGTCCACCAGGGTCTGGCTGCGCCGGGAGAGGTTGACCAGGGTGTCGCGCAGGTCGCCGCGGAGCGCGGCCTGTTCGGCGGCCAGGCGCACGGCCTGACCGTGCACCGCGTCGAACGCCCTCGCGAGCTGGCCGAACTCCTCGGTGGTGTGGACCGGCACGGCGCTGATCGAGGTGCTGGACACCTCGCCCTCCCGGATGCTGGACACCGCCTCCGGGAGCCGGCGCTCGGCCACGTCGAGCGCGGTGGAGCGCAGCACGGTCAGCGACCGCAGCAGATGCCGGGCGATGGCGATGCCGATGGCGAAGGCGAGCAGGAGCACGGCGAAGAGCAGCACGGACTCCGCACCGGCCCGGTCGCTGGTCTCGTCCTGGAGCTTGGCGGAGGTCACGCGGAGCCGGTCGGCGAGCCGCTTCTCCACCGTGTTGATGAGGCTTCCGGTCGCCACCGAACTGCGGTGCCAGGTGCGGTCGGAGAACGGCGGGGCCTCGGCGGCGTTCTGCCCGGCGTTCAGCGAACCCGCCCGGGACAGCACGGCGTCCAGCAGCTTGGCGCGCCGATCGACCTCCGGGCCGGTGACCGTGCGGTCGTAGGCGCGCTGGTCCCCCGCGGTGGCCACGGCGCGGAAGTCGCTCAGCTTGTCCCGCATGCGGATGTCGGACTCCTGGAGCGCCCGGATGAGCTTGGGGTCCTCCAACGTGCCGGGCCGGGGCGCCACCATGACGATCACATGCTGGAGGTGGACCTGCTCCTGGACCATCTCCAGGTCGTACAGCGCGCTGGCCGGTGCGGACAGCTGAGCGTCACCGAACCCGCTGCCCAGCGCCTGGTCCAGGTCGAGCAGACTGTTGATGATCTTGCTGTACTCGGTCACCGCGGCCCAGGGGTCCACGTTCTTGGACGTCACCCGCTCGCGCAGGTCGGGCAGCCCGTCCAGGAGCTTGGACGCGTCGCGGTAGCGGTTGGCCGAAACCCCCGTCAGACCGCGGGTCCGCTGCGTGGTGCGGGTGACCGCGGCCTGAGCGCGGTCCACGCGCTGGGTCTGCCGGCGGAGGGTGGCCGGATCGCCGGACCCGCCGTCGCCCAGCCGCTCGGCCGACAGGCTGCGCTCCATCTGCAGATCCCCGATCAGCGGCCGCAGTCCACCGCGCAGCTTGACCAGCCGCTGCACGTCCGCGTACGAGTTGGCGCGCTCGACGTCGCGCTGGATCTGTACGACGCCCAAGCCCACGGCGAGCAGAGCGGGCACCACCAGAACGGCACCCAGCTTCACCGGCAGCCGCCAGTTGCGCCACTCCACGACGCCGGCCCACCACGACGCCGAGCGGTCGCGCGCGGCCGCATGCCTGCCCGGGGTCATGAGGCGCGCTCCGCGCTCGGACCGGCTTGCCCACAGGGATGTATCACGATGCCGTTTCTCCTGGGATTTCCCCGGATGGGGAAAGTCGAACGCCCGGCAGCGCGCCGGCCCATCGCTGCGGCGATGCGTCGGCGCGCCTGCCTTTACTCGAACAACTTGCTGCTTTTCTCGGCCAGCTGATAGACGCCGTACAGAAACGGCACCGCCACCCACAGCCATGCCACGACCATCACCACGGGGGAACCCGTCTTGGCCGCCGCGTTCGACGAAGCGCCGTCTGTGTCAGTCACCGGTTTACCGCCTCTCTGCCGGAAGGGGATCGGGGGTTTCCTCCGGGGGCGCCGACTCCTCCCGGGCCGCCGGCTCCGGTTCATGGGCCGCCGGCTCCGGTTCATGGAACTTCGGATTCACCGGACGCACCAGCTCGTTCGCGATGAAGCCGATGACGAGCAACCCCATCATGAGCGAGAACGAGAAGGTGTAGAGAGCCGGGCCGGAGCGCCCGTCCTCATGTGCGGAATCCGCGATGGAGTCCACGATGAGCGGTCCGGCGACTCCGGCGACCGACCACGCGGTCAGCAGCCGGCCGTGGATCGCGCCGACCTGGTAGGTGCCGAACAGGTCCTTGAGGTAGGCCGGAACGGTGGCGAATCCACCGCCGTAGAACGACAGGATCACCATCGTCGAGGCGACGAACAGCGCGGTGCTGCTGTCCTTCTCGAGCATGATGGTGAGGTAGAGCAGGGCACCGGCGCCCAGGTACAGCCGGTAGATGTTCTTCCGGCCGACCACGTCGGAGACCGAGGACCACACGAAGCGGCCGGCCATGTTGGCCAGGGACAGCAGCGCGACGAACCCGGTGGCGGCGCTCGCGCTCACCGGGCTCGCCGTGTCGTGGAAGAAGTCCTGGATCATCGGGGCGGCCTTCTCCAGGATCCCGATACCAGCAGTAACGTTCATGCACAACACGACCCAGAGCAGCCAGAACTGCGGCGTGCGCACCGCGTTCCTGGCCGATACGTTCGCGGTGGTGACGAGCCTCTTGCCCGCGTCGACACGGGGCGTCCAGCCGGCCGGCCGCCAGCCCTCGGGCGGCACCCTCACCAGCAGCACGCCCAGCGACATGAACACGGCGTAGGACAGGCCGTGCACCAGGAACGTCTTGGCGATGCCGCTGGTGTCACTGCCGAACGCCTTGAGCATCTCGGTCGACCAGGGAGATGCGATCAGCGCGCCACCACCGAAACCCATGATCGCCGTACCGGTGGCCATGCCCGGCCGGTCCGGAAACCACTTCATCAAGGTGGACACCGGAGCGATATACCCGATGCCGAGGCCGACTCCGCCGATGCCGCCGTAGCCGAGGACGACCAGCCAGTAATTGCGCGTGGCGACACCGAGGGCGGCGACCAGGAAGCCGGTCGAGAACGCCACGAGCGACACGAACATGGCCCATCGCGGCCCTTTTCGCTCCACCAGCGTCCCCCCGAACGCGGCAGAGAGCCCGAGCACCAGAATGCCGATCTGGAACGGGAGGGCGCTAGCCGTTCCCGAGATGTCTAGGGAATCTTCCAGAGGAATCTTAAAGACGCTCCAGGCGTACGCCTGGCCGATGGAGAAGTGGATCGCGAGCGCTGCCGGAGGAATCAGCCAACGATTCCAGCCCGCGCCTGCGACGATGCGAGAGCGGTCGAGGAAACCCACAGATCAACCTACCTCCGGCTTTGGGAACACCCCCGCAGACTGCATTGCTTGACCTATCCAAACACCCTCGGGGGAGGGAGTGGCGAGCCGGGCGCCGCCGTCATATGCCAACGGCACAAGCGCTGCCCAGCGGCGTACTCACCGCACTCATGCTCGCGCACGATGGGACGTTCTACCCGAGGTGAGGTTCTACCAGTGGCGACACTTGGGACACAACGCCGGGTCCCGAAATGTCCTCAAGGCGCAACCTTGTAGGGCCATCGTCAAGCTGACACCAAGTCAAAATGGACAACACGGGAAGGTGAGACAAAGTATTGGTTCAGCGACCTCTCCCGCCATATTCGAGATGGCACCGACGTCGGATCCACGCCCCGACATGTGCCCACCTGCACCGGTGAGGAGCAGGGTGCGACGTTGACTGCGTCCGGTGCCTAACTACACTTGCCGCGTCAAGGGCCCGCCGGTTGCCCTCCCCTGACGCCCGAGCGCGGGCGCCCCCGAACCGACGTCTTCGTCAGAAAAACCCCGGAGAAACCATGAATAAATCGGTGCGAACACCCGCTTCCTTGCCATCCGAGCGGGCCACCGGACCGGGGTTCGCCGATCGCGGTGACGACATCGGGGAGCCCGACTTCGAGGCGATCCAGCAGAGCCCGGAGTTCAAACTCCTGCGCAGGAGACTGCTCTGGTTCATCTTCCCGATGAGCGCGTTCTTCCTGTGCTGGTACATGACCTTCGTTCTCTTCTCGGCCTATGACCACGACTTCATGAGCCGCAAGCTGTTCGGCGCGGTCAACACCGGCACCGTTTTCGGTCTGCTGCAGTTCGTGACGACCATGGCGATCGTCCTGACATACCGGCGCTTCGCGCACAAGAAACTTGATCCCCAGGTGGACACGGTCCACGAGCTGGCGGGAGTCGGCAAGGAATGACAGTGCAGATCGCAGCCCCCACGACCGGCAGCCCGATAATCAATCTGAGCGTCTTCTTCGCTTTCGTGGTCATCACGCTGTTCGTCGTCTACAAGGCCACCAACAGAAACTCGACCACCTCCGACTACTACGCCGCGGGCAGCGCCTTCAGTGGCGTCCAGAACGGCATCGCCCTCTCCGGCGACTTCCTCTCCGCCGCCTCATTCCTCGGCATCTCGGGGGCGATCGCCGTCCACGGCTACGACGGCTTCCTCTACTCCGTGGGGTGGCTCGTGGCCTGGCTGGTCGCCCTGCTGCTCGTCGGTGAACGGCTGCGCAACACCGGGCGGTTCACGGTCGGCGATGTGATGGCCTTCCGCATGAAGCAGCGCCCGGTGCGCGCGGCGGCGGCCAACGCCACCCTGGTGATCACGTTCTTCTACATGCTCGCCCAGATGGCCGGCGCGGGCGGTCTGATCGCCCTGCTGCTCAATGTGCAGAGCAAGGGCGGACAGGCCCTCATCATCACCGGCGTCGGCCTCGTGATGGTCTTCTACGTCCTGGTGGGCGGCATGAAGGGCACCACCTGGGTGCAGATCATCAAGGCGGGCCTGCTGCTGATCTGCGTGACCTTCATGAGCGTGTTCCTGCTCGGCAAGTTCGGGTTCAGCTTCTCGGCGATCCTCGACCAGGCGTCGCAGAACAGCCCGCTGGGCGCGGAACTGCTCAACCCCGGTGGCTGGTACGGCAAGGACGCGATGGACCAGCTCGACTTCGTCTCGCTCTCCCTGGCGCTGGTCCTCGGCATCTCCAGCCTGCCGCACGTGCTGATGCGCTTCTACACCGTGCCGGACGCCAAGGAGGCCCGGCGCTCGGTGGTGTGGTGCTCCTGGTCGATGTTCATCTTCTATCTGTCGATCCTGCTCGTCGGGTACGGCGCCACCGCGCTGGTCGGTTCGGACAAGATCGTGAGCGCGCCCGGCGGCGAGAACTCCGCGGCTCCCCTGCTCGCCTTCGAGATCGGCGGTGCGATGCTCCTGGGCATCGTCTCCGCGGTGGCCTTCGCGACGATCCTGGCGGTGGTCGCCGGGCTGACCCTGGCCGCCTCGGCCTCGTTCGCCCATGACGTGTACGCGAATGTGATCCGGAACGGAAAGGCCGATCCGCGGTCCGAGATCCG
Source organism: Streptomyces sp. 5-10 (assembly GCF_014712245.1). Classification (NCBI taxonomy): domain Bacteria; kingdom Bacillati; phylum Actinomycetota; class Actinomycetes; order Kitasatosporales; family Streptomycetaceae; genus Streptomyces; species Streptomyces sp. 5-10. The sequence continues at coordinate 108,064 of NZ_JACVYG010000037.1, forward strand.
GGTCGCCCGTCTGACGGCGCTCGTGATCGGCCTCCTGGCCATCCTCGGCGGCATCGTGACCAACGGCCAGAACGTCGCGTTCCTGGTGTCGCTGGCCCTGGCGCTCGCCGCGTCCGCCAATCTGCCGACGATCCTCTACACGCTGTTCTGGAGGCGTTTCAACACCACCGGGACGCTGTGGAGCATCTACGGCGGGCTGGGCTCAGGCCTGGTGCTCATCATCTTCTCCCCGGCCATCTCGGGCAGCTCCACGTCGATCATCAAGGGCGTGGACTTCCACTGGTTCCCGCTCACCAACCCCGGCCTGGTGTCCATTCCGCTCTCCTTCCTCTGCGGCTTCCTCGGCACGGTCCTCAGCAAGGAACCCGCCGACCCCAAGAAGCAGGCGGAGATGGAAGTGCGGTCGCTGACCGGCATCGGTTCGAAGGCTTAAGCGACAGGGCCGTGGGCGGCCGGGGCCGCCTACGGCCGTCGGGTGGTTCCGGGGGTGGTGGCGGATTCCCTCCGGCCCTCCGACGGCACGGCCCGCGCCGAGGAGTCGGGAACCGGCGACCGGCCGCGGGCGGGGACCTCCGCACCGTCCCGCGGGCCGGACGTCCCGCTCCCCGGCCCGCGGCCGGGGCGCTTCCCCGCGGACTCGGACGGCGCCAACGGGGCGAGCGGCGCCGAGGGAGTGGGGGACGCCGACGGAAGCGGGGGCGTCGCACGGCCGGTCGCGGGCGGCGGGGCGAGCGGGACCGTCGGGCGCGCGGGGGGCTCGGGCGCCGTCGCGCGGAGCGGCAGCGCGACGAGGGCGGCCACGGCGCAGGACACACCGACCCCGGCCGCCGTGCGGAGCAGCTTGCGGCGGACCGCGGCACGGCGGATCGCCTCGTACCGGCCGGGGGGCGGGCCGAGGTGGTCGGAAGGGGGCCGCAGGATCACCGCGAGGGGGTCGTCGGGCTCCCGCTCGGGGCCGATGTACTCGGGGCCGATGTGCTCCGGGCCGTCGTCACAGCGTGGGGTCAAGGCTTCTCCTCAGGTGGACGCGGAGCAGTTCCCGGGCCGCGTGGAGGTCGGCCTTGACGGTTCCTTCCTTGCGCCCGGTCAGTACGGACACCTCCCGGATCGGCATGTCAGCGTAGTAGTGCAGCAGGATCGGGACGCGCAGCCGTTCCGGCAGCGACTGCACGAGCAGGCGCACCGACGGGTCGGACTGTTCGGCGTGGGGGCGGACGGCGGCTTCCGTGGTGGCGCGGCGCACGGCCCTGCGCTCGCGCTCCACCTTGCGCCAGTGGTCCCGGACGAGATTGGCCGCGGTGACGTAGAGGAAGCCGCGGGGCTCCTCCACGGACGTCCAGCGGGCCCAGAGCCGGGTGAACGCCTCGGAGGCGATCTCATGGGCCGTCTCGTCGTCGTCGACGAGACGGCGGCACCAGCCGGCCAGGCGCGGGTAGAGGGCGGCGAACAGCTCGGACGCCGCCCTGTCACGGGACCGTTTCAACGCACTCCATGGTCGGGACGGCACTCGGCCGTGCGGGCACTTCGTCAGGGGAGGATCCCGGGCCGCCGGTGTGGGTTCCATGGGCCCGGGATCCGGGGTGGGTCAGGGGCCGCCGGACGTCAGCGCGGCGAAGACGATCACGTTGTCGAGGTAGCCGTCGCCGGAGCGGGGGCCGCCACAGGTGATCAGCCGCAGCTCCGGGCGGTCCACGTTCCCGTAGACCTCGTCCGCCGGGAAGTCCATCTTGGGGACGGTCCGTACGGCGTCGACGGCGAACCGGGCCGCCGTGCCGTTCTCCAGGCGCGCCACGATCCCCTCGCCCCGGCGCAGCCGCGCCAGGTGACGGAAGACCCCGTCGCCGTAGGCGCCGACCGTGACATGGCCGAGGATGACCGACGGGCCGAGCTGCCCCGGTGTCGGCGAGTGCCGGTACCAGCCCGCGCGGTCGTGGGCCGTGACCGGCGGGACCGCCACGCTCCCGTCCGGCGCCAGCCCCAGCCGGATGACCGGGGTGTCGACGCCGATGGCCGGGATCCGCAGCCCGACCGGGACCGAACGCCCAAGGGGGCGCGCCGCCTTCACGGGGGTCGGCGGTGGCCTCTTCCCGGAGCGCGGTGCGGCCGTGGTCCGCCCGGCCGGGTGGCCGCCGCAGCCCGCGAGCAGCGAGGCCATCGCCGCGGTGGCGAAGGCGCGCCTGGAGAACGGGGTCATGCCCCGGTCGCCCGGCGGCGGCGGACGACGAGGACCGCCGCGCCGCCCGCGGCGAGCACCGCGGCGGCGCCCCCGCCGATCAGCGCGCCCTCGGTCCCGGACGACCCGGAGGACCCGTCCGTCACTCCGGTGTTCGGCGCGCCCTTCGGCACGACGGCGACCTGGCCGCGGTCCCGCTTCTTGGTCGTTTCCTCCTTCGGCACCAGGGCGTCGGCGGTGGGCGTACGGGTCGGCTCCGCGCTCGGGACCGGGCTGGCGGAGGCCCTGGGGGCGCGGGGGGCGGGGGTCGCGTCGTCGGCGAACGCGGGCGCGGTGGTCGCCAGTACGGCGGTGCACGCGAGGGTCATCGCGCTGAGGACAGTGCGGCGCATGGAGTCGATCTCCTTCGTCGGTCCGCCCGGCCCTTCGGCGGGCCGGGTCACGGATCGAGCGGAGAGACGAGGCGGCGGCGCGGCGCGTTGTAAAGAGAGAGCAAAGCGTGTCCGTCGGCCCCGCCGGGGCCGACATCGGGGCGGAAGAAAGACGTCCAGGCCGGTCCGTGCGGACCGGCCTGGACGGCGTGCTCGGAGCGGAGCGGATCAGACGAGGTCGAACCGGTCCAGGTTCATGACCTTGACCCACGCCGCGACGAAGTCGTGCACGAACTTCTCCTTGGCGTCGTCGCTCGCGTAGACCTCCGCGAGGGCGCGCAGCTCGGAGTTGGAGCCGAAGACGAGGTCGGCGCGGGTGCCGGTCCACTTGACCTCGCCCGAGGCGTCACGGCCCTCGAACGTGGTCTGGTCCTCGGAGGTGGACTTCCAGGTCGTGCCCATGTCGAGCAGGTTGACGAAGAAGTCGTTGGTGAGCTTGCCCGGGGTCTCGGTGAGGACGCCGTGCTTGGACCCGTTGTGGTTNCGGCCCTCGAACGTGGTCTGGTCCTCGGAGGTGGACTTCCAGGTCGTGCCCATGTCGAGCAGGTTGACGAAGAAGTCGTTGGTGAGCTTGCCCGGGGTCTCGGTGAGGACGCCGTGCTTGGACCCGTTGTGGTTCGCGCCCAGCACGCGCAGACCACCGACCAGGACGGTCATCTCGGGGGCGCTCAGGGTGAGCAGGTTCGCCCGGTCCAGCAGCAGGTACTCGGCCGGCAGGCGGTTGCCCTTGCCGACGTAGTTGCGGAACCCGTCGTACGTCGGCTCCAGCGCGGCGAACGACTCGGCGTCGGTGTGCTCGTCGGTCGCGTCGACACGGCCCGGGGCGAAGGGCACCTCGACGTCGACACCCGCGTCCTTGGCGGCCTTCTCCACGGCGGCGGAGCCACCGAGGACGATCAGGTCGGCCAGGGAGACCTTCTTGGCGCCGGAGTTGAACTCGCCCTGGATGGTCTCCAGGGTGCGCAGGACCTGCGCGAGCTCGTCCGGGTTGTTGACCTCCCAGCCGCGCTGCGGCT